>JAAYDL010000137.1 GCA_012729265.1 Lentisphaerota bacterium | reverse complement strand
TGTTTGAAGGCATAGTAGGTGGTAAGGGGGAAGTCGGGAAGTACTACCCGATGAATGTTTAGAAAAGCTTGATGTAAACCGTTCTCAAAATGCCGGTTGGCATCATCTTTACGACCATCAAAACGATGTGGACTTGCAACAATTTCTGGGTCTTTTGGAACGAGCAGCGTTGCGAATATATCTGGGAAAATGCTTTGGAGAGCTTGCCTCATCCAAACGTAAAAGAAGTCAGATAAATCCGCGTAACCGATATTATCGTAATATGGCGGATCAGTTGAAATGACCATGTTTTCGGGAAAGGAATTACTCTGTGCATCTCGTTGAACGGCAAATCCGATAGAATCGGGATGCAAGAGTTCTACAGCTTTTGCCACCCAGTCAACGTTATTCAACCAGTTACCACTTGAACTGCTGAATGGATTTCCTTCTGCAAAGTCCCAGGTCATAGGAATCGCTTGTCGCGCAAAAGTATTGCGAAGAGCTTCCATTTTGGGGCTATTGTCCCATGAGCAAACTGTCGAACCACGATCTGCGCTACGATCCACTGCAAAAGCCAGATATACGCTTACGGCTTCCGAATAAGCCAATGCTTCGCTGCCCTGATTTCGTAGCGAGTTGCTATCTTGCAATAAACCGGCCTCAATCGCATCAGCTTCTATTTGACTTCTAACCTGAGTTACCAATTCACTTAGGTTGGTTAATGCGACGAGTTGCCGATCTGTGAAGGCATCTCCCCAGGAAAACATCCCGTACATGGGCAAACGGTCCACATCGTGGCTTGGTGATGTAACTTGTTGCTCGGGCTTCCAATGCGGTTCAGCTTCTCTGGAGATCTGGCAATGTAGTTCATCCGGAGCATAATAATTTCGGCCATCTCGACCCTCAGTGGCTATAGCCATCATCTGTTCATTCATACGTCCAGCTTGACCTTCTTGCCGGATATACTCAAATGGGACTGGTTCCCCGCACACTACGCACTCTGCTCCACTTCGCTTCATGGTGCCATCTTTTTCTTTTGGCGGTTTACCCTGTTTAACACTAAACCTAATCTCTCGCGTGGCCGCATCAACTTGCGGTTTGGCCCATGCCTCTTTTCCTTTTTTCTTGCCCAAAGTAAAACTCCGGACTAGCGGCATTTGCGCTCCACATGCTGGATTCGGGCATTTCACTGTGCGCGCCCACAACCAAGCGATCACCGTCTCACCGTTTGGTCCCTTCGGGTATAGATGGCCGATGCGCTCCCATGCCCGGTCGCGCATCCACTCGCCGTAGTAGCGCACGTCGGCGGCCAGCCCCTGCGCACCCTTCCAGCCCGCTTGCCCGCCGATTTTCTCGCGGTCACGCGGGTTCACGGGCGGCATATTGGCAAATCGCGGCGGGATTTCGATCAGCGCCTTGTTGATCATCACCGCGACAGGATTCAGGTCGCTGGCGTGGGCTTCCAGCCCTAAGCGCTGCGCTTCCAACGGGATCGAGCCACCGCCCGCGAATGGGTCGAGCAGCGGCGGTGGATTGCCGTTCGTGCTCAGGCGGATCAGTTCGCGCGCCGTTTCGAGCACATCTTCGTCAGTGGTACTTTCCCACTGCACCAGTAGCTCGATGAAGTCGAACAGGCGCTGGCGTGGCGTGTCCTCGACGCTGGCGTTCGCGCCCTTGCGCAGCTTGCGGCACGCTTCGACGAATTCTGGCGGAGCGTTAGGGTCGTCGGGGTCGTCCACCAGTGAGGTGAAGATCACCGCGCGGGCTGCCGCGAGCGGTCGTCGTGCCCACCACAGGTGCAGTGTGCTGGGGTGGCCGTGCCGGATGGATTTTTCGCGCGCGCTGGCCGCGTTAATGGCTTCGAGCGGCAACGCGACTTCGATTAGTTTTTTGCGTTGGGACATTCAGTTCTCACTTTCAAAATCGGCGAACTCAGCAGCCAATATGTAGATGTTCAGCACCAGTTGGACCGACAATTTAGCTCTATTGTAAGACAGGTTGCTGCCATGTAATATGCTATTGCGGTCAGAAACCAAACCGTTGGCAAAGAATTCTGCAAGGAGAGCAAGCAAATGCTCGTCCCGAAGATCGGAATTATCCACTTTTTGGCCTAATCCGCTCAATTCAATGGGTTTTCCTTTTTTGTTAAGTTTAGGCTGTCCGGTACTATCTCTTGCGTAGATTTTGCCACTAATTCGCACTACCAATTGTTTTAGTATCAATGCGTCAGTAAAAATACCTTCGACTTGTGCCAAAAGGGTAGGGATCGACAGTGCATAATTCCGATCAATATGTGCCATCAGCGCTCGTTCTACAATGGGCCAGCGACGCCTAAGAACTGAAGATCTCTCGAAGTTGGATTGTAGATCGTCTGCAAATTGCTCATTGCGGGTGAGACTTAACAACCGATTCGTAACAGCCGCAGGACGTACTTTTTCATCAATCTGATCAATACCGAGAAATGGAACAACATCGGCTAGTGCCCAAATGCCTAGCACAAAACGGAAACCTTCTTCCTCCACTGTTTCCGCAGCTCGAACATAAGGCTCAACCGTTTTCGCGAGCGACCCAAAATCCGGCAGATTTTCAAAAAAACGTCCGGTCTCAATAACGAATGTGGAAGTCTCTGCGATCTTCCTAAGATGCTCTTGAATCGATTCGTTGATTACCTTGAATTGTTCCTGAAGCGCTTTGTTGATCGCCTTCATTGTTTCTTGGAATTGCACAGACTGGATAAGACGTTCCATATTCTGCGCAAGTATTGTCTTCATTGTTTCTTGGAACTGAGTAGGTTGGATATAGCGTTCAACACTCTGCGCAAGGGTTGTCGCCATGTGTCGCTGAACCCCAGCTAATGCCTCCTTCATCCGTTGCCCGAAGTTAGCCCAGAAGTTAGCCACATAGTTCCTAAACGCTTGCTCAAATGCATCAAAAACATCGAGTTCTTGAGATAGTTCCCACACAGGGTCCTGTTGTTGCTTTGACCATTCTATAACTATGTGTTCAAGGCTCGACCTACTCCAACCCTTCAGTTCATCAACATTGACATCGGGTTCGTGCAGAAGTCTTTTGATCGCTTCTATCACGAAATCTCTTGAATCTGCTTCTTCGTTTTCGACCAATCTTTGAAGGATTTCGATATCTAGAATCGTGAAATCGGAGCGCAATTCCATAACTCCGAGTTCTTCTATCTCTACCGTTATGAATGATCCTAGGCTCAAATTCATCTATTTTTTTTCTACCGTTGACTGACTATTTTCGAACGCGCTATCTTGGCAGATCACTCATTTCAAGGAATTCCCGCAGATCCGCATTCACACTGGCAATTGGGAACTCCGGTTCCCGTGTGAACGCATTCCATACGTAACGCGGTGAATGAGGCCGTCCGTCACCATCCACCTCAACAAGCGCCAGGATGCCGGTATCAGGCCGGTTGCACAGCGCGCGGATTTCATTGTAGGTAACGGTCACGGTTTCCGCACCGGCGCGGCGTCCCTTGACCTCGATGAAACGTAGCTGGCCGGATTCTCCGTCGCGGCTCTCGATGTCATAGCCGAGATTGTCGGCGCTCACGTCGCGCGGGGAGTGTCCCAAGCGAATCTCGGTTTCCATCACCATCTGCATCGCGATCTGCTCGGTGATGCGCCGGTCGCGGATGGCGGCGGGCACATCGTCGCCCCATAGCAGTCCGGCAGGCACGATCAGCGCCCCGCCAATCATCACCGGTGGTGCGGCGGAAATCTGCCGCTCCTGTTCGAGTTCTTCCATGCGCCGCCGCAGCCGGGCTTCGAGTTCATCCGCGCGCTGGCGTGCTCGCGCCGAATTGATTTTTGCATTCGGACGCCCGGCCTGTTCCTGTGAACGCAACTCGTTGGCCCGGAAATCCCAGTAGTTGATTTCCTTAGTCAGGCGCTCCTGGACTGCTGCAATAGTCTTGTTGATCAACGCCTCGCGGCGCTGCCGCACACGCGCCAGGTGACGCGGGATCAGTTCCTCAATGGCGTAACCGCTAGCCCTGGCTTCCAGGTTATCCGAAGCAAGCCAATCCGCCTCAAGATAGGGCTGGACGACCGCAACTTCTTCGTCGGTCGCTGGACGGTAATCCAGATATGGCGCGCTGCCCGCATTGCGCACGCTGCCACGCGCGTCGATCTCGACAAAATGCACTTCCTGCGAAATCAAACGCTGGCCGCTGTTACGTGTTGGGCGCGCATCGTGGATGCTCTGTTGGAGATAGAACAGCGCTCGCACTTCGGTACCGGGATCAGTTGGATCGACCAGTACCGCGCCGCGTTTGAGGATGTCACGGTGGCGTTCAAGGATCAGGTCGATGGTTGCGTCGAGCAAGGAATGACCAGGGCAGACAAACGCGGCCAGTGGCTTGCCCGGCACGCTAATCAGCGGTTTGTCGAAACACACGCGCTCGTACTGCTTGAGCACCGGCGCACCGGTGCCAATCAGCCGGTCGCGGCTGCGGATCGCCGCCGGAACATGCGTGATCTGATAACGGCCTGGTTCGCGCTCGCGAATTGTGCCACCCAGATGCTGGAACGCTTCGAGGAAAAACGACTGGATGTAGAAGGGTTGCAACCGCCGGGCCGCCGCGCGCTCCATGTCTTCGCGGATGCGCATGATATGCGTGATGTCCATGCTCTCAGTCGCCAGAGACCGAGTATCAAGGAGTTCGCGCACATGTTCACGGTCCAGCGCGCTATCGACCGCTTCATCCAACCGGGCGCGCACTTCGGATTGTTCTCCATAACGGATGGCTTCGACCAGTAGTTTGCGCAGCGGTGTCTGGTCAAACAGGTGACCCAACACATCAAAGACCTGACCGTTGAGCGCCTGTCGCTCGATTTCGAGTTTGTCCAGCAGCCGCCGATAGACATAACCCTCGCGCGTTTCCCCGGCGACCAGGTTCCACAGGTGGCATACCTCGGTCTGGCCGATCCGGTGAATGCGCCCGAAACGCTGTTCGAGGCGGTTCGGATTCCAGGGCAGATCATAGTTGACCATCAAATGCGCGCGTTGCAGGTTGATACCTTCCCCCGCCGCATCAGTGGCAAGCAGTACAATCACATCCGGGTCATTACGAAATTGGTCCTCAATCGCGCGGCGCTCTTCACGCGCCATGCCACCGTGAATACATACCACATATTCCTCACGGCCAAGTAGGGTGGTGATCCGCTCATGGAGATAGTTGAGCGTGTCGCGATGCTCGGTAAAGATGACCACTTTACTGCGCCCGCGATCTGAATCGACCATCTCTTCGTTGGTCTGCATCAAGCTGGCGAGTTCTTCCCACTTGCGGTCCAGGCCACTGTAACGCACGCGCGAGGCCATCACTTCGAGTTGGCGCAAATGCTCAATCTCGATTTCCAGTTCGGCAATTGTCCGGGCAGCGGTGGCCCGGTCAATGACCGCTTCCTCCGCTGCTTCGACTTCGGCATCCGGCGCATCGTCAAGATCGTCCAGGTCTTCTTCGCTGAACAGCGGCAGGCTAGTTTCTGCCAGTAGATCGGCTCCGCGCTTGAGCACCTTTTCTTCCTGCAAACGGTCTTCAAGACGCTCGCGGCGGCGCTGCAAGGAGCGGTAGATCGCTTCCGGCGAGGATGCCAATCGCCGTTGAAGAAGGGTCAAGGCAAAACCGACCGTACCGCGTCGCCCGCCATTGTCGAGCTGATCGGCCCGGTTGAACTCCTCGCGCACGTACTCGGTGACCGCATGATAAAGCTGCGCTTCTGCATCAGATAACGCGTAGTCCACCGTGTATGCGCGCCGCTCTGGAAACAACGGTTTGCCATCGAATTTGAGTAGTTCTTCCTTGACCATGCGGCGCATGAGATCGGAGACATCGACAGTGTGGACGCCATCCCGAAACCGCCCCTCGAAGCGGTCTGCATCCAGCAGCGCCAGGAACAACTGGAAGTCTTCTTCCTTGCCGTTATGGGGTGTAGCAGTCATCAACAGGAAATGCCGCGTCAAGCTCGCCAGCAACCTACCGAGTTTGTAACGCTTCGTTTCTTTGAGTTCTCCGCCGAAGAAAGACGCTGACAATTTATGGGCTTCGTCGCAAATCACCAGGTCCCAGTCGGTAACGCGCAATTTGGCTTGAAGCTCGTCACTGCGGCTAACCTGATCCAATCGAATGATGACCAGATCGCGTTCAGTGAACGGGTTGCCGGTGCGCGACGCCTCAATGGTTTCGCGCGTCAGAATGTCAAAAGGTAGTTGGAACTTGAGCCAGAGTTCGTCTTGCCACTGTTCGCACAAACTGCCCGGCACACAAATCAGGCAGCGCTGCACGTCACCGCGGACCACGAGTTCTTTGATAAGCAGCCCGGCCATGACCGTCTTGCCTGCGCCAGGGTCATCGGCCAACAAGTATCGGAGCGGTTGGCGGGTCAGCATCTCGGCGTACACGGCTGTGATCTGGTGAGGAAGTGGTTCAATCAGCGATGTATGAACGGCCAGCACCGGATCGAAAAGGTGCGCGAGATGAATACGGTACGCTTCCGATGCCAGTCGCAGCAGATCTCCGTCCCCATCAAAACTCCAGGCACGACCAGCCTGTACAATTTCCAGCGCTGGCTCACTCTCCCGATACAAGAGTTGCGTACCAGGGTAACCGTCAGCGCGTTTGTAGAATAACTCAATGGCATTCGTACCATGCCATTGGATGTCAATCACCGTTACCAATTGATGTGGGTCAATGCCTTTGACTTGCGCGCCGCGCTTCAATTCTTCCAGTCGGGCCATATTTGATCTTTCTGCTACAACTTCTCACCTTTCACCATAATAACACGAAGCACTGCAAGATGAGAAACATAATCGAATGGTCAAGTGTAAGCAATAATGACACTGGAAAGAATTTTTCATTCAATGGCTATTGAATTCATTCTGTAAGTCAATTGTTTAGACTGTTTCATGTTCAGTGGAGCCACAGTCCATAAACTTCAGGATACACACCACACTCATCTGAGGGCGAAGCCTCTTTACACGAATTGTAGCGCTTGACGCGATGTATTTAGGTGCCTCTTCAATGCGCACCTTAGCACCGCCGCGCGCGAATGTCCAGCCCTGCGGGCTGCGGACTCTGAACTTCGCTCTGGCTTGCGCCGCTGCGCTCATGCGAAGTTCAGGCCGGTCTGCGACGACATCCGCGCATTTTCGACGGTGCTGTGAGTTGCGCGAAGAGAGCACCTTAACAAATACATCGCGGACTTGCACAAGCTACGGGTCATGCACGAGGCCTTTTGCCCACCACATTACGTGCTGGCGTGACCCTATCGAGCTTTTTCAAGGACGTGGATGTCATCCACCTCCAACCGCCGGAACATCCCCGTTCCGGTGGGTTGAATACTGCGGGCGTCGTGGGCTACCGAGAATTTCTCGGTGTCGGAAAGGCCGCTGAATACTGAGCCATCCCCGGATCAG
>JAAYDL010000136.1 GCA_012729265.1 Lentisphaerota bacterium | reverse complement strand
CCTTGGGACGCCCTGTATGAGTTTTTACCTTTGATTCCTCGCTGGAATCGCTGGGCAGCGGTGCAGGTACGAGAAAAATCCGGCATCTTGTTGCTGATCACTTATTACAAAAAATTCATGGGGCGGCAGAGTGGGTTGTCATGTGAATGGTGTTTCATGCTCATCAACAAAGGGAAACAAAACAAACACAAAGGAGCTTCCTTATGAGAATCAATTCTACAAACGTCAGCGGATTCGGAATGAAGAGTTGCGCAGGATTTGGTGCCAGTGCATGGAATGTCGGATCAGCCCCCGTCAAAATTGTTGTACGGTCGAGTCGCTCTAAAAAATCGCTCACTCGTGCAGCGCAGGAAGTTCGCTGAGAAAAGAGCGAATGAGAACTCAGTCCCGTAGTCTAGTAATTTACCGGCAGCCTGAGGGGTCAAGAGCGTCAACCGGGTCAACGCCATCACTTGATGGAATCAAAAATAGGACATTACACCTCTATGTCCAATCGCGGTATGAAGATCCTTCGCCGCCCCGTTTCACCCTTCAGCAGGTTCGCCTTTCGCCAACAAGGTTCGTCCCGTTCGTTGGTTTCCACGCCTTGCAAGAACAAGCCGGGGGCGAGAAAAATCTTGTGCTTCCCGTATCGCCGATTGATCTGGTCGATGGTTTGCCCGAGGGACTGCATCCGTTCCATGCCTCTGCGGTCTTCGAATAGTTCGGTCTGGCGTTCCCGGTCACTTTCGAGTCCGCCCAACACAACCGATGTCGACCGATATTCCACCCCTTCGCGGTAAAGCCGACTGAACATTTCATGGATCAGAAACATGACCTCCATGGGATTGGATGTTCCCTGATCGAGCTGTACGGAGAGCCCCTGTTCATCGTAGTCCTTCCGCCGCAGGTAAACGACCAGCTCCTTCGAGCGTAGCTGGTGCCGACGTATCTTAATGAAGGCCGATTCAAGGTTCCTGACCAATTTTGCGAAGATATAGTTTCTGTCCGCCGACGGGGCGGAAAACGTCTTGCTCTTCATGACGCTTCCCTTGGGAGGTTCCTCCTTCGTGGCCACCTGCTTGACGGCGTTGCCGCGCAATTCCTGCCAGATTTCCCAACCGGGTTTATGCATGTGCTTGTAGACCCACTCCTCGTCCTGAAGCACAAAGTCGTGCGCAGTATGGATGCAGCGTTTCCTCAGCAGCTCCTGGCTCGATTTGCCGAATCCCCAGACATCGGCAAGTGGAACCTGTTGTAAAAATGACTGGAGGTGCTTGGTCGAAACCGCTGTAAATCCATTCGGCTTGCGAAAATCCGAAGCAATTTTTGCGAGGGTTTTGGTCTGGCTGAGGCCGATCGATACGGTCAAATCCAACTCCGCTTGGATGGCGGCCTGCATTTGTTTTGCGATCTCAACATAGGAACAGCGGAACAAGCGCCGCATCCCCGTGATGTCTGCGAACCCCTCGTCTATCGAATATTCCTCCACCTCGGGTGTGTAACGCCGCATAATCTCAAACATGCGCTTGGAGTAGATACTGTAGCTTTCATAATCGGAAGGCAGAATCACCAGCTCCGGACACATGCGTTTTGCATCCCATAGAGACACCCCGCGTTTAATCCCGAGAGCCTTGGCTTCATAGCTT
>JAAYDL010000135.1 GCA_012729265.1 Lentisphaerota bacterium | reverse complement strand
CCTTGGGACGCCCTGTATGAGTTTTTACCTTTGATTCCTCGCTGGAATCGCTGGGCAGCGGTGCAGGTACGAGAAAAATCCGGCATCTTGTTGCTGATCACTTATTACAAAAAATTCATGGGGCGGCTGTGTGGGTTTTCATGTGGATGGTGTTTCATGCTCATCAACAAAGGGAAACAAAACAAACACAAAGGAGCTTCCTTATGAGAATCAATTCTACAAACGTCAGCGGATTCGGAATGAAGAGTTGCACAGGATTTGGTGCCAGTGCATGGAATGTCGGATCAGCCCCCGTCAAAATTGTTGTACGGTCGAGTCGCAATAACAAATCGAACACTCGTTCGGCCCAGGAAGTTCGCTGAGAAAAGAATACGGTTCAGGTTTCAAGTTTCAGGTTTTAACGCTCACTTACCCAAATCAGGAATAGACCGCTCCAACGCTTCCCGTGCCTTATCAACATCCAGCCGCGAATAATGGTCCAACATTTTCTCTGAACTGTGCCGGCAACCGATCGAGTAATCACACGACTCACCCCCGCATTGTCATTCAGACTTTGGAACGTCGCCAGAAACGAATGAAAGCTCGCCTTTCCGGTTTCATAACTAAACACCTTCGCCTCTTTATACAGCTGATATATGAAATCCGTCTGTTTCTGAAAATATCTTCCACGGGTTTGGCTTGCTGAATGCCCATTTGACACATATTGTCTCATTCTGTCTATAAACACACTGGATCAGAACAGGTTGCAGGGGAACGATTGCAATGGAGATTTTCAAGCTTCATGCGGACATCATGGGGGACTATCGGTCCTACATTGATAGTTTCGTAAATATTCAGGACGAAGATATCGCAGCAGCGGTCAAAGATGAGCTGTCGTCCGGCAAGCTGTGGCCGGAGCCCCTGATCCAGTTCAACCCATCCTTTGAGATCCACGGTCGTATCGAAGATTTTACTGGTGATGGCACCCTTCATCCCGAGCTAAGGGATATCTTCAAGGGATACCGTTTGTACCGCCATCAGGTTGACGCGATCCGTTTAGGCGTCCAGTCCAAGGATTTCGTGGTTACGTCTGGAACGGGTTCGGGGAAATCCCTGACCTACATCGGTACGATTTTCAACCACTTGCTGGAAAACCGGGCATCGCTCGAACCGGGTGTCAAAGCCGTCATCGTTTATCCCATGAATGCCCTGATCAATTCGCAGCGCGAGGAGATCAATCGGTATGCGGAAAACTACAAAAAGGAAACCGGCAAGGATTTTCCGATTTCCTATGGGCAGTACACCGGTCAGGAGGACGAAGCAACGCGCAGGAAATGGCGAGACAACCCGCCCGACATCCTCCTGACCAACTACATGATGCTGGAATTGCTCCTGTCCCGGGATGCCGACCGGGCCATCAAACAATCGGTTTATGAAAACCTCCAATATCTGGTTTTTGACGAGCTGCACACTTACCGCGGTCGTCAGGGTGCAGACGTAGCCCTGCTGATCCGCCGCATCAAGAGCTGCTGCCACAAGTCCGTGGTCTGCATCGGCACATCGGCGACCATGGTTGCGGGTGAAGATTCCATCATGGCCCAGCGTGAGGAAGTGGCCAAGGTGGCTCAAACCATCTTCGGAACTAAGTTTGAGGCCAGTCAGGTAATCAATGAAACCCTGTCCAGTTCGTTTGGCCATTCCGGTCCGCCGCCTTCAACGTCCGAATTGGCCAAGTGCGTTGGTTCATCTGTCGATACAGAGGCGAATGAAAATGACCTGAAACGCTATCCGACGGCACTCTGGCTGGAGCAGGCCGTGGCCTTGGATACCAAGGACGGGGTGTTGGTTCGACGAAAGCCCATGACCTTTTCCGAGATCGGTGCTGCGCTTTCAGAGGCCAGCGGGATCGACAAGGGCGTTTGCTCTGATCATCTTCAGGCTGTTCTGAGATGGATCAGTACAGTGAATGCGAAGGTGACGGAAGCGGGCTCTCGCAAAACCTATCTGCCCTTCAAGCTGCACCAGTTCATCTCCCAGACGGGCTCGGTCTACGTCACGCTCGAAGAACCCGGGATTCGGCGGATTACGTTGGAGCCCGGCATGGCGGTTGCGACCGATGATGGTGCAAAATCGCTATTCCCTCTGGTTTTCAGCCGCCATTCCGGTGCGGCTTTTGCCTGTGTGACCCTTAACTACGACATAATGCAGTTGGAACCTAGGGAATTCCGTTCCGCTTCATCGGAAGATGAAGAAGAACCAGTCAGCAATGGGTATCTGATCCTCGATCCCGAGTGCTGGAATCCGGCGGAGGATATGGAAAACCTTCCGGAAGCGTGGTTGAAGCGCGACAGAAGCGGAACCATTACCGGTCCGGTCAAAAAGTATGCCGACCGCTTCCCCCAGAAAATCCACTATGACTCGAATGGCCGCTTTTCGGGAGAGGCACGGGAGGGCTATCCTCTCTTCGGATGGTTCATGTCCGAGAGGCTCCTTTTCGATCCCACCAGTGGAACGCTCTACGACACCAAGACCAACGAGGGAACCAAACTGACCCAGTTGGGCAGTGAAGGTCGCTCCACTTCGACCACGATCACGACGTTTTCGATCCTCAACCGCATGGCAGGGCACGGTTTCCACGTGAAGGATCAGAAGCTGTTGAGTTTTACGGACAACCGGCAGGACGCCGCATTGCAGGCGGGCCACTTCAACGACTACATTTCCGTCATTCGTCTGCGGGCCGCCATCTATCAGGCCGTGAAGCGTTCCTCCACCCGCACCCTGGATTACCGGACGCTCGGTGCCGCCGTGAAGGATGCGCTGAATCTGCCATTTACGGAATACGCCAACATGGAAACCGAACCGCGCTTCGCCAACGTGAAACGCGAATACGACGAGGCGCTGCAAACCTATCTGGTCTACCGTGCCCTGTACGACCTGCGTCGCAGTTGGAGGGTCGTTCTTCCCAACCTTGAGCAGTGCGCCTTGCTGACCATTGAATATGACGGGCTCGAATCGATTTGTTCCGATGAAGGCGGTTGGCGGGAGATCCCGCTGGCCAATCGGATGGATGCCTCGCAGCGCCATGGGTTCATTCAGGAGATCCTCGAATATTTCCGTCTCTCCTATGCCATCTACAGCGAAAACTACCTCACCTGCGACATGATCAATAAGAACCAGAAGGAGATCACGGAAAAGCTTCGCTCTCCTTGGAAGTTCGAGAAAAGCGAGGATATCCAGGAACCCTATTGCCTCCGTTATTCCACATTGCCGGAAAACAACCGCCGCTTCACGGCCAGCATGGGAGCCCAAAGCCGCCTGGGAAAATACATTCGCGAAGTGGCGAAGAAATATGGAATGCAGGATCAGTTCAAGGGCGCTGACTACAACGTCAATATCCGGCAACTCATGGATGTGCTTTGCGAGGCGGGCTACCTTCGTTCCGAACCGATGCGGGATCGCACCGGCGAGGACACCCTGGTGTACCAGCTCAGAATCGACAAGGTGGTTTGGGTGCTGGGCGATGAGGAGACCGTTCGGTCGAATATTGTCAATACCCATTCCTACAAGGGCTTGGAAATCAAACCGAACCTGTTCTTCAAGCGGGTCTATCAAACCGATTTCGGTTCCATGAAAAAACTAGCCAGTGCCGACCATACCGGTCAGCTCAGGAACGAAGACCGGCTGGATCGCGAGGAACGTTTCCGGGTCGACTGGAAAGGGGATGATGGCCAGCCAGACGTGGCAAGGATCCGTTCCGAATCCATCAGTGCGCTGTTTTGTTCGCCGACCATGGAACTGGGGATCGATATCAGCAACCTCAGCATCGTTCACATGCGCAATGCGCCGCCCAATCCGGCCAACTATGCCCAGCGCAGTGGCCGTGCAGGCCGAAGCGGACAGGCAGCCTTGGTCTTTACCTATTGCTCGACCTATTCCAGCCACGACCGGCACTATTTCCAGAACGCCCGCGACATGGTGGCCGGCATTGTAGCCGCTCCGCGTCTTGATCTGGTCAACGAGGACCTGCTTCGTACGCACCTCAACGCCTTGTTCCTCTCCGAGGTAGGCTTGCCGGAACTGCGCGAGTCGCTTGAAAACCTGGTGGACAGCAGCAAAATATCCGATCTTCCGCTCAAGCCGGAGATCCGGGAAAAGCTTAGGATTTCCCCTGCGGTGGAAGACCGGATCAGGAACGTCTACCGCCGCACCGTCCATGATTTCAAGGGAGAGCTTGAGGTCCGGTCCCATGGCTGGTTCACGGACGACTGGATTGCCATCAATCTCGCGGCCATTGCAGACAATCTCGACGGCTGCATGAGGCGTTGGCGAAATCTCTACATCAATGCCATGCGACTGTTGGAAACGGCCACCGATCAGATCAAATCGGGCCGCTTTGCTGTCGGGTCACGCGAAAACAAGCAGGCCAAATCCAATATGCATCAGGCGCAGCGCCAGATCGATTTGCTGGTGAATGACCGGACCGGAAACAACAAGCAGCTCTCCGAATTCTATCCCTATCGCTATCTGGCATCGGAGGGCTTCCTGCCGGGCTACAACTTTACCCGCCTGCCGCTCCGCGTCTACATCCCCAAGGGCGACGACGGCGAATTCATTGCCCGTCCGCGCTCCATTGCGTTGCGTGAGTTTGGCCCCGAAAACCGCATCTATCACTCCGGTTCCAAGTACCGCATCAAGCAGCTGGTTGTTCAGGATGCCGAAAACAACCTGAAAAAAGCCAAGGTTTGCAAGAGTTCCGGCTATATTCTGATGGACGGTTGCTATGATCAGGAAATGTGCCCCTTTACCGGTGTATCGATGCACAACAACGACGATAAGGAGATTTTTCTCGATCTGCTGGAAATGTCGGAAACCGTTTCCGAAGAGATGGACCGGATTTCCTGCGAGGAAGAGGAGCGTGTATCCCAGGGCTACGAAATCGACATCCATTTCTCCATCGACAGTGAAAACATGGACCGGGTAAGCCGCGCCTATTTGAAGAACGAAGACGAACACTATCTCAACGTGCGCTATATCCCCGCCGCCCGGATGCACTACATCAACAAGAAGTGGCGCAGTTCGCAGGAAAAGGGCTTCCCGATGGGCATGACGTCCGGGCTCTGGAAACGCAAACTCCAGGTCGAGGAGAACGCGGGCAATCCCGAGCGGGAACCCATTCGCAACGTGATGTTGTTCACGACCGATGTGGCCGACGCCCTCTATCTCGAACCCATCGCCCCGCTGGGGCTGGAGTTGGATGGAGTGCTGACGTTGCAGTATGCCCTCAAACGCGCCATCGAAAACATCTTCCAGGTCGAATCCTCGGAAATCGGCGTCCAGTGCATGGGGGGTGCGGACGACACGCCCAACATATTCCTCTACGAATCCGCAGAGGGCAGTCTGGGAGTCCTGTCGCGCTTCGTGCAAAGCCCCGAAGTGTTTGGCCGGGTCATTGATGAGGCCATCAAGGTATGCCGGTTCGATGAAGACCCCGGCATTCCCGCCACCTACAACGATCTGCTCAGCTACTACAACCAGCGCTTCCACAAGCAGATTGACCGGGAGTTGATCCGGGATGCGCTGCAAAAGCTGAAATGCTGCACCGTCGAAATTCAAACCAACAAGGGCTACGAGAATTACGACGCGCAGTTTGAATCGTTGATGACCGCCATGGACCCCAATTCCTCCACCGAACGCGAATTCCTGCAGTATCTCTATAAGAACGGCCTTCGCCTCCCGGATTCCGCCCAGCAACGCGTCCCAGGCATCTATGTCCAACCCGACTTTTTCTACGAACCGGACATCCATGTCTTTTGCGACGGAACACCGCACGATCAGGGAAAGATCAAGGAAGTCGATACCGTCAAACGGCAGCAGCTTCGTTCGATGGGCTTCAAGGTTATCGAATACTACTACCAGAACAATTTGGCGGACCTCGTCAACAGCCGTCCCGACGTTTTCAAGAAGGTCAGATAAGGAATTTCAATGGAAGCAACATTTACCCCCGGAACCCTCGTAAAAGCCCGTGGACGGCGTTGGGTGGTTCAGCCGTCCGACAACGCCGATTTGCTGGTGATAAAGCCGCTGGGCGGCTCCGAGGAGGAGACCACCGCCATCTACATGCCGTTGCGTTTCCCGGAGGATCAAGTCGAGCAGGATCGTTTTCCCGAACCCGTGAAGGAGGATCTCGGAGACATCGGGACCGCCAAGCAGCTCTACAATGCCGCCCGACTCTCGTTTCGGAACGGGGCCGGACCATTCCGTTCGCTCGCCAAGCTCTCGTTCCGTCCGCGTTCCTACCAGATGGTGCCGCTCATCATGGCCCTGCGCCAGGAACCCGACCCCATCCGTTTGCTGATCGCCGACGACGTGGGCGTGGGTAAGACCATCGAAGCGATGCTCGTCGTGAAGGAGCTGCTGGAACGCCGGGTCATCAAGCGTTTTGCCGTCGTGTGCCTGCCCCATCTCTGCGAGCAGTGGCAACAGGAGATCAAGCTCAAGTTCGATATCGACGCCGTCATCATCCGTTCCAACACGCAGGCCCGGCTGGATCGCGAGATCCAGGGCGACCCCAGCGTCTACGACTACTATCCCTTCCAGATTATCTCCATCGACTACATCAAATCCGACAACCGCCGTAACGTCTTCATTAACGAATGCCCGGAACTGGTGGTGGTCGACGAAGCCCACACGTGCGCCCGTCCGCTGGGTGCCCAGAAAAGCCAGCAGCGCCGCCACCATTTGATCAACGACATTGCCCGCAAGGAAGGGCAGCACCTCATCATGCTGACCGCCACCCCGCACTCCGGCAAGGCCGAAGAGTTCCAGTCGCTGCTGGGGCTGCTCAATCCAAACTTTGAAAAGATCGAGCTGCATCAATCGACCCAGAATCAGCGCAAGGAACTATCAGCCCACTTTGTCCAGCGCAAGCGGGCCGATGTCGAAAAATGGATGGGCGAAGACACCGTGTTTCCCAAGCGCGATGCCGGGGAATTCAACTATGATCTTTCGAAGGAATACCGGGCGTTCTTCGACGACATATTAACCTTTGCCCAAAAGCTGGTGAGCGGCGAAACCGGAAATGCCCGGACGCAGCGCATCCACTATTGGACCGCGCTGGCCCTCATGCGCGGCGTCATGTCCAGTCCGGCGGCAGGCGTCGAGATGCTTCGCAACCGAATGGAAAAGCTGGAGGTCGATCCGGACGAGATCCTCGAAGAGGATGATCAGTTTACTGCGGTCGCGGACGGCGAGTTTGTCGATTTCGACTCCACGCCCACCCAGGTCATCGACAAGGCCGAATGGACCCGGCATCAGGCTTCCCAGCTACGCGAATTTGCCGGGCGGCTCGAAAAGCTGGAAGGATTCAAGTTCGACCGCAAGGCCGAGACCGCCCAGCTCATTGCCGAAGACTGGCTCGATAACGGATACAATCCCGTCATCTTCTGCCGCTACATCGCGACGGCTGATTATCTCGGTCGTGTACTCAAATCGGTCTTGGAGAAAAAATTCAAAGGGATCGATGTGAAGGTCATCACCTCCGAAGATCCCGACGAAGTCCGCAAGGAACGCATCGATGCCATGGGAGCCGCCGACAAGCGCCTGCTCATCTGCACCGACTGTCTGAGCGAAGGCATCAATCTTCAGGAATCCTTTACCGCAGTGCTGCACTACGACCTTCCCTGGAATCCCAACCGTTTGGAACAGCGCGAAGGCCGCGTCGACCGCTTCGGGCAGAAGGCCCCCAAGGTGATGGCCTACATGCTCTACGGTTCCGACAATCCCATCGACGGCGTAGTGCTGGACGTCCTGCTGCGCAAGGTGCGCGAGATCAAGCGCACCATCAAGATTTCCATGCCTTTTCCGGAGGACTCCCAGAGCATTCTCGACACCGTCTTGAAATCCATCCTGCTCAACCCCCAACGCAAGCAGGATCAAATGCAGATGGGCTTCGAGTTCATGACCGACGAACGCAAGACGCAGGAGCTCAAGGCCACCAAAGCCATCGAGGATGCAGCCCAACGCGAACAGGCTTCCCGCTCCATCTTTGCCCAGCACGCCATCAAGGCGCAGGAGATCGAGGCCGACTTGAAGGAAGTCGACGAAGCCCTGGGTGATCCCAAGGCCGTCGAGGAGTTCGTAACCACCACGCTACCATCGATCCTCGGGGTCCAGATCGACCGGAAAAAGAACGGTTTTGTCATCTACACCACCAATCTGCCGGATGCGCTCAGGAATACCCTGCCGGAACACAAGGGCGGACAGCTCAAGGTCAGCTTCGAATCGCCCACGCCGGAAGGTTTCCACTATCTCGGTCGCAACCACCTCTTTACCGAGCAGCTCTGCCAGCTCATCCTGGCCAACTCGCTCAACCATGCCAATCTGCGGGCCGCCCGCGCGGCGGTCATCAAGAGCAGACAGGTCGAAACCAAAACCACCATCGTCCTGTTCCGCTGCCGCAACGTCATCGAGGAAAAGCGCAAGGGCGGACACCAGATCGTTGCCGAGGAAATGCTGTTGTGGGGCTACCATGGCATCCCCGGACAGGAAACCTACTTCGATCACTCCGAAGCTAAGAAAATCCTCGAATCCGTGCGGGCCACCGCCAACCTGCCGCCCGAATCGCGCTGGTTCGACTTCCTCAAGCCGGAACTCGATTATCTTGCCAACTACCGGCGGCAGTTCGATCAGGTGGCGTTGACGCGTTCCAAGGCGCTCGTCGCCGCCCACGAACGCTTTTCCAAGGCCGTAGGCGGTAGCCGCTTCGAAGCCGTCACCCCCGTCCTTCCCATGGATGTCATGGGCGTCTATATCATCCTCCCGGATGCAGGCACGAGAGGAACAGGCGCATGAGCGAACATCAGCAGCGGGAGTACAAGCAGGTCTGGAAAGACGAGTGTTTGAAAGTCGTCTGCGCCTTCGCCAATGCGGAAGGTGGGGTGCTGGAGATCGGGCGGGCGGATGATGGCTCACCGGTCGGAGTCGAGCGGCCAGCCAAACTGCTCGAAGACATCCCCAATAAAATCCGCGATGTGCTCGGCGTGGTAGCGGATGTCGGTTTGATTGAAGAGGGGGCCGCCCAATTGATTCGAATCAGCGTTGATCCGTATCCCAACCCCATCAGCTTCAAGGGCGAATACTTTTACCGTTCCGGCAGTACCGTGCAGGCACTAAAAGGCGCGGCGCTTGAACGCTTTCTGCTGCGCAAGCGGGGACGGCACTGGGATGGCATTCCGCTTCCGGGATTTGGCTTGGAAGACTGTTCCCGGGAGGCTTTCGAGCACTTCCGGCAGCGTGCCGCCAAAAGCGGGCGGATGGACGAGGACGTACTGAATGACACGGATCGTTCTTTGATCGAAAACCTGCAACTGACCGAACAGGAGTGGCTTCGTCAGGCCGCCGTCATGCTTTTCGCCAAGGACCCGGACCGCTACATTTCGGGGGCGTACGTCAAAATCGGTTTCTTCGTGACCGACGATGACCTGCGCTATCAGGATGAAGTCCACGGCAACCTGTTTGCGCAGATCGACAAGATCATGGACCTGCTGCAAACCAAATACATGAAGGCCTACATCCGCTACGAAGGTCTCCAGCGGGTGGAGGAATTTCTTTTTCCGCCCGCCGCGCTGCGCGAAGCGTTGTTGAATGCGCTGGCGCACAAGGATTACGGCTCGGGCATTCCGATCCAAATCAGCGTCTATGAAGACCACATCGTCATCTGGAACGCGGGCGTGCTGCCCGACAACTGGACCGTCGAGTCGTTGCTGCAAAAACATCCCTCCTGTCCCTTCAATCCGCTGATCGCCAACGCGCTTTTCCGGGCCGGGCACATCGAATCATGGGGACGCGGTATCGAAAAGATCGAACGCGAATGCCGCCGCCACGGCATCGAACCACCCGACTACAACTATCGGATGTCCGGGCTCATGCTTACCTTCACGGCGGAGGTGCCGAGGGCGGCGCAAGATGCGGTAAAGTCACCGGGCGAAGGTTCACCGAAAAGTTCGGAGAAAACGTCGGAGAAAACGTCGGAGAAAACTACCCAAGAAACTACCCAAGAAACTACCCAAGAAAAAATGGTGCGTTTGATGAAAACGCAGCCCTCTATAACACGCCGGGAGCTGGCGCAACAGATCGGGTTGACCGATGACGGGATTAAATATCACATCAATCAGCTTAAGAAAACCGGATGCATTCGGCATGTTGGTCCGACCAAGGGCGGCCACTGGGAGGTCTTGAAATGAACAGGACCGGTTTTCCTTCCGTGTATCCAGTGTCTTCCGTGGTTCGCAACCCAACAACCAACGACGGCGGTACCGTGTGATGTTCAAGGTTCAAGATTGAGGGTTCAAGGCGGGAGGGAACGAATGGCAAGCATAGAAACATTTGAGGACATAGAAGCGTGGCAGGAATCCCGAAAGCTGGCTAATGCGGTATATGCCATCACCCGCCGGAACGGTTTTGATCGCGATTTCGGCCTGCGCGACCAGATCCAGCGGGCCGCCGTTTCAGTCGTCTCCAATATTGCGGAAGGCTTTGAACGTGGATCCAACAAGGAATTTATCCAGTTTCTCTATATTTCCAAAGGATCGGTCGGCGAGGTTCGCGCCCAGCTTTATGTCGCATTGGATCAGCAATACATCTCAGCCGCAGAGCATGAAGAACTCTCCGCCTCGGCATCGCGCGTCAGCCGAATGATTGCCGGGCTCATCAGCTATTTATTAAACAGCGATTACAAAGGAAGCAAACGATGAATGGGGTAGGTTCCAGGTTCAATGGGGTTCCAGGTTCAAGATACAATAGGGTTCAAAGGGGTTTCAGGTTCAATAGGGTTCAAAGTTCCATGTTTAAATGCGCTCCCTCCCCAACCTTGAACCTTGAACCTCTCCCTCCCAACCTTGAACCTTGAACTATGAATCTTAACCTTGAACCAAATCTTGAGTTTTAAACTTTTTTAGACATTGAACAAAATTTATGAATAAATTCACCTCCATCCGCATCGAAGGCTCGATCTTCTCCGCCGACATTCTCGACAAGCTCGAAACGCTCAAGGGCCAGAAACCGGCCGATTTCGGTTTCGAGTCGCCCGTCAAAGACGAGATTGCCCGCGCCTGGGCCGATGCGCAGGACTACTGGCGCATCTTCCAGCGGCGCATCGAGAACCTGCCCGAAAGTTCCCACGGCACCACCGAAACCCGTAACGTCTGGATGGTGCCCTTGCTCTCCCTGCTGGGCTACAAGCCCGAGGTCCAGCAAAAGGGCGAAGAGGTCATGGGCCGCAACTTTGCCATCTCCCACCGCGACGCCTCCCGCGACGGATTCCCCATTCACATCATGGGCTGCCGCGACAGCCTCGACCAAAAACGCGCCGAATCCGGCCCGCGCATGTCGCCCCATGGACTGGTGCAGGAATACCTCAACCTCACCGAACACCTCTACGCCCTCGTCGCCAACGGACTCCAGTTGCGCCTCCTGCGCGACAGCTCCCGACTGGTCAAGCTCTCCTACATCGAGTTCGACCTCGAACGCATGTTCACCGACGGCCTCTTCGCCGACTTCGCCGTCCTCTACCGCCTGCTGCACGCCACCCGCATGCCGGTCAACCAGGAATCCGCCGCCGAAGCCCTCATCGAAGGTTACCACCAGGACTCGCTCGACTCCGGCTCCCGCATCCGCGACGGCCTCTCCAACGCCGTCCGCAACACCATTGAACAGCTCGGCTCCGGCTTTTTGCGCCATCCGGGAAATGTGGCGTTGCGAAAGGCGGTGGCCGATGGAACGCTGACTCCCCGCGAATTCTACCACTGCAACCTGCGGTTGGTGTATCGCATCCTCTTCCTGATGGTCGCCGAAGACCGTCACCTGCTTTTTCCAGCCGGCGCCTCCCGCGATAAACAAAAAATCTACTACGACTACTATTCGCTCTCCCGCCTGCGCCGACTGGCCGAAAAGCCCTATTTAGGCCAACCGGTCGATCAGGACTACTGGATCAGCCTGCATCAGCTTTTCCGGCTCTTCGAGAACGAAGAACTGGCCGCCCGAATGGATTTGGTTCCGTTGGGTGGAATGCTGTTCAACGAAGAGAGCCTCGGCCTGCTGGCTGAATCGACCCTCGACAACCGCAGCCTGGCCGACGCCCTGCGCAGCTTTACGTGGTTCCGGGATGCTGAAAGCGGACAAACCATCCGCGTCAACTATGCCGCCCTCAACGTCGAGGAACTTGGTTCCATCTACGAATTCCTGCTCGAAATGACCCCTGAGCTGAAGCTGGAACAAAAAAGCTTCGTCCTAATTTCCGCAGCCGGAAACGACCGCAAAACCACCGGCTCCTACTACACCCCTGAATGCCTTGTCTCCCAACT
>JAAYDL010000134.1 GCA_012729265.1 Lentisphaerota bacterium | reverse complement strand
TTATCTATTTCTTCTCTGTTTTCGTAGAAGAATGCAATTTGAGGGTTAGTTGGAGACCATGAGGCTTTTGAAATTATTCCATTGGTCGAAAAACTATATACAGCATTGGTCTGAGAAGAATCTGCGACCGTAACAAATAGGGAGTTTTGATCGATCCATGCAATCAGTCCTCCTTTTGGCGATATGACTGCGTCAGAAATGTGTTCACTTGGTGGTTGTACGGGTATCTTGGAAATCGGATTCAGATCAAGAGCCTCTACATTTCCAATATACCACTTCTCAGCCTCTCGAATAATGAAGTGCCCCTCCTTGTTGCAATGGAAATAGGATGGATTGGTTGAAATATTTATACTCTGGGAGCCTTCATTTGTAAACTTATGCAAAGTTACAGGTCCTGAGGTATTATGTGAGTCAACAATAATGTCATCCCCATATGCTGCCGATAATACGATGCCTAATAACGTGGCTATCAGAGAAACAGCTCGATGCTTGTGGTGCATTTATTCATCTCTACTTTCTTTAACGTATCTTCTTCATATCACTGCAAAGTGCAAAATATCAACACTATGCTTAGATCAATGAGGCATTATTTTGATTCGAATTCATGCCGTTTAAAGTATCGGCGGGTGTCCTGATGACAGAGTCCGCAGGCGGCTGGTAAGCCGTCCCTATTTCGCTGCTTTAGTTGAGAGCAGGCCGCAGGCGGCATAAATATCCAGCCCGCGTGAGGCGCGGATGGTGGTCAGCAGGCCCTTTTTATTCAGCTCGTCTTTAAACCATTCGAGGGTTTCTTCATCGGTACCCTGCAGCGCCGTTTCAGGAATCGGGTGGAAGCGAATCAGGTTAATACGGCAGCGGATGCCGTTGAGCAGTTTGCAAAGTGCTTTCACATGCCGCGCGGTATCGTTGAGGCCGTGGAAGACGATATATTCAAAAGAGACGCGCCGCTGGCCGCTGAAGTCCCACCGCCGGATTTCGTCAATCACCTCTTCCAGTGGGTAGGCGATCTGCACCGGCATCAACTGCTGCCGTTCTTCAGCGAAAGGGGTGTGCAGACTGATGGCCAGATGCGCCTCGCTCTCGTTGAGGAAGCGGACGAGGCCGGGTGTTATGCCGATGGAAGAGACGGTGATACGGCGCGGACTCATGGCAAAGCCCCAGTCGGCGGTGAGTATTTCGATGCTCTTGAGCACTTCGTCGAGGTTATCGAACGGCTCGCCCATGCCCATGTAAACGATGTTGGTAACTTCGTTGTGCTCGGGAATACTCCGGATCTGATTCACGATGTCGCCGGCGTTGAGCTGTCCCTGAAAGCCTTGTTTCCCGGTCATACAGAAGAGGCAGCCCATTTTGCAGCCGACTTGTGAGGAGACGCAGACGGTTTGGCGCTCCTGAAACGGAATCATGGCGGTTTCAATATGTTTTCCGGCGGCGGTCTCAAAGAGGTATTTTTTGGTGCCGTCGGCGCTGATCTGTACCTTGGCGGGTGCATGAAGGCCGAAACAATAGTGTTCTTCCAGCAGCGCGCGCGCTTTTTTCGACAGATTGCTCATGTCGGCAATCGCATCGATTTCCTTTTTATACAGCCAGTCGGCGAGCTGTTTGCCGGTAAATTTCGGCAGACCGAGTTCGACGGCCAGCTCGGTGAGCTCGTTCAGCGTTTTTCCAAATAGGGCGGGTTTCATGCCGAGAACCTTGCGGTGGCGGGCGGACGGAATCGAGCTAAAAATAGATTTCGGCGGTTTTGGTGATTTTCGGTCAACAAGGTCAGAGCTCCAGTTTAAGCCCGTCCCACGGGACCGTTACGGCGGAGCCGAGCTTCGACTGAAGTGTCTCGTGCTCGGAATCGTGGGTCAGGTGGATCAGGAACGAGCGCTTTGCCCCGATGCGGTTCAGATGCTCCACGCACTGAGTAATGTTAAAGTGAGTCGGATGTGCTTTGGGGCGCAGGCCGTCGAGAATCATGGCATCCAGCCCGTTGAGCAGTTCCATAGTTGAATCGGGAATGCGGTTGCAGTCGGGGATATACGCGAGGCTCTGCCCGTCGGCGTCGATCCTAAATCCATAAATGGATTCGGGCCCGTGTTCAACGGGTAGGGGAGTGACGACGGCTTCACCAACGGCAACGGGCGTGATCTGCTCAATAAATTGAACCCTCGGGACGCTATCAAAGCTGTAGCCTTTATCCACATAGTCAAATTTCTTGTGCATCATCCGCAGGGTTTCGGCAGAGCCGTATACCGGAATGTGCTGTTGTTGGAGGGTGCTGAAGCGGCGGATATCGTCGAAGCCGTAAATGTGGTCGGCATGAGGATGGGTGATAAAGAGGGCGTCGACCCGCTGGACGCCGAACGACAAAACCTGATCGCGAAAGTCGGGCGGCGTATCGAACAGCAGATGTTTTTCGGCGGCCACGACGTAGAGACTGCTGCGGCGACGGCGGTTTTTTTGGATTTCCGGAAGTGCACACCGGGCAGGAGCAGCCGATGAGCGGGATGCCGTGTGAGGTGCCGGTTCCGAGGAAGGTAAATTGCATAATGGATGTCGAGCACCCTGAACGAGCGCTGGTTGCGTCAGCCCGTGACCTGTTCGTTCCCCGCTTTCTTGAGCATAAACCATTTCATCGGCTTTCCAATCCAAGCGGTGATCAGTCCGCGCAAAACAAAGAACATGCAAATGACGCCGACCGTGAAGGAGGCAACAATCAGCTTGGCAATATTGCGGTTTCCAAAGCCGGTGGAAAAGCCTGCAACGATGGAGGAAACTAAAAATCCGCAGGTCAAAAGCAGGTTGATCAGCGATTCAAAAATAAACTGTGCCACGCTGTAGGAGTCGCTGGTTTCCGGGCCGACGCCGAAGAATCCGGCCAGCAGGCTCAGCATACCCAGCAGAGAGGTCAGCAGAAGCAGCGAAATCATGATGTACCCGCTGCCAAACATAAACGCGGCAAACTTGCTGCGACGGCGGGCGCTGCGTGAAAAGAGGAGGCGTTTCCCGTGAGCCATGAACGCCCGCATGTTTCCGTAGGCCCAGCGCATCTGCTGGCGGAACAGGTCTTTGGGTGTGTAAGGGACTTCGCAGCGCACCCGCAGGTCGTCTACAAATGCAATCCGCTTGCCTTCAGAAATAATCCGCAGAGAATAATCCACATCCTCGGTCAGCGCGCCGGACGTCCACCCGCCGCGCTCAATAAGATAACTCTTTTTGACCAGCTCGCCCGATCCACAAAAGACGCCGGTTTTGGTCAGCGCTTTTAGGAACGGAAGAACCACCACGTGGATAATATTCACAATGCCGGTACCCATCAGCGTACTGTGATTATTGTGCACGTTAATGATTTTCCACGCGGCCTGTGCGCCGGCGAGCGTCGGATCCTTAATGACCGGAACAACCAGTCGCTTCAGAAAATCCTTCTTCGGCAGAAAATCGGAATCGAAAATAAGCAGATAGTCCCCGGTGGATTTGGGCAGCATTACGTTGAGATTGCCCGGCTTGAATCCTTCATTACTCCCGCGACGGCTGATCTCAATGCGGGGATTTGCGGCGGCAAAGGCGTCGATCTTTGCAGAAATAGCCGGATCGTTGCTGTCGTCACCGATCATAATCTGGATTTTTTCCTGAGGATAATCGAATTCCAGACAGCGGGCAGCGCAGTTGAGCGCAGCCAGTTCATTATACGTAGGGATTTGTACCGTAACGGTAGGATACAGCGACTGATCTGTAATGATTTCCGGACGATTACGCAGGCGACGCAACGCCAAGGCGGCTCCCGTAACGACGAGATAACCAAAAGAAAATAGGGAAGTCGTCACCAATATGGTCTGAAAGACCCATCTTAAAATGTCTGTGTTCATAACTCCCTCCCCCGGAGATTTTTTTCCACGCCCCCCGGCATGAAAGAAGCGCGTTGTTTATCTCTATTTCGGAATAAAGGCAATCCCCCTGAGCACCTTTTTTATCCGGGATGACCGCAGAAGAGACAATCTTAATTCGTTCCATGCAAAGTAGGACATGCTTCCAGCTTGTCTGTAATTCGTATGGCCCCTGACGGTCTCCTTCCAATCGTGGAAATGGTGTTGGTCCCGTAATCTATTAAATATGTGGCAGTTATGTTATCGCTTGGCGGTCTGGTCTGATTTGGTTGCTGGGGGGTGGACTCGCGGATAAACGCTGATGGATACGAATATAGGAGAAGAAAAGGCGCTGAGCGGTGGGTGAATATATCGGCAATGTTTTGACTCTCCCCCTTTTTTGCGTTTCTATGTCTGCAAAAGGGCGCTTGGCGTTAGACTCCTTAGAGAAAGTGAAGTTTTAGTTAAAGGAACTGTTCAAGGTTCTTTTAGGACTGTGAATCCATGAAGGAAAAATTTGAATTACCAAAACTTGACAACAATCAGTGTTCAGTTACTTTTGCAGAACTGAACGCTGGCATTCTGCTTACTCCTGACGGAGAAAGATATGTTGGAAAAGTGAAGTACTATAGAACGTTTGATTCAGAAGCCGAGGCCTCTGCATTTGCTAAAGAATATGTTAAACACAATCCTTTGGTTGAATGTTCTATTAGAGATAAAGACGGGCGGCATATAAAAATGGTTGTATACGAAAAGGGTGCTGTATACGGAAACAAGTCGGAGGACCAAATCAGTACAGAAGATAACCAATAACGCGGAGTTTGCAGAAAAGGTGTATGTTCCGTAACCTATTAAATATGAGGCGATAGAGTTATTTCGGGCGCACCTATTTTCTTCACTAACATACTTAAAGGGAGGACAAATGAAAAAACTAGATTTTCTTGCCGGGCTATGTTTCCTGGCCATTTCAATTGCAGTTGGCGGATGTTGTACCAGCAAGACAAGCGATAATCCGGTGGTGAAAACGTCGCAGGGCAAAATCTCGGGATTTATCGACGAGGGGATTTATACCTTTAAGGGAATTCCGTACGCCAAGGCCGAACGCTTTATGCCGCCCCAGCAACCCGACGCGTGGAAAGGCGTGCGCGAATGTGTGGAGTTCAGCAAAATTGCCATGCAGGTGAACAGCTGGTCGCCCGATTCGGCGATGGACGAAAAGGAAATGTTCACCTTGAACGTGTGGTCGCAAGGCCTGAACGACGGGAAGAAACGCGCCGTTATGGTTTGGCTGCACGGCGGTGGTTTCAGTACAGGCGCCAGCGATGATCCCATCAGTCACGGGAAGATGCTGGCTCAAACGGGCGACGTCGTGTTGGTGTCGGTCAACCACCGGCTCAATATTTTGGGCTTCCTCGATTTGTCGGCATGCGGCGACGCCTACGCGCAATCGGCCAATGTCGGGATGTTGGACATTGTGGAGGCCTTGAAATGGGTGCAACAAAACATTGAAAAGTTTGGCGGCGACCCCAACAATGTAACCATTTTTGGCGAGTCGGGCGGCGGCGGTAAAGTGGGTACGCTGATGTGCATGCCTCCGGCCAAGGGCTTGTTCCACAAGGCCATTATCCAAAGTGGAACGCTCATTAACGTGATGACCAAAGAAAAATCGACCGCCGTGGGACTTGCCCTTTTGGAGGTTTTGGGGCTTACCCCCGAACAGGTAGGCCAGTTGGATTCCATTCCGTATAAAGCATTGGTTGAAGCGGGCGACAAAGCCTTGGCCAACACCGTGGGAACACGACGACCCGGAACTTCGACCATGTTTGGTTTCGGCCCCGTGCCCGATGGGAAGGATTTGCTTCAGCAACCCTTTACCCCCGATTTCGCCGATTTTTCGAAAGATGTGCCGCTGCTGATTGGGACCACCTTGAACGAACTGGCAAACACCAGCTATCGCGAAAAAAACCTGACCTTGGAGCAAGCCAAAGAACGCCTGACGCGAATCTATGGCGACCGTACCGACGAATATGTTGCACTTTATGCCAAGGCGTATCCCAACTTCACCCCGCAAGACCTGCTGTCGATCGACCCTATTTTTCGGCCCAACACCATCATGGTTGCCGATGCGCGCGCCAACAAAAAACAAGCACCGGTGTATGCTTACCTGCTCACGTGGAAAAGCCCGGTTGAGGATGGTACCCGCGGATCGTTCCACGGCGTCGACATTCCGCTGGCCTTCAACAACATTGAATTGGGAAAGCATTGGACCGGAAGCAGCGATGATGCCCAACAACTGGCCGATAGGATGAGCGCCGCGTGGATCAACTTTGCCAAAACAGGAAATCCCAACGTAAAAGGGGTGTTGCCTGCATGGAGCGCCTACACCCAGGAAAACGGCGAAACCATGATCTTCGATTCAACGTGCAGCATCATGAACAACCACGACCGCGAGCTGATGCAATTCATCAAAGCAGCAGAATAAAAGAAAAGGCATTGCTTCCGTAATCTATTAAATATAAGTCAATTACGTTATTACCGGACAGACCTCTCGCAGATGATATTCAAGGACGGACTCTTTTGTCTTCCGATCGAATTTCAGTGCTCCGATTGAGAACCACGGATGAGGATACAAAAAATTCATTTTCTTATCGCCGGTGCCGTGCTGGCAACTGGAGTACTGCTCGGAGGAGGAGTGCGCCGCTCGGCTGCGATGTTTATCCAACGGGTCAAAGGCCGGAAAACGGTTGCCGACCGGATTGACCAGTTTGGGCCGTCGGCTAGGGAAAGGCTTCTTCCTGATTTTGACCGCATCGGAACCGCCTATCCGCCAGACAAGGTCACGCTCGTTGGAATCAAGGCGGACCGGCGGCTCGAAGTATGGGTTTCCGATCCTCCCCGCTTCCTCAAATCCTATCCGATTCTTGGTTCAAGCGGCGGTCCGGGCCCTAAGCTTCGCGAGGGGGATCGTCAGGTCCCGGAAGGGCTGTATCGGATCGAATCCCTGAATCCGAACAGCATGTACCACCTGTCCCTGCGCATCGATTATCCAAACCGATTCGACATTGCCAAGGGAAATCTCGAGAACCGCCGCAACCTAGGAGGCGACATCATGATCCATGGGAAAAGTTCCTCCGTCGGCTGTCTGGCTATGGGCGACCCGGCCATCGAAGAGCTGTTTATCCTTGCCGCCGAGTCTGGAATTGAAAACCTCTCGGTCATTCTGAGCCCCGTTGATTTTCGCGCGGAAGCATATCCGGACAATCTGGACGGATTGCCCGCATGGACGCCAGAGCTCTACGATGCAATCCGACAGGAAATGCTGAAACTGCGCCAGTAGCATTTCCAATCAACTGGACCTAATCGCGAACATATCGAGAAATCATCCAAGAGCGTGGGTTCAAAGCTTCAGCAGAGGCTACGTAGCAATCAGAGGGTGCCTGATCAACCAGACCAATTGTCTGATCGATCAGCAACTGCTCCGGCTGGAAGAGGATTGTGTAAGGAACGGCGGCGAGCAGATGACCCCCGCCCGCATCGCGGGAAGAAAAGGGAAGTATGGGAAGGACGCAAAAAAATCGCCAGACGGTCGTTGAGGCAGCATCATTCCCATTTATCGTATAATTCCTATCTTTCCGACACCCTAGCTCGTCTTTTGCTATTCGACCCTGTAATATATAGGAATAATCCCTTTTCCCGGCGAACGAGAAAGAGGGGCTGGACTGTCACGTGCCTTGACTCAGAGAGCGGGTTTCCTTACATAATCCTGCGATGAAACGGACTTTTCGATTTTCGCTGGAAACTGAACCCTCAACGGCCACCTATCTCATTTGGGCCGTCTTTCTGTTGGGGGCTGTGGTTCGAGTGTTGGGGCTGGGATACCAAAGCCTTTGGATTGATGAGGCGGTTTCGGTTCAGTCGTGTCAGCAGGGGTTCATGGATGTGGTTTTATTGAAGGACCCCACGCCGCCACTCTATTATGTTTGCCTTTATTTCTGGATCAAGCTGTTCGGAAACGGGTTGGTGGCGGTTCGATCGCTTTCAGCTATTTTCGGCAGTCTAACGATTTTTGCAATCTACGGGGTAGCGACTCGATTAGTAAACCGAAAAACGGGATTGCTTGCCGCCCTGTTGCTCGCCGTTTCTCCAATCAACCTTTATCTGTCGCAAATGGCGCGCACCTATTCGCTGTTAGCCCTCCTTTCGGCCGTTTCCATCTACTTGTATTTAAAACTGCTGGGAGAGAAGAAAACGAGAGCGGTGATCCTCTATGCGCTCTGCAATGTCCTGCTGGTCTATTCCCATGTATTTGGTTGGTTTGTAATCATCGCCCAGAATCTTCACTTTCTGTGGCGGTATCGGTTGAGAGCGATCACGAAAGAGCGGTGGTGGATTTATTTGCAGATCATTCCCGCAGTCCTGTTTTTACCTTGGTTTTACCGTTACATCACTCAATGCGACGACCACGGGTGGGTTGCATCTGCTCAGTTGCTCGTGGAGTTTTCAGCGTTGGGTGCGCACTTAACTGTGGGGATTGAAGAGAGCTCGCTCAGTGCCATTGTGATTCTGCCGGTACTCGCGCTGCTTATTATTAAGCGCAGTCGACAGGGATTTCTCTATGTCTGGTTGCTGGTTCCCATTCTGCTGCCTCTTCTGGTGACGTTGCTGGTGTCGCCGATTTTTATGGCCAGATACATTTACTATATTTCCATTCCGGCCACCATTTTGTTTGCGCAGGCATTGCTGCAATTGAAATGGAGACGGGCGGCAACAGCGCTGGCCCTTCTCGTGTTTACGGGATGCGCGATTCATCAACAAACGCGTCTCAACAATGATCCTTGGGATCAGGTTGCTGCATATATCCAGCAGGTTCGAGAGAACGATGAACCGATCGTTGTCATCAAATTTTACGAAACGCGTCCGCTCAGCTATTACTATGACCGAGACGCATTTAATGCTCCCGATCATGAAGATCGGTTGGCTCAAGGCGGCATTTTTGGCGTGGAAGGGCTGGACGCTGTGAAGCAGCATGCTTATCCCGCGCTGCTCCTGATTACCTCCAGGATGGGTTTGGAAGCGGAGGCAGATGAAATCGAAGCCTTTTACGCAGACCATTATGAAACCGTGAGCTCCAAAACCTTTATCATCCAATCCGGGAAAAAGCATGGAAACAGCATTACGGTTCGCTCGCTCCGTCGCCGGGGAACGACAGCTGTTCTGCAATAAATGGAACTTGGCGCAGTAGGACGGATCGAACAGATCGCATAAAAAAACGATGCCTTCAGCTTGAGGCCGAAAGCATCGTTTCCGATAGAATCTAAACTCCGGTTACGACTGCGGAGCAATCATCTGGTAATTACCGCTCAGGTGCATGAGGCTGAACAGATAAAGCAGCCCGTCGTAATAGGGGTCGAAGTAGCCGTCTTCGTAGGGCTCGAGTTTGGCATTCCAAACTTCATCCACGAACTCCCAGCCTATATCCTGTGTGCTCATGAGGGCTCCGGCCGCCGTGGTGCTCACCCAGCCGAGCGAGTGGCGCACACCGTTGTAGCCGGGCGCACGCATCGGGCGGGCACGGGGTGAACCGTCGGGCTCGAACTGATCGACGAAGCTGCTGACTCCCTGCGCGTAGAGGAAGTTATGCAGGCGGTTGATGTAGTCGGTCTGCCACTCTCTGTCTTTGCCGTACCAGGAAAAATCCATGGCAATGTTCATCGGAACGCGCCACGAGTCGAATCCGAACGAGGGCATTCTTCCTTGGGGCGTGCCGTCAAAATTGGAGTAATCCGGGGTCAGACCGGTAACCGGGTGGCAGGCCTTGTGGAGGAACTGTCGGGAGACTTCCGCGCATTCGCGGTAGAAGTCCTCGTGTCCATCCTTGGCATATTCCGCCCAGACTTCGTAGAAGGCCGGGACGTGGTAAGAGGGGTCGGTATAGTTGTAGCCGCCGCGGTCGGGCGTGAAGGTGATCATCTTGTGTTCGACGTTGATGACATTCATGACGCCGCCGGTTCCATCCTTCGCCCACATGGCGTCGAGGATGCGGCGCGCTTCGCCGTAATAGTCGATGCCCGTGTCGTTGCCCCAGCGGTTGGAGGCGAAGAGCAGGGCGGTGACGAAGTAAAATTCGCCATCGGATGCGGAGCCCGCCGAATTCTGGAGGCCGGCTTCGGGTCTGACGGACCAGGCGAAGTAGGCTTCGCGCGGGCCTTCCTGGTGCTGCATGTTTTTCACGGTCCAGCGCCACAGCTTGTCGAACACTTCTTTTTTGTCGAGCTGTACGGCCACCATCAGACCGTAGGAAAGTCCTTCTGTGCGGGCGTCGCGGTTCTTGACGTCAGAGACGTAGGCCATATCGTCGCCCACTTCAAAGTAGATCTGGGTCGGGCCTTCGGTCTCGAACAGGTCGGAATAGGCCTTGGCCAGCTTGGCGTCGATTTCTTCCTGAGAATAACCGGCTTCAAGGAATACGTTGCGGTATTTCCCGGTTTCCACGGAACCCTTTTCCCATGGTTTCATCGGTTCCAATCGAGGATCCTTACTTGTAATACACCCCGCCATAGACAGGCAGAGGACGGCAGCGAGTGTCGTACTGAACAGTTTTTTCATACGTTTAACCTTTCTTTATGTTAAAACGGGCGGTGTCCCTTTCCGGACATTCGCACACGTTGCTGTTTCGGCATCGGCGGATTTTCCAAATAGAGTCCATACCATTGATCACCCAGACCCTCATTGGAGAAACTTTTCACTTTATCGTTAGAGAGGCGTTCCCAGTTAAAGGCGAGCGTTTCATCGCCCGTGGCCTCTTTCCCTTTGAGGAGCAGTTGGCGCGCCTCTTCCGGCTTATCGCTCTTCACAAGGATCCAGGACATCAGGGCGTAAAGCAGGGTTGCGCGGTTGCCGCGGAACCAGGGAAGACGCCGCTTAAACGTTTTTTCGGCACCCTTCACATCGCCCTTCTTGTATTGCCGGGCCATCTTCATGGCCACCAGCATCGGCTCAAGATAAAGGGGCCCCCTAAACAGTCCGCTTTTTGCAAGAATGGCGTCCACCTGATCAAATTCTCTGAGCTGATAATGGAACTGAAGCTTCATGGTGATGATCTGCCGGCCCATCATCAGCGACCACTTTTTGAACGGTTCAAGGCGTGAAGTAAATGCGAGTGCCTCTTTGAAAATCGACTTTTGATCGGCCTCAATCTGGCGCTGAAGCAGTTTTACATTGGTGCCCGGTTTATTTTGAGCCTGCTGTATCTTACGGTTGATCCGCTGCTGTCCGGCCAGCATGCTCTCCTGCAGCTCATTTTGTAGCGCCTTGATCTTTCTGCGGATTAGAAAGCTGATGGAATAAAACGATACCAAAAAGCTGAGCACACCGTACCAAGTCGTGCCCGCCTTGACCCCCGCAGCTGCGCAGGCTCCGACCACAGAACCCGCCACAACAATTGAAATAAAAATAGAAAACATAATCTGAATCCCCTGTGTTTAACGTGAGCCACTATGCAGACATATTAATCGCCGGCTCGCACGTAAAAAAGCGGATTACATTTATCAAAACAGAAGCAACGCCTCCCCCGAAGCAGCAACATCCCATTTTGCTCTGTAGAACGCGACGTTTTAAAGATATATTGCAAACGAAGCCGCTGGAATCATTTTGGCATGCGATGAGCTCCGCAGAGGCGTACGTAGGCAGGGGCATCGGCGGCTTTGAGGAGATTGCGTTTTTGGGTTTCTGCTCTGGACAATGGGAAGAGAGGATCTATTTTTGCTGAGAATTGTTTTCAGCCTTTATAAAAAATGAAAACCACGGAATCACATAAAATCGGATTATTGAGCGATCTGCACTATAACGGCAGCGGGTCGGCGCGGGCGCGGCTTTGTAAAGCGGTGGAAGCGCTCAATGCCCAGGCGGCGGAGGGCCTGTTGGTGCTGGGCGATTTGGTGGATGGAACGGACGCGGAGCAGAGCATGGCGCTGTTGAATGAGGTGGCGGAGCTGTGCGGCCGTTTTGCCGGACCGGTCTATTATCTGCACGGGAATCATGATCTGGAATATCTTTCGAAGGCGGAGTTTTATCGGGCGCTGGGCCGGGAAGGCGCGGCGTCGCGGTTTATCTTTACGTGCGCCGGTTATCGCTTTATCGTGCTCGATGCCTGTTTTTCGCCGGATGGGCAGGCGTATGAACGCGGTAATTTTGTGTGGAAGCACTGCTTTATTCCGCCGGAGGAGCTGGAGTGGCTGGCCGAACAATTGGCGATGTCGGCGCTTCCGGCGGTTTTGGCGGTGCATCAGCGAATCGATGGTTCGTGCACCCATGCCGTGCAGAACGATGAGGCGGTGCGCGCGGTGATTTCTAAGGCGGGCAATGTGACGGCGGTATTTCAGGGCCACAACCACCTGAGCGATCGGAGAGAGATTGGACAAACCACCTATTATGCGGTTGCCGCGCACGTGGACGGAGCGTCTCCGATTATGGCTGAGCTGGGGGATTCCGTTACCGTGTTTGGAGCCACGGATTCACGCGGATAGACACGGATGTTCTTCTTCAACATGCGAGTTCATGAGCCGAATAGCATTCCCAATCGGCTCATTTATTTGCTTTTAGGTGAGCCGAATTTTCGTTTGACAATATAACCTTAATGGAATATATACGGGACAGATTATGCATTGGGAAGTAGAGTACACGGATGAATATGGCGATTGGTGGAGCGGCCTAAGCATTGGCGAGCAGGACGACATCGAAGCAACCGTCAACCTGCTGGCTGAACGAGGACCCAACCTGCCGTTTCCATTCAGTAGCGGCATTAGTGGATCGAAACACAGCCACATGCGCGAACTTCGGATCCAACATGCGGGCGACCCCTACCGGGTGCTTTATGCATTTGATCCCCGTCGGTGTGCAATTTTGCTGATCGGCGGAAACAAGACGGGAAACAATCGGTGGTACGACGAATACGTCCCGAAGGCAGATCGATTGTACGACACCCATTTGAAAGAACTGGAAAAGGAAGGTCTACTATGAGCAAGCCTATCAGCGAACTACGTAAGGGAATGTCCAAGGAACGCCTTGAACGCATCGCAAAGAAAACCGAAGCCCTGAAAAAGGAAATGGCCTTGCAGGAGCTAAGGCAAGCCTTGAACATGACGCAAGCCGAACTCGCGGAAAAGCTCCACGTCAATCAGGCCGCTGTCTCTAAATACGAAAATCAGTCCGACCTCTACATCTCCACCCTCCGCCGCATCCTTTCCAGCATGGGTGGGGAACTGCGCATTACCGCCCACTTTGCCGAAGGCGACGTGGTCATCAACCAGTTCCACGACGCGAACTTGGAACCCGCCTAACCCCGGGCCACTGCCTCTCGAATCTTCGTGGCTTACAGGGGACTTATGGCGTTTATTCTACAGCGGAACAGGTCGGAACAGAAAAGCACACCGCACACAGGGCCAATAATAAGGAAACCCTTGCCAATATTGGCTGAAATGGTGATTTTAAAGGGGAAAAAGGTGGTGGGCCTGGAGGGACTTGAACCCCCGACCAAGAGATTATGAGTCTCCTGCTCTGACCGACTGAGCTACAGGCCCGATTTAAAAAGCGGACGCTAGCATTACAGGAACGAGTGATGGGATGGCAAGGGCTTTCATTGTGAATTCGTTCTTTGGGGCGGTTTCCGGGCTTTTTGAGCGGCCAAGATGGCGGCGATACGTAGCCCTTAACTTAACTGTTTGGCCCTTTCCCGTCGAATAATCATCGGGGTTTGGCGCTCTGAGACCTCCAATTTCTCCACTCGAAGGTGACATGGGTTAAAAAGTTGTATCATTGTCGTAGTATCTGCGCTGCTAGCCCGTACAGCCTGCACTAGGTGCCGACTCATACATCCTCGAATGACAGAGCACCAGAATGAGTACAAAATAGATTTGAAAAAAGGTTTGGACATGGGAGCATGCGGAAAGACTGAAGATTTTGCAGTATTGTCTGAATATGTTTTGACTCATCCTTCATTTTGCGTTTCCATGCCTCCAAAAAGGCGATCGATAGATCGTCCGCCCGGGCGAGCAAAAAGAAAAAAGGGAGCATTTGCGTGAAATTACTAGATTACGGGACTGACCCCTTTGTTT
>JAAYDL010000133.1 GCA_012729265.1 Lentisphaerota bacterium | reverse complement strand
TTCTTGAACCACTTCGCTTTGCTCGTTATTTGCCTTTGGCAAATTATCTATTCGGGCGATGCTTGTGTTCTTTTGCGGTCAAAAATCTCTGCGAACTCGGTGTTCTCGAGCGCAGCGGGTGGTGAAATAACGCTGAGGGTGGATGATTTTAGGCAGAATGATTTAGGGGCAGGATGATTACTGAGGGTGTATGGATATTAGCTATTTTATTTGCAACGAATGAATGAAAAGCAGCAAATGGGCATCATTTTGCCACCAAATCATTTTGCCTGATAATGCTCTGAGAGTTCTGCGGCTTTGTGTGAGATTAAAGCTGAGTAGTATCAAAACAGAAGACAGATAATATCTTAAAGATTAGTGTGCTTTGTTTCTTGAGCGCAGCGAGTATCTACAAATGCCCGGCAAAATGTCATCGAGGGATGGCAGTACAAAGGCTCGAGTCTTTGCGTTTATTTTTCGGTTTTCAGTTCTTTGATCTGGTCGCGCAGGGCGGCGGCGCGCTCGAACTCCAGCGCTTTGGCCGCTTCGAGCATTTCCTGTTCGAGCTGGCGGATCACTTCGTTCACATCATAGTCTTCGCCGGTTTCCATTACCGCCGACTCCACGGTCTCTTCGGCGGTTTCGTAGATCGTTTTCAGGCTGTCCTGAATCTGCTTCTTGATCGCCCGAGGCACAATGCCGTGCTCCTCGTTGTACGCCGATTGCTTTTGCCGCCGATGATCGCACTTATCGAGCATGCGCTGCATCGAATCGGTAACCTTTTCCGCATACATGATGACGCGTCCGTCGATGTGACGCGCTGCGCGTCCGGAGGTCTGAATCAGCGAGGTTTCGGAGCGCAGGAACCCTTCCTTGTCGGCATCGAGAATCGCCACCAGTGAAACCTCCGGCAGGTCGAGGCCTTCGCGGAGCAGGTTGATGCCGATCAGGCAGTCAAATTTACCACTGCGCAGCTCGCGCAGGATATCGACCCGCTCCAGCGCATCGATATCGGAGTGCAGGTACTGCACCTTCAGGCCGGTTTTCTCGAGATATTCGGTCAAATCCTCTGCGGTGCGTTTAGTGAGCGTGGTCACCAGTGTGCGTTCGCCGCGCTCGGCCCGCGAGCGAATTTCCTCCATCAGATCGTCGATCTGATTTTTCAGCGGACGCAGCTCCACCGGCGGATCGACGATGCCCGTCGGTCGAATAATCTGCTCCACCGGCGTTCCGCCGTGCTCCAGCTCGTACGCCGCCGGCGTGGCCGATAGAAAGATCACCTCGTGCGTGATCTGCATAAACTCATCAAAATTCATCGGGCGGTTGTCGAGCGCCGACGGCAGACGGAAGCCGTGCTCCACCAGCGTACGCTTGCGCGCTTGGTCGCCGTTATACATGCCGCGGATCTGCGGCAGCGTGACGTGCGATTCGTCGATAATGGTCAGGAAGGTGCCGGGAAAATAGTCGAGCAGGCATTCCGGTCGTTCGCCTGCGGACCGCCCGGCCAAGTGGCGGGAATAGTTTTCGATCCCTCCGCAAAAGCCGATCTCCTTGAGCATTTCCAGATCATACTCCGTCCGCATCTTAATCCGTTGCGCCTCAATCAGTCGATTCTCCCGCTCAAACTGCGCCACCTGCTCTTCCATCTCCTGACGGATCGCTACGAGCGCGGCATCGATTTTGGTTTGAGGCATCACAAAATGCTTGGCGGGCGAAACTATAATATGGTCGAACGTCTCGAGTGTTTCTGCCGTCAGCGGATCAATCCGCTTGATCGATTCAATTTCGTCGCCCCAAAATTCCAGCCGAATCGCATAGTCCTTGGCGTAGGAGGGGAAAATATCGAGCGTATCGCCGCGCACGCGGAAGCGCCCGGGTCCGGGTTCATAGTCGTTGCGTTCATACTGAATGTCCACCAGCTTGCGCAGAATGGCGTCGCGCTTCACCGATTCGCCCACATCTGCGCTGACAACCATCTCCTTATAATCTTCCGGCGACCCCAAACCGTAAATACATGAAACCGACGCCACAATAATTACATCTTCACGGCTCAACAGCGCATCCGTTGCCGCCAGCCGCAGGCGCTCAATCTCCGCGTTGATCGACGAGTCCTTCTCAATAAAAGTATCCGTTTGCGGAATATACGCCTCCGGCTGGTAGTAATCGTAATACGAGACAAAATATTCCACCGCGTTGTTCGGGAAAAACGCCTTCAGCTCGGCATACAGCTGCGCCGCCAGCGTCTTATTGTGGGAGAGCACCAGCGTCGGACGTCCGTGCCGTGCAATTGCATTGGCAATCGTGAACGTCTTGCCCGAGCCCGTAACCCCTTCCAGTGTCTGAAACTTGCGCCCCTGCGCCAGCCCGTCGCACAGCCGTTCAATCGCCTCCGGTTGGTCGCCTGTCGGCACAAAATCGGCTATAAGTTGGAAGGTTTTATTCATCAGAGACAACCCTACACTGATTGCGTTCTTCATGAAGTAGAAATTTGAAAATGATTATCCACATCAGCGCAGACAACTTGCCTCTGCTCTTTTTATGCACCTATTCCCCTTATATGAGGGCCTTTTCTGCCGAATGCGCTTTTTTGACTTTTTTCTATTATCACCACTTGACTCATAAATGGGAATGGGTACTATGTGCGCTCCTTTCGAGGAAAAGGGCGGTTAGCTCAGTTGGCTAGAGCATCTGGTTTACACCCAGAGGGTCGCGGGTTCGAGCCCCTCACCGCCCACCACTCTAAAACCCCCTGTTATAGTCAATAATAGCAGGGGTTTTCTTGTTTTCGGGATTTGATCGATTTTTGCTGGGGTTTTTATTTTTTGGGGATATTTGGATGGGGCTACCGGTTGGGGCGAGACCTTTGGCGGCTGGCCTACCGCTTCTTGCCCGCCTGCTACTTTGGAATGAAAATTTTGGGGGTGGCGATGAATATATTTCAGCCATGGGAGCGATTTAAGTAGCTGCACTATTGGTGGTAAGAGTGACCACAAGAGCGGTTAAACTGGCTCCCTTTGCCTGAACCGTTCTCTTTTCTCAGCGAACTTCCTGCCCCGAACGAGGGAGTGATTTTTTAGTGCGACTCGTCCGCAAAACAATTTTGACGGGGGCTGATCCGACATTCCAAGCACTGGCGCCAAATCCTGCGCAACTCTTCATTCCGAATCCGCTGACGGTTGTAGAATTGATTCTCATAAGGAAGCTCCTTCGTGTTTGTTTTGTTTCCCTTTATTGATGAGCATGAAACACCATCCACATGACAACCCACTCTGCCGCCCTATGAATTTTTTGTAATAAGTGATCCGCAACAAGAGGCCGATTTTTCCCCGATTTCATTTTTTTTACCACGGATGAGAACGAGAACAAGGCAGGCTGGCGAGAAGCCATTCTGGAGTTTGCGAAAGAGAACCCTGCGATACAAATTGCGGATGAACCGCTCCTCCGTTGCTATTTCCATGCTGGAAATTATCTGTGCTACGCTTCGGGCCGCTCTGATGACCCCTCTGACTTCGGTCTGATTATATACATCAAGAAAAACAAGAACATCGAAAGGATGAAACCTACTGCGGCGATATCGAAATACCAATCCAGGTACTGTGAGGACGAACCGGCGATATCGATGATCCCGCGCAGCGCCATTCCGACGACCAACACCGCGACGCTGGTGTTGAGCGTATTGAAAAAGACGCGATAGAGTCGGCGGCGGCGTACGCCGGGGATTTGATGCAGCAGGAAGTAGAAAACGGCTCCGATCAGTAAGACCAAATACATGTTTGCCATGAAGCCGGATGTCACTCCATGGGAGAAGAGGGAGTAGACGAAATTGAAGATCCAAGCAAAGAGACTTAATAATAGATACGTATAGGTGGTTCGAGTCGGTTTCCGCATCTTATATCCCCGCTATATAGATGATATCGCTTACTTGGCGTTCACCGACCGATCTTCCATTGGTCGTTGGACGATTGATGACTTTACCATTGTAGTACATCGTCGAGGAGCCGCCCCCATCCAAATTGTACGCGTTGATCGCCCCATGGTCGGCCATCACTTGCGCCAATTCGGGAAGGGTCATCCCGTCGCTGGAACCGCTGCGTCCGTCGACGACAACAAAGATGTAATGGAGCGGTCCGACTTGACCGATGGCGGCGCGTGGATTGGCTTGCGCGGCCACCCAGGCTTGGGTGGTGGTATCGTTGGAAATCTCACCGTTTGAAACCAAGACCGGTCCAAACGAGAAACTCTGCACCACGCCATCTTCAATCAACGTCGTACCGGCGGTTTCGCCTTCCACCACGTACTTGAAGTCACCGTTTTTATCGATGACCAGCGTCGTGTTATAGGAAGAATTGCTGCGCGGGTTGTCACGATAGAAGAGGCCGCTACGAGTGTTACGCGATCTGCCACGATAGAGAACGCCGTTACGAATGCTACGCGGTATATCGCGGTAGAGGACGCCGTTACGAATGATCAAGCCCGTATCACGGAATCCATAGAAATCACCGTTGATCGCCAAGATCGCATTGTTGTTTTTGGCAATCGTCGAGGTATCTTGAACGATGTTGCGACCGAAGGTGTTCTTCGCGAAAGCGGTTTTCAGGTAGGCGGGGTTGCTGAGTTGGATATCCGCCACATAATAGGTCGCCCCGTACTTCTCGTGGGTGCTTATTTTGATGGAGTTTTCAATGTCGGTTTGCGATTCGGTATAGGAATCTGCATTCACATCGACAATCGTATCGATTGCACTTCCGTCCGGAGTCGTTTCGTAAACCGTCTGAATCGGAGCGACTTCGACCAAAGCCCGCGGAATCAAAAAGGCGTCCAAAAGAACGTAGGCCGAGGTGGCCACAAGAATCAATGCTGTAAATATCGCCCAAAGATAGGGGAACTGGTTTTGTTTCATGCTATTCCTCATGTTTAAAAATCAAACGGCGTTGGATCTGGTAACTCAACATAAACAAGATCAAGTCCACTCCAATTTTTACGACCGGGGCATTCCATGTGAAGGTTTGGGCGACGAATTTCACCGAATAAGCGCTTGCCAATATTTGAAAGCCGGCCAGCAGATAGTATTTGACGCCCTGAGACTTCCATCCGGCTTTGTTTTTGAAGACGAGCTTCTTGTTCATGGCGAAATTGAAGTTCAACGAAACCAATCGAGCGACGACCGTCGCGACCAAGATCGGTTCGGAGAGTTTTGCAAAGACGAAGAGTCCGACCGTAAACAAGATCCAATCCAGCAGCGCCGAGGCGATCGAAGCGAATGCGAATCCGAAAATCTGTTGATAGATCCGTATCGAATCGGTGAACGGATCAAAGTGCGAGGAGGCGTTATTATCGGGATAGACGGTTTCGATCGTAACTTCTTCGATCTTGATTTTATATCGCTTGCAGTAAAGCAACATGTTCATTTCATATTCAAATCGTTCGCCCGGTACTTCGAGCAGCTTTTCCATCGACTTCCGCGAGAATGCCCGCAGTCCGGTTTGGGTATCCGTAAGTTTTTGTCCAATCAACAGGGACGTGATGAAACGCGTGATCTTGTTTCCAAGCCTGCTTTTCAGCGGAACATGACGTAAATCAAAGTCCCTTGAACCAAGCACTAAATGATCTGGCTTGGTTTGAAGGACATCGATGACTTTCAGAATATCGGAAGGAGTGTGCTGACCATCCGCGTCGACCGTGATGCATCCATGGATATCGAGTTGCGATAAACAATGCTGCATCCCGGTTTTTAGGGCGCGACCTTTCCCTTGATTGATTTCATGTTTCAGAACGGTTACCCGATCCAAAGTGAAAAGCCGTTCAAAAACAGATCGGCAGGATCCCTCGCTTCCATCATCGACCACGATGATCGGATATGCGCATTCCATAAGTAAAGTCTCCACGACGGAGATTAGTTTTTGATCAGGTTGATAGGCGGGAATTAAAATTGCGATGTTCATAGCGGAGTTCCTAGACTTGAACATAACGCCAATAGTCCTGATTTATGGTAATTATTTCAGCACTGCTCGACAAGCAGGAGTCGAAATCGGGCAGTTTTCCTTGGAAGAGAAGTTCGAGGGCCGTCGTCGCATTGATGTTGTGTTTCAGTCAATTACGTTATTACGGGACGGTCTGCTCTGATACAAGGGCCGAGCCCTTTTTCCCGAGCAAAAGATACCTTGCAGATGAAGTAGTTGGGTGTACTTTGCGACTGAAGGAACAGGTTAAATGATTGGAGAGGGAAAACGCGGAGCCGGAGGGAGATCAGTAGGCACCTCGAATGTGGTCGTGCACCCGGTCCTGGTAAAACTTCGCGAGCTTGGCGTGTAGTTCATCGGACAAGGGCGGGAGCGCGGCAACTGCGGCATTCGAAGCAACCTGCCGTGGGGAACTGGCCCCGGGAATAATGGTGCCGACGGCCTCGTGGTCAAGAATCCAGCGCAAGGCCAGCTCCACCATCGTCATCGATTCGGGAAGGAGTTCGTCCCGGATCGCGTTGGCCAGCTCGACGCCCTTGCTGAAAGGCAGTCCGGCAAAGGTTTCGCCGACATTGAAACATGCGCCATCGCGGTTATAGTTGCGGTGATCGTTCTCTTCAAAGCGGGTCTGCGCGGTAAACTTTCCCGTCAGCAGGCCGCTGGCCAGCGGCAGGCGGACAATGATCCCGACGCCTTTTTGATGGGCCTGCGGCAGGAGTTCCCCGACCAGCTTTTGACGGAAAATGTTAAAGATCACCTGCAGCGACGCGATTCCTTCCTGCTCCACGCAGAGCAGGCCTTCCTCGACCGTTTCCACGCTGGCACCAAAGGATTTGATGAGCCCCTCGTCTCTCAGAGCCCGCAGCCAATCGAAGACATCGCCTTGCCGCATCACGTCCATGGGTATGCAATGGAGCTGCAGGAGGTCGAGCGATTCAACGCCCAGCCTTTCGAGCGATCCTTCCACGGCCCAGCGCAGGGCGGACTCGGAATAGCGGTTGGAAAAGACATCGTCGCCGCGCCCGAACTTGGTGGCCACCCGCACCGGGACATCGACATGCCGCAGAAACTCGCCGATGATGCGCTCGCTCTTGCCGGAGCCATACACGTCGGCCGTATCGAAAAACGTGATCCCCTGCGCCACGGCCTCGCAAAGAATCGCCAATCCCTCCTCGGTCGAGAACGACCTGCCCCAATCGGCCCCCAGCTGCCAGCAACCCAAACCAACCTCGCTCACCTCGAAGCCATTACGGCCCAGTCTTCTCGTGTTCATCTGCATCTCCCTTCCATCGATCCAATTTCCACCCGCCCGCGCCGCAAGCCACGCAAGCACGACCCCGGAACATCATCGCCGAGCGGCTCATCGTGCTTCCGTCAATTCATTGCGAAGCTGTGGGTTCAATACCCCGCAGCTTGCTGCGAAAAATGTAGACGGAGCATCTTGCTCCGTTGTGCTGAATCGGCAAGTAGATTCGTTGTGCACAACGAAGCTGGCGCGAAGCCATTCTGGAACTTTTGACAGAGAATCCTGCGATACGGGGACGGGAGCAAGGCAGGCAGGATGCCCGCGATACGGGGGCGGCGGGCGTGACAAAGCAAAAGCAACAAGGAGGAACAAAGCCGGTGAAAACTGAACAAACAGGGCAGTTATGAGGTAGCTTTAGGCCTTGTATCAAGAAGCCGACGGGAGCGAGAAGGAGGCGATTTCAGCGGTAAATAACGAAGGGTGGTCCTTCATTCTTGTTTTTCCAAAATACTCTTATAGATTTCCTTGGCAAGGATTGGGAAAATCGCTTTTTGGAAGTTGTTATCATCCATGTACCGAGTGACGATGCTGTCATTTTCCGACATTCGCTGCATCATCAAGCTTTCAATAATGGCTTTTATTCCCAGTTCAAATTTATCCAGCGGATTCGCCATCGCCGTCTGAATGATTCGTTCGTCGTTTGCCGCCTTTTCTTTGATCTGCTCAAAGAACAATCTGTCTTCATCGGTGAAATCAGTACCGAAACGATCATTTAATGTTTGGATAATTTCTGATAAAGGCTTGTCCTCATCTTTGGCTTTTCCAGTACCCACTGCGGTAGGCGATTTTACGCCGTACTGATCGCCACCTTCCAAAATGATCGCACCGGACATGACCTTCTCGATTCTGTAGTATTGGAGTTCTACTTCCTTTTCGGGATGGGGAATCATTCCGGTATCTCCAAGATCCAAATGAGGCACAAGGTAACGGCCAAAGCTGTATAGCATCTCAAGTTCCTGGTCTGAATACGGGATAATCTGGCTCGCGAAAGCGTAAAAACTGGTATAGGCGGTTAGCTTTTCGTAAAACGCTTTTTTCTCCTCCTCTTCAAGGCTATTAAACCGGTCTACCGCCGGTGCAACCATCTTTTCCATCCGGGCATGATCAGAGGCGTTTTGTTTGTATTGGGGCAAATAGAATATATGGCAGAAACCGACTACTTCTGACCAAAGATAGACTTGGAAAGCGTTCAACTCGTGCTTCAGCGTTTCCAGGATTGACGGATCAGCGGGTTCTTCGAGTGTTGTCACATTGTAGTAGGGTTTGAATGCCTTGTAGATATCTTCTGCCTCATTCACAAAGTCCAATACAAACGGGGGTTCCTTTCCCGCGCTGGTTCTATTCAAACGCGAAAGAGTTTGTACCGCCTGTACGCCATCCAAACGTTTATCGACATACATGGCGCAAAGCAGCGGCTGGTCAAAGCCGGTCTGGTATTTGTTGGCCACCAATAAGACCTGATAATCCGAACTATCGAATTTTTCGGTCAGTTGTGATTCGGAAACGGGCTTTCCGGTTACCACATCCATATTCATCGACGGTTCGGTATATTCCCTACCGGAGTCCGGATCTTTAACGGTACCGGAAAAAGCGACAAGAGGCCGAATGTCGGAATAGTGGTTCTCTTCGATGTACCGCTCGAAAGCTTGCATATACCGCACTGCATGAAGCCTTGAGCCAGTCACGACCATCGCTTTAGCTCTTCCTCCGAGCTTGTGCTTCACATGTTCACGGAAATGCTCAACCATGAGCTCGGTTTTTTGCTCAATGTTATGGGGATGAAGCTTCAGGAATTTACCCAATTTTTTCTGAGCCTTTTTCTTGGGCATGGCCGGATCATCCTCCACGCTCTTGACCAGTTTAAAATACGCCTTATAGGTGGTATACCGCTGGAGTACATCCAGAATAAAACCTTCCTCAATGGCCTGTTTCATGGAATAACGACAAACCGCTTCCGGTTTGCCGCTTTCGCCAATTCGTCCAAAAAGTTCCAGGGTTTTCCCTTTGGGCGTTGCGGTAAAGGCAAAGAAGCTCAAGTTCTTCTGCTTCCCGCGGGATTCCATTACCTTGTTCAGTCCGTCTTCCCAATCAAGATCGCTTTCTTCTGTGCCTTGTTCCGTCCCGGCTCCCAAAATGCGTTTGAGTTCGCGGGCCGTTTCGCCAGTTTGGCTGGAATGGGCCTCATCCACAATGACAGCATATTCTCGGGACGCAATGGCATCCTGCCATTCCCTGGCTTTCGATATGGCGGCTTCATCGGGATTGTCGGGATTGTCCGCTCCGGCGATGTGTAGGAGACCACGCAAAATGAAAGGAAACTTTTGCAGCGTCGTGATGACGATTTTTGTTCCGTCAATCAGGGCTTCGGAGAGTTGGCGAGAATTTTCATCAATCGCTTTAACTACTCCCTGGGCATGTTCAATCTGATAGATCGCGTCCTGGAGCTGCTTATCCAAAACCCGCCGGTCGGTGATTACGATCACGCAGTCGAACACCTTTACATCATCAGAAGTATGCAAGCTGGACAATCGATGAGAAAGCCACGATATACTGTTGGTTTTCCCGCTGCCTGCGGAGTGCTGAATCAGGTAGTTGTTGCCGGTTCCTTCGGTTCTGGCAGCATCTGTGAGTTTGCGAACGGCATCCAATTGGTGATAGCGGGGAAACACCATGGTTTCCTTAGTGATTTTTTTCCGCCCCCCTTTGCCGTCATCGACGGTTTCTTCGCCGGTTTCCAGAAAGACAAAATTGCCCATAATGTCCAGAAAGCTGTCCCGCTCGAGGATGTTTTCCCAGAAGTACCCGGTGCGATGCCCCGAAGGATGCGGGGGATTACCCTTGCCGCAGTCGATGGCTCCGGGATCACTGCCCCGATTGAAAGGCAGGAAGAAGGTCTTCCCCTTGTTCAGGCGGGTTGCCATATACACTTCATCGGGATCGATGGCAAAATGAACCACGGCCCCTTTGGTAAACTGAAACAACGGAGCGCGGGGATCACGATCGGTTTTATACTGCTGGACCGCCTGTTTCCAGGTTTGTCCGGTTACCGGGTTTTTCAGTTCCATGGTAACGAGCGGAATGCCGTTCAACGATAAGACCATATCAACCGTACTGGCATCAGTTGGATGGCATGGCACCTGCCGGGTAACATGGAGCGTGTTCTTACGGTATTGTTCGATCGTTTCCTGAACAAGGCCATGGGCCGGCTTGAAGTAGGAGAGCTTGAACGTTTTACCGTAGAACTTGAATCCATGACGGATGATGTGAAGTGTGCCTTTGGTATCGCGTTCCTTGAATAGGGCATCGATAAGCATGGACGGAAGCCCTGTACCATGAAGCTTTTCCATCTGATTCCACAGATCGCCCTGGGTAGCCTTGATGAAGGCAAGGATATAATCGGGGAAAAGGGCTTTTTGTTTGTCCCACAGGGTATTGGAACCGGCAATCCAGCCTCGGGTTGACATCGTTTCCTGTATATAGGCTTCAAAGGCTTTTTCTGTTGTTGCTTTCATACGTAACTCCTGTTCAGGATAGTGATGACGATATTTACCATGGTGTCTTTTTCTTCGGGCTTGGAAATAGCTATAAGCAAGGTAAGGGCGGCAAGCCCCTCATCGCTTATGCGTCGTTGACCTGTCGCGTTGAATAGGAGTTTGTTCTTGTCGAGGAAATACAGGAAGAGTGCCGCGGCGATGCGTTTGTTTCCGTCGACAAAGGAATGGTTCTTGACCACCAGATATAGAAGCATGGCGGCTTTGTGTTCAATTGTCGGATAGAGTTCCGAACCGTCAAAGCTTTGGTATATCTGGCGCACAGAGCTTTCAAAGCTGGTATCTTTAGGCTTGCCAAAAACAGAAGAATCAAAATCTCGCCGCATGGCTTCAACTACCGATAGAAACTCAGGCATTCCGATCTCGATAGCAGCCTTACCGGTTTTACCCTGCGTTTCAAGTTGTTCGTGGTCGTAATCGTCCAGTATTTCAAGGCCCTTGGCATAGGTATTGAGTACCGCCAGAACATCACGTGCTTCCTGCACATTTTCAACTTGTTGCAGCAAGGTTCTTTCAACTAGAGCAATGGCGTTTTTCAGCTTATCAACCTGATCCTGTTTTTCCTGCAAGCGTTTGTGATTAAGGGTATAACCTTGTACAAGATGCTCCTTGAGGATGCGGTTTGCCCAGATGCGGAACTGCGTGCCGCGTTTTGAGTTGACCCGGTAGCCGACGGAGAGGATCATGTCGAGTTTGTAGAAAGCCACAGGTTTGTCGGAATGAGCAATGTGCATTTTTTGCACATTGCTTTTTTCATCCAGCTCACCAGTTTTTATTATGTTCTTTATGTGTCGGCCAATAACGGTTCTGTCACGTTCAAACACAGCCGCAATTTGCTGTTCAGTGAGCCATAATGTTTCCGCTTCCATGCGGACTTCGGTCTGAATGGTGCCATCGGAGCTTTGATAAATGATTAATTCGCCCTTGTCGGGTTTTATTTCATTATTCATTTGGTGTCTCTCCGATGAGTCAAGGATTCCTTGACAGTTCGAACTGCTGCAAATTTTGCACAAGTTGCTTTATTACGTCTCATACTGCCTCCCGCACA
>JAAYDL010000132.1 GCA_012729265.1 Lentisphaerota bacterium | reverse complement strand
TGCAGGCCCGAAACTGCTGGAAGAATATAAGCCGGCGCGAGACAACGAACGAATGCCGTACGAAACCGTATCATTCACCCCTCCGACCGTGATGGTGTTTTTCGCGACACCGAACATGCTGATGGTGTCGTACCCGCTCAGCGAACTCGTTCGTTGATTCCCGGCGGCGATAAACGGCAGGCAATATTCCATGGCATGCAGCGCCTGATCCATGTCCCTTACGTGGTCGGTGTAGAGACCAAACAAATAATAGTCGGACGAGTCGGCAATATCGTATCCGTAAGAATGATTTGAGAGATAAATATCATCGTTCTGTCCCGGACCCTCAGCTCCGGCCAAGGTCAGCTCTACAACATCGTTGTTCCACTCATAGGACTTGATCGATACCGCCGGAGCCATGCCTTTCGCATTAGAATTCATTCCTGCAGCACCAAGGGTTCCAGCCACATGCGTGGCGTGATTATCGAACTCCGCATCATCAACCATCGTAACCCGCCCCACCAACTCAACATGATTGGTCAACACGGCGCCGCCGTCCCAGATGCCAACGACTACTCCACTGCCGTCCACACCGAACGACACATCGTCACGCACGAGATTGGCGGCGGTTGAGATGGCCGCATTATTGTTGTAGGTGGTGAAATAGATCGGCTTCCCGTCGATCACCTTCATCAGCTCGCGCAGATGGCCGTCGCGCACTTCCCGAACGGATACCCCGTGCGACTTTGCCCACGCCACGGCGTTGGTTTTTTCGGCGCTCCGTCGTTCGCGAATCTGTTCCGCCAACGCGGCCCGCTCTTGCGGATGTGCACGAAAACGCGATTCCGTCGGTGCGGGAAACGTCGTCTCCGCCGCAAACAGCGCAAGCAGAATCCCCCATAGCATAGATTGGGCGGGCCGCATGGTTTTTATCCTTCGCGCAGCGAAGCACCCAGTTCTTTACAGAGAAATTCGGAGAGTTTTTGGTTCGCCTTATTGACTTTCTTGTCGGTCAGCGTCTGTGTGGCAGAGCGGTAGACAAAGTTATAAGCCAGACTCTTTTTGCCTTTCTCAATGCCCTTGCCTTGGTAGATGTCAAAGAGCCCGAAGCTCTCCAGATCCTTCGGATCGGCCTTGTGAATCAACGCCACGACATCTTCATGCTTCACTGAAACATCAACGATCAGCGCAATATCGCGGCTCATCGACGGAAACTGCGCCAGTACTTCGGTCTTACGAATCTCAAACGCATTCTTCAGCAGCGCTTCCAGCTGAAGCTCTGCCGCAGCAACCGGACCATTCAGTCGCCACTCCGCGCGCGCCGTCTTATTAATCAGCCCCATGCAGCCGACGGTCTCGCCGTCCAGCTCAATCGCCAGCGCCTTGCCCGCTTCAAATTCCGGGCGGTTTACTGCTTTGAAAAGTACATTTTCGAGCTTCTGCGCAGCGAGCAGCTGCTCCACCAACCCCTTCATCCAGACAAACATTTCTTCGTCAGAAACCGGCGCGCGCTTATTGAGCAGCGATCGGCCGACGGGGCCCATCATGCCGAGCGAAACCATTTCGGTCTGCACCGGCGCTCCGTCAACCCGATTAAACGTACGGCCCAGCTCATAAAAACAGGCTTCGTTAATCTGCCGCGAATGATTGCGCCCCAGACTTTCCACCAACTGCGGAATGAGCGACGTGCGCATCACCGACTGATCCATACTGATCGGATGCGGCAGTTCCTCGCGGCTCTCGCGGTTTTCCTTATTAAACAGGTCGAGCAGCGGATGATTCACCAGCGTATAGTTCATAATCTCGCTCGCGCCCAGCCCCTGCAATCGGTTGCGCAGTCCGCCGATGGCGCGCACACGCGAATCGTCTGTTCCGGGAATCACCTTCGCCAGCGGCGTTTTCGCCGGGACATTATCGACTCCGTGAATCCGCGCAATCTCTTCCACCAGATCCACTTCTCGCTCCAGATCGAGACGGAAACTCGGCAC
>JAAYDL010000131.1 GCA_012729265.1 Lentisphaerota bacterium | reverse complement strand
CCATTACGGTGCTGGCGGATCATATTGACGCGATTGCCGCCGCTTCGTGCCCGGTCATTCTGACGCCGCACCCCGGAGAATTTGCGGCGCTGTTTGATCTCAAGGTAGACGAGGTGCAGGAGGATCGTCTAACGCTGGCCAAAATGGCGGCTGCGCGCCTGCGGGCAACGGTGGTGCTGAAGGGTGCGGGAACGATTGTGGCGGCGCCGGATCGTCCGGCGGGAATCAATATGACCGGAAATCCCGGCATGGCTACCGGCGGGTCGGGCGATGTGCTGGCCGGACTGCTCGCCGGATTGGCGGCTCAGGGAATGGACCCTTGTGAAGCGGCCTGTGCTGCGGTGTGGCTGCACGGCCATGCCGGCGACCTCGCGGCCGCCGAAAAATCACAGGCGTCCATGATCGCTACGGACATCATCGATAAACTGCCCGAAGCCTTTCGCGCGGTTTCGTGCCGGTAAGGATTTTGTTACGAAGCGTTGGGTTAAATAGCCCGTAGCTTGCTGCTAAAATTGTAGGGCTGGAATGGTCGCAGACCTTCCAGCCGTGGCGGGAAGGCTTTCAGCCGTTCCCGCCCTACAAAGAAGATTCCCCGCTGGTTGCAGCGGGGAGGTTTATTGTGGGGCAGACAGGACGTAAATCCGTACCAAAAACAGATCCAGTGCCTGTTCGATAATGGTCTTCAGGCTGTTCTGCTTTTTGTCGGCCATTTCAATCAATAAGACCGCTTCTTCTGTTTTGCGTTTAAAGTCGCCCGTCAGTTCTGCTGATTTGAAGGTTCTGACTAGGCGGAGCGGCTTTTCATTCAGTAAATCGAATTTTTCGATGAGATCTGCAGTGCGCTCCAAATCCACATAGATCGCAGCATGGTGCTTTTTGAGCAGACGCTTGATCTTTCCATTAACGGCTTTCTCGGCTTTGCCTTTCTCCTTCACGTTGTCCATGAAGTCGCCGATACCGCAATACATCGTTCCTTTGCGCTCAAACAGTTCAACATCGCTTTGGTTAAGCATTTCGAGGGTGCCGTTTTCCTCCAGCGTGCTGAGGAGCTTTTTACAGTGGTCGTCGCTGTCGATATCGGCGGCGATAATAAATGAGGGGACTGGCGTTTTATAGACAGTGCTGCCTTCCCCGTAATCCAATGTGTGCTCCACCAGCTTTACGTCTTTAAATGCCAGTGCCACATCGCCGGAAAAGAGTTCCTGTGTTTCGCTGACAGAGAGTCCGATCATGCTGCGGAGTCCTTCGTCGAGCATGTCCTTGGAGAGGCCAACGTATTCGAGATTGGAGAGTAACTCATCGGTACAGTTTTTCATATCGACGCTGACGGCCGCGTAGGCAAGAGCGTCGCGCGGGAGTGCTTTTGTGAGAGAAGAAGAGATACCTTTTCCGGCCATTTTTTTGCGCGAGCCATCCGCATAGTATGCCGTGGCTGATCCTTCAATCTTCCCTTTTTCAAAATTCAGCGCCAGCGTTACGGCATCCGAGTTGCCCCCAGAAAGAGCAACCTTTAGACCGGTAGCCACATTTTTCAGCGCCTTATAGTTAATCCACCCAGCGATATCATCATTGCTGCGGAGAAACGGACGGAGACCCGGCTGCTTCGGTGCTTTTTTCTGCACAAAGAGGTTGTCGATAAATTTGGGATCAACGGGGTCAAAGTCAGAAAAGGCGATGATCAACGCCTTTTTATTAAACCCGATTTGAACTTCGCTCTCCTCCTCCATTTCAATCCGGGTGTAACCATTCGCGTTGAGCAGCTTTATGGATTCATCGTTCTCTTCTTTCCATAAATCCGTCAGCGCGGATTCAAGTTTTTTGCTGTTTTTGACGGGAATGATGAGGCTGAAAGTGGGATCGCCGTATTCCTCTTCCGGAAGAGTGAGAGCAAAATAGGCGGTTCCGCGCCAATCGATGCCCGTGCTCGAGGGTTTTTCAGCCCAGTCGGTAAACGGCGTTCCTAGCTCTTCGAGTGCGTCCGCGATGGTTTTGTTTTCCAGCAGCTCTTTGTAGTCGGCTTTCATGACCAGCGAAGCAATATCAAAGCGGATCAAAGCCGCAGAATTTTCCGGGATATATCGACTGTTTTTGGGGAGGGAGATGAATGTGTTCAGCACCACAATGGCGATGATGGTGAGAAGAACGAAGCCAACGAGTTTTTTCATGATAACGTCCCTTTTGTTAGAGAATCCTTGATATTACAAAACTCTGTAGGTGTCGAGCGCGCGCTGACGGGAGTTTTTAAGATCGACGATGGGGCGGGGATAGGTTTTGCCCAGTATGACTTCGTATTGACGCAGTAATTCGTCCGGCGCTTCCCACGGATTGAAGAGATATTTATTGGGAAGATCGGCGAGTTCCGGAACAAAGCGGCGCGTGTAGGCTCCGTCCGGATCAAACTTTTTCCCTTGCGATACCGGATTGAAGATGCGGAAGTAGGGCGCGGCGTCGGCCCCGCATCCCGCCACCCACTGCCAGCCGGAACAGTTGTTGGCGAGATCGGCGTCGACGAGACTGTCGGCAAACCAATCGCGGCCGTGATGCCAATGCTGGAGTAGGTTTTTGGTCAGGAACGAGGCCGTGACCATGCGCACGCGGTTATGCATCGATCCGGTCTGCCAAAGTTCGCGCATTCCGGCATCGACGAAGGGGATTCCGGTTTGTCCACGTTGCCACTTCAGCAGCAGTTCCGAATTAGAGTCCCAAGCAAATCGATCAAACTTGCGGTTAAAGTTTTGCTCGTGCAGGTCGGGAAAGTGATAGAGCAGGTAATAAGAAAACTCCCGCCACGCGAGCTGTCGCCGAAAGTGGTTCGCATCTTCGAGGCTCTTCCCGACGGCGTGCCACGCCTGATGCGGCGATATTTCGCCCCAATGGAGATAAGGAGAGAGACGGGAAACATTGGTGCGGGCCGGAAAGTCGCGCCCGGTTTTATAGCCATGCAGTCCCTGTTTCAGAAAAAGGTTGAGCTGATCGAGTGCAGCGGACTCGCCGTGCTTCCAGTGGGGCTCCAGTTTTTTGTCCCAGCGCACGTTAGGCAGGAGCCCGAGCTGCTCAAGCGGAGCGCCGCCGAAATTTCCTTCGGCCCATTCCGTGTGCGGCGGAGGAGGAGAGGGGGGGTGCGGGGGGGAGAGGGTGAGGCAGGTTTTGTAGAACGGGGTGAAAACGCGGTAGGGCGTTCCATCGAGCTTGAGCGCTTCCCACGGCTCCCACAGGTGCGCGCCGTTAAAGCTGCGGACTTCAACGCCTGCGGTTTGCAGTTGTTTTTTGAGTGCAGCGTCGCTGCGGATCTGCTGCGGTTCCAGTATCCGATTCCAGAAGATTCGCTCGATCTGGTGCTGTTGGGTCAGCGCGGGAAGGATTTCCTGCGGATCGCCGATGAACAGCCGGAGTGCTCCGCCGAGCTGAAGATTGAGTGCGGTGAGCGAGTGATGCAGCCACCAGCGACCGGCCGCGCCGATCTCCTGCGCAGGATCAAAAATGAAGATCGGTAAAACCCGTCCGCACGCCGCTGCTTCCGTTAGGGCCGGATTGTCGGAAATCCGTAAGTCCCTTCGAAACCAGTGAATCGCCGTGCGGAGCATCGTACTAATTCTCTATGCTTTATATATAGAACCACGGATGAACGCGGATAAACACGGATTTAATAGCGGTTCCTGCATCCGTGTTCATTCGTGTGAATCCGTGGTTCCAAATGGATTGTGCATCACGCGTTGATCATGTTCGCCGGCTGGAGCGTCGTCTGAAGCACGGTTTGCCAGAACCAGCTTTGTGGATCGATGGTTTTGCGAGGACCGATCATCGAAATCGGGACGTGAATCAGCCGGTCATGGTGCAGGCCGACGATCATGTTGGTCTTTCCGGCCATCGCCGCATGCACGGCATTGTTGCCCAGTCGCAGGCAGTACATCGAGTCGTTGGCATTGGCGCGACGGCTCCGTATGTTGTAGCTGGGGTCGAAATACTTAATGTTGACCTCCATCTTTTCGCTTTTGAAATAGCGGTCGATTTCGTCGTTGAGCAGGTCGCCGACATCCTGCAGCCGCTTGTTTCCGGACTTGTCCGTATCCGTGCGCTGTTCGAACAGGTATTGTCCCGCGCCTTCGGCCACGACGACGACGGCATGTTCCTTCCGTTTCAGGCGTTGTTTCAGATGGAAGAGGAAGCCGTTCGGGCCGTGCAGGTCGAACGGTACTTCGGGGACCAGACAAAAGTTGACGTTGCAGTTCGCGAGCGCGGCGCTGGCGGCGATCCAGCCCGATTGGCGCCCCATCAGCTTGACCAGTCCGACGCCGTTCCTGAACGCCTTGGCCTCGGCGTGGGCGTTGGTAATGAGGTCCCAGGTGGCTTCCACGGCGGTCTCGAAGCCGAATGAGCGCTGGATCAGACTGATGTCGTTGTCGATCGTTTTGGGAATCCCGACGACGGCGATCGGCAGGTTGCGGGCCTTCAGACCCTCGACAATGTCGCGCGACCCACGCTGCGTGCCGTCGCCCCCGATCGTGAAGAGAATGTTGACGCCGTAGTGGAGCAGGGTATTGATGATTTCTTCGGTGTCCTGCTGGCCCCGAGAGGAGCGGAGGATGGTTCCGCCCTTTTCGTGGATGTCGTCGGTGTTGTCGGTGGTGAGTTCGATCGGATAGTGGTAGTACTTGGCGACGAGGCCTTCGTAGCCGTATTTGAAGCCGAGGACGCGCTTGACGCCATAGCTGTTCAAACTGCAGAAGGTGAGGGCCCGGATGACGTCGTTCAGGCCCGGGCACAATCCTCCGCAGGTGACGATGCCGACGGTGACCTCTTTCGGGTTGAAGAAGAGCTTTTCGCGCGGTCCCCCCAGCTCGAAAAATTCAATGTCGGCAATCTTTTCATACTGCACGAAATCCTTGGTCCGGTCGCCGGCCGAGATGCCCTCGCCATTATAGAAGCGGCTGATCTGGCCTTTCAGCGGCGAGTCGTATTGGGCCGGCCCAAGTTCTTCGGCCTTGATGATCTTCAGCTCATTCATAATTTCGTCTCTCCTAGAATTGCGAAAGAAACCGTACGTCGTTTTCGTATAGATTCCGGATGTCGTGAATCCCGTAAAGGATCATGGTGATCCGTTCAATACCCATGCCGAAGGCAAAGCCGCTCAGTGTGCTGCTGTCATATCCAACGGCGCTGAAAACGTTAGGATCCACCATGCCCGCGCCGAGAATCTCAATCCATCCACTGTTTTTACAGACGCGGCAGCCTTTTCCCTGGCAGACGTGGCAGGTGAAATCGACTTCGACGCTGGGTTCCGTGAACGGGAAAAAGTGGGGACGGAAACGAACCTTCACGTTCGGGCCCATCAGCTCGCGGGCAAAGTAGGAGAGGGTGCCCTTGAGGTCGGCCAGCGAAACATGTTCATCCACAAAGAGCCCTTCCACCTGATGGAAGTTCGCACTGTGTGTGGCGTCCGGCGTATCGCGGCGGTAGCAGCGGCCGGGGGAAATAATGCGCACCGGCGGTTTGTGTGCCATCATATAGCGCACCTGCACCGGCGAGGTGTGGCAGCGCATGAGGTCTCCGTTTTTCAGATAAAAGGTGTCCTGCTCATCGCGCGACGGATGGTCTGCCGGCGTGTTGAGCGCATCAAAGTTGTTCCAGACCGTTTCCACATCCGGGCCGTCCGCAACGGTGAAGCCGAGCGTTTGAAAGATCTGGGTAATGCGGTCAGTAATCTGTGTGATCGGATGGCGCGTGCCGAGGCCCTGCCACTGACCGGGTTGGGTGAGGTCAAAACCCGCTGCGGCGGCTCTGCCGTCGGAAAAGCTGCTCTGTTTGGCTTTAATAATATCGGTCAGCTCGTTTTTAAGCTCGTTGGCTGTCTTGCCGAACATAGGGCGTTCCTCCGGAGAAACATTACGCAGCTCCTGCATAATTTCCGGGAGTTTGCCTTTTCGGCCCAGATAAGCGATGCGCACGGCTTCGAGCGCCGCGGCATCGGCGGCCGTTTGCGCTTCGTTGAGTGCTTTTTCTTTGAGAGCGATCAAATCCTGTAGATTCATTTTTTTGTACTCCGTTTCGCCAAATCGATAAACAGCGCCCTATTGTCCCGTGTCAGGGGAATATGGCAATTGCTTTTTTCTCCTTTTTCGCGGCTCAGCGTGGATTATTTGGGTGAACGGTGGTTTTTCGACAGGATAACAGGACAGGCAGGGTAAACTTACTCCGGAATTTTGACCGCAAAAAAACACATAGAGCGCGAAAAAGCAGGTTTTTGTCTTTGTGGTCCTTGCGCTCTATCGTGGTTAATCTCAATATTTAGTTGCCGGAGCAATATCCTACCGCAGCGTCCAGGCTGCTCTCATATCTGCCCAAGTTCCCGCTGACAAAAACCATTCCGATGAGATTCTTAGTCTGTAGACGGTTGGTCCGCTGCGCATAAAATGTGCGCATGAAAACGACGGTTCAACTGGATGCAGTGGAGTGAATTATTTTCACCATAAACACTGGACAATTTATCTAGGCCCAAGATAATGCGAATAGGGCAATCCGGCAGGCCCTAGACCGCCGGAGAAAGAGAAAGAACGATAAAGAAGCAGTTCAGTGGAACATTTGAATTCCGGGGAATTGAATATGACTATACCGCCGAAATCTATACCGGCGACGATGCATATATCTATCCGGATCGGATCAGTGATCTCGATCGGTCTGACGGCGAATCACTGGATGAGGATATCTGGGAGGACGTTGAGTTTGCAGCTTTTCAGAACGCCTATCTCGTCGAATGGTGTGAAAAGAACAGCTGGGAAGAGGTGGATGTCGGCGGCGGATGCTCCGCACTCGTGAAATCAGAAGTTGGTGGTGTGGTAACAAGAATTACCAAGGCGAATGATTCCTGTGCGCCGCAGACCATGGGGGAGCCGATTTGTATCGCCCGATACAACGCAGATGACAAGTTGATCGATAACCTACAGCAATTTAAAGGCGGAATAAATGAATGGATTGCCGATTCCTCAGTGTCCCGCTGGTCACCCTATTCCGATCTGATTACGGAGATTGCCCGTAAGCTCGGGAGGGAAAACGTTAATCCCCGTTGGGTCGAGGCTTTCATGAGCCTAGAATATACCTCTCTTAACAGCATCAGCCGGGAGAGCTTTGAAAAGGAAGTAGCAATTGCCATCTGCTGCATTGACGCGCTGGGACCGGAAAAATCTGAGCAAAATGCGAAAAGCTTTGGATTGTAAAATAGTTCGATCTAGGCAAAGCTCCTTGTGGAATATTGAAGGAGCTTTGCCGTGAAGACCACCTGCCCCAAATGCCAGAACAGATACGACATATCCGATAAGGAAATTCTTAGTCATATTGAGCGCTCTCCGAAACTACGTTCAAAGGTCGCCGCACTTCTAGGCCGCATAACCGGGGGCCAGACAAAACTCGATGCCGAAGGCCGCCGTCAGCGCGCCCTGAAAGCCGTTCAGGCGAGAGAAGCTAGAAGGCAAGCGTAAAATGACTAAAGGCCTTGCAATTCCGTTGAAAAATGAACACATGCCTGTTGTGTGTCTTGTAATGGTCGACAAAAGAGGTTGTTTGTTCGCGGTACAACGTTCAGCTCATAAGCGTTTGGCATTGCTTTGGGAATTTCCCGGAGGAAAAGTCGAGTTCAGGGAAGTCCAAGAAAAAGCTTTGCGACGTGAAATTAAGGAGGAGTTGTCTTTGTGTGTGGGTAAATTGGAACAGATACTGGATTCTTTACATCAGTACGATTTTGGCACAATCTGTTTAACTCCTTTTTTTATAAATTCGTTGAACGTCAGGATTTTGAGTTTACTGAGCAAAACGGTTTTTGCTGGGGCGACCCCTTGAAATGGGAAGAACTGTTGTGGGCTCCTGCAGATATTCCAATTGTTAAAAATTTGGTTAGCGAGGTCTGTGTTTATGGGTAGCTTGTCCGTTGGTATTTATGAGCAGGTTCTAGATGCAGAGCTTCAGGAGTTACTGGATAGTTATCCAGACCTGAAGCCGATATTGCGGAAGATTGATGATGAAGAAGCCCCTCAAGTTTATGCCCAGTTTTTAGCAAAGGTTCTTGGTAAAGCACTTCACGTCGCCAAAAAGAATCAGCGTGTTGATATCATAAACCGATTGCTTGAATTATTGTCCGCAACCGACGGGCTTGATTATGTGCAACGGCACACGGTGTTGGCGAATGATAAGAATATGCTGCTGCAAGTAAGGGATTCAACGGATCCTTTGGCGCGGCCCAAAACGCCACTTTCAATAAGCGCTCTTTTGACGGGGCATGGAATTGATCCACCCTTGGAGCACGAACTTCGGGCTGAGATGCTCACTGCTGATAGAGTCGATATTTTAATCTCGTTCATTAAGTGGTCGGGACTCCGACTTTTGATTCCTGCATTTGAGCGGCTTTCCGAAGCGAGAATTCCTGTTCGTATTATTTCAACCAGTTATATGGGGGCCAGTGATCCTGCAGCTTTGGAATGGTTGTCGCAGCAGGACAATATCAGGATTAAAGTCTCTTATGATACGGGAGGAACGCGATTACACGCAAAGGCGTACCATTTTGTTCGAAATAGCGGCTTTTCTACGGCGTATATCGGGTCAGCGAATATGTCGCATTCTGCGATGACCCAGGGATTGGAGTGGACGGTTAAGGTTACTGCGCAAGACATGCCGCATATTCTTGAGCGCTTCGTGGCGGATTTTTCCGCGTACTGGGAGAATCCGGAATTTGAGCCGTTTGCAGTGGAACAGGATTTTAATAGGTTCAGAAACGCTATAAATAGCTACAAGCAGAGGGGGCTTGGCGGGGCTCAGTTTTTTGCCGAGATTACGCCGCGCCCGTTTCAGGAGCGAATTTTAGAGGCGTTGGCTGCTGCGCGCCAAAATGGTTTTATGCGGAATCTTGTAGTTGCTGCGACCGGAACTGGAAAGACGGTTGTCTCAGCATTGGACTATAAGCGGTACACTGAGCAAGCCGGGAAAAAAGAGCGTCTGTTGTTTGTGGTTCACCGAAAGGAGATTCTCGAACAGGCTTTGGGATGTTTTCGCACGGTTCTGAGAGATCAGAACTTTGGAGAGCTGCTAGTTGATGGGTTGGAGCCAACGGATTGGAATCATGTGTTTTCGTCTGTTAAAAGCTTGGGAGCTAAGAAGCTTTGGACCCGTTTTGGAAAAGATCATTTTCGCTTTGTGATTGTTGATGAAGCCCATCACGGTACGGCATCGAGTTATCGGCCTATTTTTGATCATTTGGAGCCTGAGATTTTAGTTGGGTTAACGGCGACACCAGAACGCATGGATGGGTCGCTAATTTCTCCCGATTTTGGAGGGCACTATGCTGCGGAGATTCGGTTGCCAGAGGCTTTGGAAGAAAAATTGCTTTGTCCATTCCATTATTTTGGAGTGTCGGACTGCATAAATTTGGATGATGAGCGTTTTTGGCGGAATGGACGGTACGACCAGCGTGAACTGGAAAATGTTTATACAGGTGACGATTTTCGTGCTAAGCAGCGTGTCGACTTAATTATACAGGCAATTCATAAATACCAACCCGATTTAACTGACGTCAGAGGTGTTGGGTTCTGTGCGGGGCAAGAGCATGCGCGTTATATGTCGCAGTGCTTTAATGAGGTTGATATTTCAGCGGCGGTGATTCTGGGGACGACAGGAAGTGAGGAGCGTGCTCGGCGGTTGCGCGACTTTCGAGAAGGCAAGTTATCTTTTCTTTTTACTGTCGATGTGCTAAGCGAAGGCGTTGATGTTCCTGAAATCAATATGGCCCTGTTTTTGAGACCAACCGAGAGCCTTACTGTATTTCTTCAACAGTTGGGGCGGGGATTGAGACATGCTCCTGGCAAAGATTGTTTAACCGTTCTTGATTTTGTGGGTCAGACGCATCGTAAATATCGGTTAGATACAAAATTCACGGCACTTCTTTCAAGGAACAGGCAGCGGATAGATCGTGAAATTGAAAACGATTTCCCCAATTTGCCTGTGGGTTGCAGCATTATCCTTGAGCGGATTGCCCGAGAGCGAATCCTGAAGAAGATTAAGGATGTGCTGAATAATCTAAATAACTTTATTCCCGAGGCAATTCAAACGTGGGAGAGTTACTCTGCCCAGCCTCTTACGTTTGGTAATTTTATCGACGAAACCGGATTATCGCCAATTGCTGTTTTAAAAAATAAAACATGGTCGGAGTGGAAAGCCGAAGCCAAAAATTTGCCTCCTCCCGTAGATCCTGATAGAATATCCGCAAGAAAAACTCTAACGAGGTTGATTCTGAGAACAGACCCGCAACTTCTTGATGCTGTAGAGGATATCGCTAAGAACAACGCCGTGCGCGATCCAGAAGAGAGGTATGGACACGCAAAAAGCACCTCACTCCATTATTTATTTTGGGGGCAGAAAGGTGAAGCCGTTGGGGTTTCAAGTTGTTCCGATTCATTCGAGAAATGGTGCCGAAATACAACTGCGGTCCAAGACGCTGCGGAGATTGCACAATGGTGCCGCAGAAATCAGCAGTATCCATTTGCTGAAGTCGAACTTCCGTTCTCTTGCGATTTAAAACTCCATGCTGCCTATAGTTCGCATGAAATAAAAGCGGCTTTGGGGCTGAACAGTATAGAAAAGCCAGGCCCAACAGGAGTTGGTGTTTTTTGCAATAGAGAACTCAAGGTGTATGCTCACCTTGTGACTTTTCGAAAGGTCGAACAGGATTTCTCTCCAACGACGTTGTATAAGGACTATCCGATTAGCCGAAATCAATTGCATTGGGAGAGCCAGTCGACAGTGACGCAGAAAACAACTACAGGGCAGAATTATATTCACTTCAAGGAACGAGACTATACGGTTTTATTTTTTGGACGCGTCGAGAAACAAATCGAAGGTGAGGCTGCTCCGTTTATCTATTTAGGCCCGGTCTCTGACCTGATCTCCTATGAGGGGGATCGCCCGATCAGTATGGTTTGGGCATTAAAGCATCAAATGCCAGCAGCGTTTTTCGAGCAAGCCCGCCCGTAAGATTTTTGATGGACGTTGGCTGCTGGACACACGGTTACCACTGGAACGAGCATCGAGAGTTGACAAATCGTGAGCGTGCACGACTTCAAGGCTTTCCTGATGAATTTGATTTCACGGGGCCGAAAGAGCAGATTCGAAAACAGATTGGAATGGCAGTTCCTCCAAAAGGGGCTAAGGTCATTTTTGAGGCGATTCTGAAAACCTTTGCGGGAATAGAATATGAATGGGTTGAACCTAGCTATTCACTCCCGTTGCTATAGTTCCGGACAATATACTGTCTAATCTCGCACTCACCTTTTCCATGTCCTGAAGCTCACACTCCCAGATGGTGATGACGTGCCAGCCGAGCTTTTTTAATCAGATCAAATCCTGTGCATCACAGGAGGAATGGTTTTTTATGGCATTAAATTACAATGGATAGCGGAAGTTCATGATGGAGATGAGAGATCGATGGGAAGAGGAGAACTCCTTTGGAAGCATTACCCCGATGATCTTGTTATCCTGTCGGAAAACCACATTTACCATAAAAATATACGTAGAGCCTTTTTTGTTTTTTCATGGATCGCTAGGCTGCAATAAGCGACGGGGACGTCGGCTTCTACGAGGTTGAGATAAGCGACGGGGACGTCGGCTTCTACGATGGGGCAAGCGACGGGGACGTCGTGCGATTCTACGAGGAGTGTGCTTTGTAGATGCGACGTCCTCGTCGCATGCTGTTGAACTGTCGTAGATGCGACGTCGTCGTCGCATGTTGAGTTAACCCGAGTTTCTCAAATGGCCATTTGAAAACGCCTTTTTTCGTCTTTTTTTGACCCTTCAATATCTGTAAGTCCTACATCTTCAATGGGTGAGTTTTTGAAAGTCGCGTTGTAGTGCCTAATTCGTATTTCGTCGGGTTGATTTTTTCATTTCCTGTGATAGGATGCGCCTATGTATTTCAGGACTAAAACGATAAAAAACACGCCGATTGTTCAACTGATTGAGTCGTATCGCAATTCAGAAGGACAACCTCGCCAGCGCGTTGTCGCATCGCTTGGAGATGCGCAACTCCCTGCGGATGAATTAAAAACGATTGCTCGCATGGCTGAGCTCCGCCTGCGGGGCGAAGTCGATCTGTTTGAGGATCAGCTTTCGAAGGAGGGAGCGGCCTGGGTGGCGCGAATCGTATCGCTGGCCGAACGCTCAAAATCTACACGGCCGACAAGCCAACGTCCGGTTCTCGACGGCGTATTGCTCGATCAGGTGGAAACGGAAAATGTGGTGGAATTCGGCCCGGAACTGGTCGCCTTGGAAGCATGGAATGCGCTCGGCTTGACCCATCTGCTTGAGGAGCTTGATCTGCCGAAAAAGCAGATCGCAACAGCGCAATTGATGGTGGTCAACCGTCTGATCGAGCCCCTGAGCGAGTGGGCGCTGATCGAGTGGGCGGAGAGGACGGCGCTTCCAGAACTGCTGGATCTGCGGGTGACCAAGACCATGAAGGATCGACTCTACCGTACCAGTGACGCGTTGCTCGGGCATCGCGAAACCATCGAAAAAAAGCTGCGCGACCATGAGCAGACGCTCTTTTCATCCCGTCGCAAGCTGGTCTTGTACGACGTGACCAACACCCATTTCGAAGGCGTTTGCGGATCCAATCCCAAGGCAAAGCACGGCAAAAACAAACAGAAACGCAACGACTGCCGACAGGTATCCGTCGGCATGGCCTTTGATGAACAGGGCAACGCGCTTGCGCATGAAGTGTTTGCAGGAAACATGGCCGACACCACCACGCTGAAATACATGCTATCCCGGTTCGACCGGCTCGAAGTCGGCGAAAAGCCCGTGGTCGTGCTCGATGCCGGATTCGCTTCGGCCGAGAACATTGCTTTACTCAAAAAACTCGGCTATGCCTACCTCATCAACATCACGCGCGGGAGCCGGATAAAATATGCCGACGCTTTTGCTCAAGAGGATTTCGTTCCGATCCCCGGACGTCCGGCCGATCAGCAGGTCGAAGTCAAAACCATCATCGATCCCGACGATCCCAGCCAGCAGCTCATCCTCTGCCGAAGCCAGCAACGCCGCCTTAAAGAAACCGCCATGATTTCTTCCGCCGAAGCCCGCTTCCTCACCGATGCCGCCGCCCTCAAAGACCGTATCGAAAAAGGCCGCCTCAAAAAGCCGCACCTCATCGATCAGAAAATCGGTCGCCTCCAGAAAAAGCATCCGCACGTAAATCGGTTCTACACCCTCGAACGCCGCGGCACTCAACTGCACCTCGAGCGCGACGACCAAAAAATGGAAGACGCCCTCGCCCTTTGCGGCAGCTATGTCTTAAAAACCGATCAATCCATCGACGCCGTCACCCTTTGGGAACTCTATATGAGCCTGCTCAAAGCCGAAACCGGCTTCCGTATGCTCAAAAGCGCCCTCGGCCTGCGTCCCAACCACCACCAGCTCGAAGGCCGCGTCGACGGCCACATCTTTATCAGCGTCCTCGCCTACCACCTGCTCAACTGGATCCGGAAAAAACTCGAAGCCAGCGACGATCACCGCGAATGGAGCACCATCCGCCGGATTCTTCGCACCCACAGTCTCGTCAGCACCCGCCTCCCTCTTCGAGACGGACGCATCGTCACCCTGCGCAAACCCAGCAACCCCGATGCCGAACAGGCCCGGATCTACACCGCGCTCGGCATCGACTCGAAAACCGCTTACACCCCCGTCCGAAGCGAGGTGACCATGTAGCGTTTTGTAGTGCCTCCAGAAACGCAGCCGTTGTGTTTCAATGAGTTACAGCTTCCAATAAGAAACTTGGGTTAAGCGACGGGGACGTGCGCTTCTACGAAAATTGTAGGGCTGGAATGGTCGCAGACGTTGGCTTCCAAGTGTTCAGCCTCGCTGCGCGTCCAGCCGCGGCGGGAAGGCTTTCAGCCGTTCCCGCCCTACAAAGAAGATACCCCGCTGCTTGCAGTGGGGAGGTTTATGGAGCGCTGTAGAGTCCGCCGGTGTAGCCGTCGAGGGTGGCGGTGAGTTCGGCGAGGCGCAGGATTTTTCCGAAGGTGTCTGGCACTGCGGGATCGGCCTGCGCAATTTCGTGTTTGAGGCGGAGGCGCTCGAAGTAGAGCCGGTTGACTTCGTCGAGGATATCCATGCGGAGCTGGGTGGTGAGTTTGGTGCGGTTGTCGATATCGTCCTCGTAAGAGTTCCAGAGGAGATCGCCCATGTCCCAGGTCAGCGAGACGCCCCAGTCGTAGGGACCGGTGGCGTAATAGTGTCCGGCCTGCGAAAAGCTGGAGCCGATGGTTTTGTCGTAGTCGACGCTGAATTTGGGCAGGAGCGCGCGATATTTGAGTTTCTTTTTCCATTTCTGCGTTTTGGTCGGGTGGACGGAGTTATAAAGGAGCGCGGCTTCCTGTACTTCCCGAATGGTGGGTTCGCCGATCAGCAGTTGGTTGATGCCGATGGCAGGGGCAGATGTTTCGGTCGGCGTAGGATCACTTTTAAAGAGGCCTTGATCGGTGGCCAGATAGATTTCGCCGGCGGCACTGAAGTCGATCCATTGGATTCTGGAGGTGGAGATGCCCTGATACAGAATTTCCGATTTGCCGGTAGTCGCTTCGATTTTAAAGAGCCCGGCATCGCTGCATAGATAGAGTGTTTCCGGCGAGGCGGGATTTTGTGCGAGATAGTTGACCGAGGCGCTGCCGAGTCCATCGATAAAGATTTTCTGCCATGATGCGCCGCCGTCGATGGAGGCATACAGTCCGTTGTTGGTGCAGAGCCATAGGTGATCGGGTTGTTGAATGTCGGCTTTAATACAGCGGGCGCGCAGGCCGTCGCTGCTTATTCGGGTGGAGAAGATTTTTTGAAGCGGGCCGGCGGCGTCGAGCCGATAGACGCCGTCTTCGCCGACGATGTAGAGGTTGTCGCCCGCGGGCTGCATGGAATAAACGGCGGTGGAAGCGAGTGCGGGGAGTGCTTGCCAATTGAGCAGTTTCTTTTCGGCATAAACGAGCCGCCGGCTGGTGCCGATGTAGAGGCGGTTCCGATGCGGGAGGATAAAGTGGATGGTTTCTTCCTCGTCGGCGGAAAAGATGCGTTTTGCGGAGCTTTCAATTCGGTAGCCGTTTCGGCTGCCTGCGGCATACAGCACCTCGTTGTCGGCGGAGAGATGGTTGAGCTCTTCATCTTTGAGCACCAAAACCTTTCGGAACGATCCGGGATCGCCGAGATAAACAGCGCTTTCAGAGGCTACGGCGAGCGACGGCTCCTTATCCGGGCGGAGCAGCACCCGCCGGATTTGAACATCGTCGATGCCGGCAACCTTGCTGTAGAGCGCGGATGCTGCAGCGGGCAGGGCAACAATTGTGGCAAAAAGTATGCAGACAGAACGATAAATGCTCATTTCTTCCCCCTTGGTTAAATATGCAAATCAAATATAATGCATATCGTTTGCGGTTAATCAAGGAAGAAAAAATAAGATAAAATGCATATGTGTTGAATATAGGTGAAGGATAAATTTTGAGTTTATGAAACAGTAGATTCGACAAAATGATTGTGGACAAAATAATTATGCTAACTGGGCGGTTGAATCATTCTGTCCGAAATTATTTTATCGAATAACCAATAACGATAACTGCCTCGGCAAATCCTAAGGATTTGCCGAGGCGCTATGTCTATTTTTCGATCGGGACATAGATATCGGTGAGCAGTTCATCTTCCGGTGTTTCGTCGGGCGCATTCAGGTAGACTTCATAAGAGGGGAGAGATCGGATCTCGCAGCCGTTGGCCGGCGCCCAGCGTCCGCACAGCGCGGCATAGGTTTCGCTGAGTTTATTGAAGCTGCCGAACTGATCTTTAAACGCCCGGGTGAATGATTCCGCTCCTGATACGATGTATGGGTCTCTTTTTTCATGTGCGGTCCAAGATAAACGCGCTGGACTCAGATTTCTTGATATTTTTTGCGGACTTTAAGCAGTGGACATCGTTGTCGAGATACACCGGCCGTGACGACAAAATTATTCAGGACAAAATGATGCGGGACGATTGGATCGATGCGTTGATTCGATTTTTTTCACGAAGGAGCAGAAGAGTTTTCAAAACAAGAATCCGGTTTTTGCGGCATAGTCTGTTTTTTATGGCGATCTCTGCTTCTCATTTCCGTTCCGCTATCGTCATGAAAAGCTTTTTACCAAGTTCATTTGCCCTTGACCAACCGGGGGATTTGTCAGACAGTCCAGCAGTTTCAGTGAACTCATTTTTTTAAGAAGGAAGCTGCAATATGTTAAATCGGGCCATGGGAATGTTTTCCAGCGATATTGGAATCGACTTAGGAACAGCAAATACATTGGTTTACGCACGGGACCGAGGGATCGTTATTCGCGAGCCTTCGGTTGTGGCGGTACAGGCCGGCACAAACCGCGTTTTAGCGGTGGGGAACGAGGCCAAGCGGATGCTTGGAAGAACCCCTGGTAATATTGTAGCGATCCGCCCTCTGAAGAGCGGAGTGATTGCGGACTTTGAAGTGACGGAAGCGATGCTCCGCTATTTTATTCAGAAGGTACATAACAGGAAGAAAATGGTGCGGCCCCGAGTGGTGATTGCCGTGCCGAGTGGAATAACGGAAGTGGAAAAGCGCGCAGTAAAGGATTCCGCAATGCATGCGGGTGCGCGCGATGTGTTTTTGATTGAAGAGCCAATGGCCGCAGCGATCGGGGTGGGCCTGCCTGTACAGGAACCCGCCGGGAATATGATCGTGGATGTCGGGGGAGGCACGACCGAAGTCGCCGTGATCTCTCTCGCCGGAATTGTATACAGCCGGAGCGTGCGTGTTGGCGGTGATGAAATGGACGAGGCGATTATCCAACACATAAAGCGGGAATATAATTTGTTGATAGGAGAGCGAACCGCCGAAGAAATTAAGATTACGATGGGATCGGCCGTCTCTTTGGGTGACGAGAGCACCATGGAGATCAAGGGCCGTGATTTGGTAGCCGGACTGCCGCGGACGCTGACGATCAGCTCCGAAGAAATACGCCAAGCTTTGCAGGAACCTGTGAATGCCATTGTGGAGGCGGTTCGCATTACCCTTGAGCGTTGTTTGCCGGAACTTTCTGCCGATTTGGTGGATCGGGGCATGGTATTGGCCGGCGGAGGGGGACTGCTGCGCGGCCTTGATACGCTGATTTCGGAAAAGACAGGTCTGCCTGTACATGTGGCGGACGATCCGTTAAGCGCTGTGGCAGAGGGTACAGGCATGGTTTTGTACGAAATTAAATTCCTACGTAAATTGGCGGGGCCGAAAAACTAATTCTAGGTTATATCCGCACGCTTTGGGTGCGCCTGTCCTTCCCGAGGTAGGGATGGATGGCTTTAAGGAATAAAAAAAGAGTCTATGCTGCGGCAGCAGTTCTGTTGCTGGTCGTGGTGCTTGTTCCGCTCTCCTCGCTTACCCTGATGGGTAAAGGCGCGGTTCGCGACGCTATGGCACCAGCACAGCGGGGTTCGACCGGCATTCTTCGGCGCATTTCCGAGGCGTGGTCGGCGGTTTGCGGCTTTGGCGGAATGCTTGAGAAAAACCGCGATCTTTCGCGTGAATTGGTTCGGGTCAACGCTGAGCTGAGCCGTTGGCGTGCCGCTGAAGAAGAAAATGTGCGCCTGCGCAAAGCGCTTGGTTTTTACGAAGAGCAGTCCGGACAGATTATTGCCTGCGATGTGATCGGGCGGGATATCAGCGGCTGGTGGAATACGATTCGGCTGGGCAAGGGTAAACAGGACGGTGTTCGTGAGGGGCAGGCGGTGATCAGTCCCGACGGCCTTGTGGGGCGAACCACCGAAGTCACTGCGCACACGGCCGACGTGCTGTTGCTCTCGGACCCGACCTGTCAGGTCTCTGCAAAAATTGAGCGGATGGATGTGTTCGGATTGGTCCGGGGTGCCGGCACAACCCTGAAGGGTGAGCCGAAGGCGATCATTGAATTTATTAATAAGGACAAGGAAATACGGGTTAATGACGAAGTGGTAACCTCGGGGCTTGGTGCGTTTCCGCAGGGCCTCCATATCGGTTATATTACCCACATCAAGCGCGATGATTCCGGATTGTTTCAGCAGGCGGAGATTACTCCGCTGCCCACCATCGGGTTGCTCGATTATCTCTTTGTGGTGCCGAGTGTTGAGCGGGAGGTTGCGGAATGAAGCGGCGCGCGCTCATGCTGTTTTTGATTTTGCTGGGTGCTTTGCTTCAGCAACTGCTGCCGGGGATTTCGCTTTTGGGCGGAATGAAACCGCCGATTCTCGGGGCGATGGCGTTGTTTCATGCATTGCACAAAGGGACGCCGGATTTATGGATTGCGGTCTTTTTTGCGGCGCTGCTGCAGGATGGATTGAGCGGGGGATCGTTTGGCCCGGCGCTCCTGAGTTTTCCGGCACTGAGTCTGTTGATTTATCGAGTCCGCAGCGAAATTTTTACGGACAGTCTCGTTACGCAGATGGTGGTCGGCGCATTGATGGGATTCTGCACCGCTTTTGCAATTGGGGTTTTCCACTCTGCCCTCGGGCAGCTCAGCGTGGAGCCTCGCCTTGTTTTTATCCGACTGTTTGGGGCCTTACTGCTCGGTCTCGTTACACAGCCGGTCGTTGCGCGTGTGCTTCTGCGTACTGAAGCGCTTATTCCTAAATGGAGGGAGGCGCGGCGATGGCTGTAAAGGTGCGCAAAAAGAAAACCACCAGTGTAGTGGTGATTTGGTCGGTGTTTGCCGTCATGCTGCTTGGTATTGCGGTGCTCGGGGCGGAACTTTGGGATCTGCAGGTACGCCAAAACAGCGGATTTGATGAAGTTTTCCGCCGCCAGAGCGTGCGGCGCGTACGTCTGCCCGCCGTGCGCGGACGCATTTATGACGCCAACGGCGTATGCATGGCCGACAGTGTCCCCAACTACTGCATCGCTATCTATACCTCCGAATTGCGTGCTCCGCGCTCGGTCGTGGCGAATACGCTGGAGCTGGTGCATGAAATTGCGACGGCGATTGATCGCGAACCCGACATTACGTATCAGGATATCTGCGCACACGTTAAGTTCAGTTCGGATTTTCCGCTCACCGCATGGAAAAAGATTTCAGCGGAAGAAAAGCAGGCGATGCTCAAATTTGTGCAGGATAAAACTGCTCCGGGAAAAGGGGAGCTCCTTCGCAAGTCTCTCCCCGGAATCGACGTGGATCATCCGGTGAAAGGCTATTCCATCGCTATCCTGACTGCCGAGCTGAAACGCCGCCCGACGTCGACGGCGGCCAATACACTCGAACTGGTCTATGAAATCTCGGAGCGCATTGGTATTCCGCGCGAGATATCGCTTCAGGATATTAAAAATCATATTTTTGCCCGCCGTCCGCTGCCGTTGATGGCGTGGGAAAACATCAGTGAAGAAACCATGGCCAAGTGGGCCGATGCCTGCTCGGATCTGATCGGAACAGATATTTATTATCAGCCGGCGCGCCATTATGATGAAACCCTTGCGACCACGCTGGGGCACCTGCTCGGCTTCACGATGAAAGCAGATGATGAACCGTCGGACGATGAGTCGTTCGATTTTGATATCCGCGGCATCGAAGGGAAAAAGGGGCTCGAAGATAAATACAACAAGCTGCTCAAAGGCGAGCCGGGCTATAAGCTGGTGCAGATCGATGTCTCTGGATATCACCATCAGGATTTGGAGTTTGATCCGCCGAAGCCGGGCGGCGATCTTCAACTGACGATTGATGCCCATATTCAGAAGTTTGCCTGGGATGCGTTGTCGATGCATTTGGACACCGACCCGTTTGAAGGGCCGGTTCGCGGTGCCGTGGTGGTGCTGGATCCGAATAACGGCGATGTGTTGGCGATGACCAGTTCTCCCGGATTTGATCCCAACCGCTACATTGAGAGTAATACCTATCGCCAGTCGCTCATGACCGATGAAACCGCTCCGACGTTTAACCGTGCGGTTTATGGGCGTTATGCACCGGGCAGTACGTTTAAACCGGTTATCTGCCTCGGAGTCCTGCGCGAATATCCGGAATACGCAACGGTCACGCACGATTGTCCCGGCTATTATATGGTCGGCGGGCGGCGGATGAATTGTCATGCCCACTATGGGCACGGGAACAACCTGACTATGCGTCAGACGTTGGAAAAATCGTGTAATGTCTACATGTATCAAATGGCGTTGGATATTGGGTATGAGCCGATGTATCGAATGGCTCGGGATTTTGGGATCGGGCAGGTCACAGGTCTTTTCCCCGATCTGGACCATTTAGACGGCGGCTTTATTGCCAACGGGGAACAATATGGGAACCTTCCGGAAACGGCAGTCGGAAAGGCGGGTGTCTGCAATCTGTCGATTGGTCAAGGTGATCTAGTTGTGGCTCCGCTTCAGATGGCGATGGTGGCTTCAGCCATTGCGAACGGAGGCAGTCTTTATCGCCCTCGCCTGATTCATCGGTATCGCTTGGGGCCGGATTTTCCTTATCAGACGATTCCAACCCAGCGGATTCGAAAAATTGATATTCCCCCAGAGGCGCTCGAGCTTGTACGCGGCGGAATGTATGATGTGGTGATGGGCGGAGAAGAGTCCGCCAAAGTAGTACAGGTGGGCGATATTAAAATTGCCGGAAAAACCGGCACGGCGGAATACGGTCCGAAGGAAGAGGGGAAAAAGAATACGTGGATGATTTCCTATGCGCCGTTCGATAACCCGCGCTACGCGATTGCCTTTATTGTGGAGGACGGCACGTACGGCGGAACCACCGTGGCTCCGCGTCTTCACGAGCTCTATCAGGATATTTTTGAATATGACGGCACCATCGCTTCGGGAGGTGCGGAATGAATATTATCCGCTTCAAACGATTGGACTGGGTGATGCTGGGGACGATTCTGGCGTTGATCACGCTGAGCGTATTCTTTGTTTACAGCGCTCAGTTTAAGTCGGATACGGACTCGAACGGCACCAAGTGGGTGATGCAGTTGATTTTCGGCATAGTCGGGTTTGGGATTTATTTTGCGCTGGTCTGGTATGACTATACGCGTTTTTCGAAGCTCTCCTGGTTTTTCTATGGCGGTGCGATGGTGTTGCTGCTGCTGGTTTTTGCATTCCCGGAACTGAATGGGGCGCACCGTTGGATCCCAATGCCGGGCTTTAATATTCAACCCTCAGAGTTGGCAAAGATTGCGGTAATCATCAGCCTTTCCTCTTATCTCTCCGCTCCGGATCGAGATATGGATGAGTGGAAAACATTTTTCTGTGCGGGAGCGATTGTGGGGGTTCCGTTTTTGTTGATTGCGGCCGAGCCGGATCTGAGCACTTCGCTGACGCTCGCTCCGATCACACTGGTTATTATGCTCTACCGCGGAGTTCAGCGGCGTATGCTGCTGATCACCACAGCCTCGGTGGGGATCCTGGCGGTTACACTCTGTTTATGGATTAAATATGAAACCACACCCGCCATTCGTGCCCTGCCGAAGGCGGAGCAGCCGAGGCTGGTGCTGCCGCGTATGCCGTTTCTGGCTGACTATCAGAAAAACCGTGTGAAGGTTTTTCTGTCGAAGGACCACGATCTGGATGGTGCGGGCTGGAATAAGCTGCAGTCGCAGGTGGCGGTCGGCTCGGGAGGGTCCTTCGGTAAGGGCTATTTAAAGGGCGCACAGAATATTCTCGGCTTCCTTCCGCGGACGGTGGCCCCGACCGATTTTATTTTTTGCGTGATCGCTGAAGAGACTGGATTTTTGGGTGGAATGAGCGTGTTGCTCCTCTACCTTTTGTTGTTAGGAAGATGTATCTGGGCTTCTGTACAAGCCCGCGACGAGTTTGGGCGGCTCATGGCACTGGGAATCAGTGTGATGTTGTTCTGCCATGTGTTTGTAAATATTGCGATGACGATCGGTATTCTGCCGATCACAGGACTGCCATTACCCCTGATGAGTTACGGCGGATCCTTCATGATCAGCATCATGATCGCACTCGGGCTGGTACAAAGCGTGTATCAGCGGAGAAGAATTAGATAAGGAATAGTAATATGTTTAAAAAAATTAAACCTTTTGGTTCGGTTAAGCGTGAGAAAAAGGAAATCATTATTAATATTGAGTCGCTCGAAACGCGCGTTGCGGTTTTAGAGGATGGGCGATTGGATAATTTTCACATCGAACGTCAGGAAGATCATCGCAGTGTAGGGAGCATTTTTAAAGGAAAGATTCAGAATCTGGAGGATGGGCTTCAGGCAGCCTTTGTGGATATTGGTCTGCGTAAAAATGCGTTTATTCACTATTGGGATATGATTCCGGAAGATGCGGCGCGTCTGGAACGCGAAGAGGGAATCCGCGCGAAAAACTCGACCACGCGGCGCAAAAAATATAAGCCGGGTGAGATGGAAAAAATTTTCCCGGTCGGTTCTGAAATCATTGTTCAGGTCACCAAAGATGCCATCGGAACCAAGGGTCCGCGCGTAACCGCCAACCTCAGTATTCCCGGGCGTTTTCTGGTGATGATGCCCGGGACGCACCTGAAAGGGATTTCCCGCAAAATTGATGATGTGAAGGAGCGCAACCGCCTGAAAAAAATTCTGGTCCGTCTGCCGGTTCCCGAAAACATTGGACTGATTGTCCGCACGGCTGGTTCCGGTACGCGCAAGGTCAGTTTTGCGCGGGATGCGCGTACGCTGTTTGAAATCTGGAAAGACATTGAAACCGGTATCAGAGAAACACCCGCGCCATGCTGCCTGTACTCCGAGCCCAAGCTCGCTGAACGTGTGGTGCGCGACTATCTGACCGAAGACATTGACCGCATCTATATCGACAATCGCGATATGTATGAAGCAACCCGCCAAATCATTGCCAAGTTTTCGCGCCGCTCACGCAATTGGGTGCAGCTCTACGGTGGCGAGGAGCCGATCTTCGATTATTTCGATGTCGAAAAGCAGATTGAATCGGTGTACCGCCGTAAGGTTTGGATGAAGTCCGGGGCCTACCTGATCTTTGACGAAACCGAGGCGCTCGTTGCCATCGATGTCAACACGGGACGGCATAAAGGCAGCAAGTCGCAGGATGAATCCATTCTCGAAGTGAATCTGGAATCTGCGGAAGAGGTGGCCCGCCAGCTGCGCCTGCGTAACGTCGGTGGTCTGGTGATTGTCGACTTCATAGATATGAAATCCAAGCGCGACCAAAATACGGTTTATCGGGCGCTCAAAGATGCGCTCAAGAAAGACCGAGCCCGCACCAATGTGCTGCAGATATCGCAGTTGGGCCTGCTTGAAATGACCCGCCAGCGCGTCGAAGAAAGTATATACACCTCTGCGTATACCGACTGCCATTACTGCCGAGGTCGCGGACGCGTGAAATCGACGCTCTCCATGAGTGTGGAAATCCAGCGCCGCGTCAGCGAATGCATGCGAAAAGACCGCAACGGTACGCACTCCATGCGCGTAACGGTGAATCCACAGGTGCTTGACCGTCTGCGCAAGGAAGATGAACAGGCGCTGATCGAAATGGAACAGAAATTCCGCGGCCATCTCACCTTTGTCTCCGACGCCCATTTCCACATCGAAGAATTCACCATCACGAACGATGATAACGGCAGGGAACTATTCTCCAGCGTAGAGAGCTAGACAAATACAACAGGAGAATTCATTCTGTTTAATTAAATGTCCAATGAACGAACATCTGAGTACCTCCACGGTCTGTTAAGCGAGTTGTTGATGCTCCCGAAAGAGACCGAATGGGTAGAGTTTAAGCATAATAACGCCAATCCTGAACAGATTGGAGAATGTATTTCGGCGCTGGCAAATTCGGCTGCATTGCAAGGAAAACAGTGCGGTTATATGATCTGGGGGGTTGAAAATGAAACTCATGAGGTGCTTGGGACCACATTTGTTCCTGCTGAGAAAAGACATAAGCAGCAAGAGTTAGAGAGCTGGCTGCTTCAGAAGCTGGCCCCAAAAATTCACTTTTCGTTTCATCGTTTTTTGTGTAGCGAAAAGTGGGTTGTTATTTTGGAAATTCGATCTGCTGTTTATACTCCAGTGGCCTTTGATCAAATAGAATATATCCGTGTCGGCTCCTATAAGAAAAAACTCAAGGACTTTCAGGAACGAGAGCGGGAGCTGTGGAGAATATTCGACCGGACTCCATTCGAGGAATTAATCGCATCCGAACACCTCAGTGGCGAAGAGATCCTTCGGCTTATAGATTATCCTGCCTATTTTGAGCTAACCGGGCTTCCTCTCCCCGAAGCCCGCGAAGGAATTCTCAGTCGGTTGGCCGAAGATGAACTTATTGTCGAAAGCAATATCGGTTACTGGAGTATCACCAATTTGGGAGCCATATTGTTTGCTCGGCAGCTTAAAAGTTTTGGTCATCTCAGGCGGAAATCGGTTCGACTCATCGTTTATCGGAGCAATGATAGAACCGAAACCATCAGGGAAATCGAGGGAGCAAAAGGATATGCGACGGGATTTGAAGGACTCATTGAGACAATTAAATCCATTCTTCCTCAAAATGAAATAATTGAGCAAGCGTTAAGGAAGTCGGTCCCGATGTATCCCGAGCTTGCTGTCCGCGAACTGGTTGCCAATGCTGTAATTCATCAGGATTTTTCCATCACAGGAACCGGGCCGATGATTGAGATCTTTGCCGACAGAATGGAAATTACAAATCCCGGAGTCCCTTTGGTGGATACACGCCGGTTTTTGGACTCTCCTCCGCGAAGCCGCAACGAAAGTTTAGCTTCCTTTCTCAGAAGGATCGGCGTGTGTGAAGAGCGGGGCAGTGGTATCGATAAGGTGGTTCTCCAAACGGAATTTTTTCAACTTCCGGCCCCGGTTTTTGAGCAGACTGAATATCACACTCGGGTAATTCTTTTTGCTCATCGGGAATTTAAAAACATGAGTAGCAGTGATCGAATCAGGGCCTGTTATCTGCATTGCTGTTTAAAATACGTTAACCGCGAGGATATGACGAATACAACCCTGAGGGAACGGTTTGGAATTGCAATGAAAAACAGCGCAATGGTCAGCCGGATTATTAAACAGACATGTCAGGAGTCGCTTATTAAGCCATATGATCCTAATGCAGGGAACAAGGCGATGCACTATATACCGTATTGGGCTTAGGATTTGTTTGATCGTTGTTTGATCGAGTCGGGCGGAAAGACACCGAATGAATCAATAATAACCGAATTTGCACATAAATTTATTTGATTCGTATTTGACTGACGTCTTTTCGGACAGGTGGTTTTCCGGCAGTTAAATGACTGGGAATAAAAGTTGAGCGAGCACAAATTAATAAGAAAGAAAGGAAATAACTATGAGTGTAGCAAAAGCGGCCTTCGGCCAAACGGTTTGCGGAAAACATACTATCGACGCATATGTCCTCGAAAACGCAAACGGCATCAAAATTAAAGCCATTAACTATGGCGCAACAATCGTTTCGATCGACGCCCCGGATACGAAGGGGCAGATGGCGGACATCGTTCTTGGATTCGACGATATGGCGGGCTATCAGGGCACAAAAAATCCTTTCTTTGGGGCCTGCTGCGGACGCTATGCAAACCGTCTGGGAAAAGGCCGTTTTTCTGTGGATGGAGTAGAATATTTCGTGGCGGCTAATGATGGCGCCAACTCATTGCACGGCGGACTGGTCGGCTTTGATAAAAAGGTTTGGAAAGGAGAGGTCGTTGGAGATAACGCGGTGAAATTTACGCTCGTCAGCCCCGATGGAGATGAAGGTTATCCCGGCACGCTGACGGCGGAATTGGTCTATACGCTGACCGACGACAACGAACTGAAGATGGACTACAAAGCGGTCACCGACAAAAAGACCATCGTCAATCTGACCAACCACAGCTACTTTAATCTGGCCGGCGGCGGAACGGTTCGTGATCACCTGATGCAGATCAATGCGGAGCGTTACACGGTCGTCGATGATGGAGCCATTCCGACCGGCGAGCTGCGCGATGTGGCCGGCACAGAGATGGATCTGCGTGAGCCGACCCCGATCGGCAAGAACATTGATCAGGTTCAGGGGCTGGGATATGACCACAACTACTGCATTAATCAGGCAGCTCCCGGCCAGTTGACGCTGGCGGCCTCTGTGCTTGATCCGAGCAGTGGGCGCACCTTGGAATGCTGGACCACCGAGCCCGGCGTTCAGTTTTATTCCGGCAACTTTATGGAAAATATTGAAGGGAAAAACGGTGCGATCTACAACAAGCAGGAAGGATTCTGTCTGGAAACCCAGCATTATCCCGACAGCCCGAACAATCCGAGTTTCCCCAGCACCGAGCTGGATCCGGGCAAAACCTACACCCACACCACTATCTTTAAGTTCGGGGTGAAGGCCTAGTACGCCGTATTTGGAACCACGGATTCACGCAGATGGATACGGATGCGCAATGCATATCAATATCCGTGTTTATTCGCGTTCATCCGTGGTTCTATAAACCACTCAATGTACAGAATTTATTGCGAAGCGTTGGGTTTAATATCCCGCAGCTTGCTGCGAGCAATTGTAGGGCTGAAATGGTCGTAGACCTTTCAGCCGCGGCGGGAAGGCTTTCAGCCGTTCCCGCCCTACAAGATTAGATACCCCGCTGATTGCAGCGGGGAGGTTTATTATGGAAGAAGCGGTTCCCGATCCTGAATTTATGCGGGCCCTGGCCGAAGCGCGGATGCCTTTTGGAAAGTATAAAGGCCGCCTGCTGATCGATCTGCCGGAGCCGTACGTGGTCTGGTTCCGGCAGCAGGGCTTTCCCGGCGGCAAGCTCGGGCAGCAGCTTGAAACCGTCTATGTCATTAAAGCCAACGGGCTGGAGCATCTCTTTGATCGTTTGCGTTGAATGGTGATGGGAGCATCCTGCTCCATTGTGCACGCTGAGATGGTGCATAACGAAGCAGGATGCATCGTCTACGAAATTCCGCTGCTTGTGTCGGGGCGTTTTAATTGGATAACTGAAAATCGACTTTGCGTTGGCGGGCGTTTTTCGGTTAACTGCGGGGCTTTTCGTAAACGGATAACACTAAACTGACTGACAGATCTATGTTTGATAATCTTTCCACTGCTCTACAGAAAACGTTCAAGAACCTGCGCGGCTATGGTAAGCTGACGGAGAAAAATGTGAAGGACGCGCTGCGCGAAGTGCGTCTGGCGCTGCTGGAGGCGGACGTCAATTTTAAGGTGGCGCGCGACTTTATTAATCAGGTGCAGGATAAGTGCCTCGGCGATGAAGTGCTGCTGAGTGTGACGCCGGGCCAGCAGGTGGTCAAGGTTGTGAACGACGAGCTGGTCGCGCTGTTCGGTGGTGCGCACGAAGAGTTTAAGCTGGTCGGAAATCCCGCGTCCGTAATGCTGATGGGGCTGCATGGTTCGGGGAAGACGACCTCGGCGGGTAAACTGGCGTATCGGTGGAAAAAATCGGGGCGTCGCGTGTTGCTGGTGGCCTGCGATATTCGGCGTCCGGCGGCCGTGGAGCAGCTGTCGATTCTCGCGGAACAGGTCGGGTGCGATATTGTGCGGCCGGAGCCGGGCGAGAGCGTTCCACAACTGGGACGGCGCGCAGCTCAGCTTTCGAAGGCGGTACGCTATGATGTGGTGATTTATGATACCGGGGGCCGCTTCCAGATCGATGATGAGCTGGTGCAGGAGCTGAAGGAATTTGAGGCGGAAACGCAGCCGAATAATAAGGTGCTGGTGCTGGACGCGGCGATTGGTCAGGAGTCGGTGAATGTGGCCGAAACCTTCCGCGATGCAGTGGGTCTGACCGGAATGATTCTGACCAAGCTCGACGGCGATGCGCGCGGCGGCGCAGCGCTTTCGGTGCATGCGGTGACTGGCTGTCCGATTTTGATGACCGGTGTCGGTGAAAAGATGGAGGACCTCCAGCCGTTTTATCCGGACCGCATGGCTTCGCGTATTCTCGGAATGGGCGACGTGGTGAGTCTGGTTGAAAAGGCGCAGGAGGTAGTTGACGAGAAGGACGCGCTGAAGATGCAGGAAAAGCTGGCGAAGAACCAGCTCGACCTGGAGGACTTCCTGAGTCAGATCCAGATGATGAAGAAAATGGGCCCGATATCCAACATGCTCGATTCGCTTCCGGGCAATACGATGAAGATGGACGATAAGCAGAAAGAGGCAATTGCCAAGGCCTCTGAGGTGGAAATGAAGAAATTTGAGTCCATTATTCAGAGCATGACCGTGTGGGAACGCAAGCATCCGAAATCCATCGATCGGCCCCGTCGGTTACGCATTGCACAGGGATGCGGGCGCAAGCTGGCGGATGTCAATCAGTTGCTGAAGCGCTTCGACCAGATGGGGAAGATGGGGAAGCAGTTCAAAAAAATGGAAAAAAGGTTGCGGCACCTCCAGAAGTTCACTACAAAGTAGCCCCTTTACCCGAAATGCAGGGATATACTACGGAGAAAATACGATATGGCAGTAAAAATTCGACTTCGCAGAATGGGCAGCCGCAATGCCGCATTCTACCGTGTGATTGTTCAGGACGGACGCTATGCGACGACTGGACGGTTCATTGAAACGTTGGGTTGGTACGACCCTAAACAGGAAGGCAATAACTTTTCGCTGAACTTGGATCGCGTTGACTATTGGCTCGGCACAGGAGCTCAGCCTTCCGATACCGCCAACAGCCTCATCAAAAAAGCGCGAGAGCTTCCGGTTGAAAAAGCTGTTTCCGGCGAAGTGAAGGAAGAAGAAGTGGCCGCTGCTGCCGAAGCAGAAGCCGCTGAAGAAGTCGTTGAGGAAGAAGTTGCTGAAGAGGCTCCTGCCGCTGAAGCAGAAGCCGCTGAAGAAGTTGCTGAAGAGGCTCCCGCAGCTGAAGAGTCTGCCGAAGCTGCGTCCGAAGAAGATAAAGCATAGGCATGAAGCAGATACTTGAGAGCATCATTAAATCGTTGGTCGATGCACCGAATGAGGTGCAGGTGATTGAGGTCAACGGCGAAAAAACCATCATCTTTGAATTGCGCTGTAATGCCAAGGATGTGGGCAAGATCATCGGGAAGAATGGGAAAACGGTCGGGGCCATTCGAACCCTTCTGAATTCGATGGCCGCTAAACAGGGCCGAAAGGCCATGATTGAAGTGGTTGACTAAACCTCTTTCCGAATTCAGATACGAAGAAAAGAGCGAGCTCCGGCCCGCTCTTTTTGCTTTGGGGGCTTTGCGCACTTCTGTTAGAAAGAAAATATGAATGAGGCGCTGAAAATTGATGTGGTAACGCTCTTTCCTCAGATGCTGGACGGTTTTCTGGGGGAGAGTATGATGAAGCGGGCTGCGGAGGCCGGGCTGGTCCAGTTCCGTACGGTGAATCCGCGCGATTTTACCACCGATAAGCACAACACCACCGATGACCGTCCGTTCGGCGGCGGACCGGGTATGGTGATGAAACCGGAACCGCTTTTTGCCGCGATTGAATCGATCCAGACGCCCGAGAGTCACGTGATTCTGCTGACGCCGGGCGGTAAGACGTTTCAGCAGGCGGATGCGCGGCGCTTGGCCGATCAGCACAGCCATCTGATCTTTGTCTGCGGTCACTATGAGGGCGTGGACGAGCGGGTGCGCGAGACGCTGATCGACGAAGAGATATCGATTGGCGACTATGTGCTGACCAACGGCGTGTTGGCCGCCAGTGTGGTGATTGATGCGGTGGTGCGGCTGCGACCGGGCGTTTTGGGCGGCGGAGAGATGGCCACGGAGGATGAATCGTTTTCGTCGGGGCTGCTTGAATATCCGCAATACACCCGACCGCCGGAATTCCGCGGCATGAAGGTTCCGGAAATTCTTTTCAGCGGAAACCACGCAAAGATTGAGGAGTGGCGTCGGCGCAAATCGCTGGAGCGTACGGCCGAGCGCCGACCCGATCTTTTGGGTCGCCGGTCAGAGGAAGAAGAGTAAGGCGCGTTTATATCTCAATACCTGCAAACATGCGGAGCACCACACCGATCAGGAAGCTGATAGCCGATACGCCGAGGCTGAGCCCTGCCATTTCCATGAAACGCTTACGGAAGGAAACCTCGTTGACGACGGAGATGTAATAATTAAACGCAGCAATGATCAACAGCGCGATGGAAAGTGTAACGGCGAGACAGACGTAGTATGAGGAGAAGATCAAGTAGGGGATGATCAGCAATACCACGGTGAGTACATAGGCGGTCCCGGTGTAGATCGACGCTTTTACCGGATGCTGATCGGTCTCTTCCGCCTTGGTGGAAAGATATTCAGAAACGCCCATGGAGAGCGCTGCAGCCAGTCCGGTAATGCTTCCAGTCAGGGCGATGAGTTGCGTGTTCTGCAGTGCAAAGGTCAGTCCTGCGAGTGCACCGGTCAGTTCAACGAGCGCGTCGTTCAGGCCGAGAACAATGGAGCCGACATAGCGCAGGCGCTCTTCGTCGATCATGGCGATCAGTTCCCTTTCGTGATCGTTTTCATCCTGAATGATCGAAGTCGGCAGTCCCGATTCGTCGAGCACCGCTTTGTAGTTTTCCTGCGCGGCTTCTTCGCCTTTTTCCATGAGTTTAATGGCAAACGTGAGGCCGAGCAGCCGGGCGATCCAGACATATTTAAAAACGCTCCAACGGCGCGGTCCAATTTCTTTTCCGGTGAAGGCTTTCCAGTCGTTATAGTGACGCAGCTCGTCTTCACCAATGCGCTGTAGGATTCGGCGGTTTTTCTCGTCTTTGGTCAGTTTGGCCAGATGCGTGTAGATCTGGTATTCCGTAATTTCGTTGTGCTGAAAGTTGAGTGCTTGTTTTGGGTTTCTGTTCATACGAGCATTTTTAGCTAAAGTGAAGCGAGCAGGCAAGGTCGTGAATGGACGATTATTGAGGTGGAACGATTTGTGCTAAAGATGTCTTGAGATATGCGCCTGATCTTATGATTATATGCGCATGACAAGGGCTGGATTGTTTTTGAGACAGGAAATGAAGATGCAGCAGGTGCTTGCTCCGCATCTTTTCCAGTCATTGGAAATTCTACAGATGCCGCTGCTCGACCTGCAGCAGATGATCCAGCAGGAGCTTTCTGAAAACCCGACCCTCGAAGCCACGCAGGAACAGCCCGATGAACAGATTGAAATCGAGCAGGGCACTAAAGATGTCGAGCGCGACGAGTTTGACAATGAATTTGAAAAGCTGATGGCGCTCGGCGAGGAGTGGGGCGATAGCCACTACGAGGGTACGCAGTCGTTCGGCGGAGTCGATGCCGAGGAAAAATATCAGTACATGATGGATTCGCTTTCAGAATCCTCTTCGTTGCACGATCAGTTGCTTGATCAGCTCGCTCTTTCTCCGCTGGGTGAGTATGAGCGCAAGATCGCAGAGATTGTGATCGGCAATATTGATGACGACGGCTATCTCCAGCTCGACGTTGAAGACCTGCTTGCGCTGCCCAACTTTCCGGTGGAGACGCTCGATAAAATTCTTTCAGTGATACGTGAGTTTGAACCGGCGGGTGTGGGTGCACGCGATTTGCGCGAGTGCCTGCTCCTTCAGCTGAAACGTGCCGGAAAAGAAAATACGCAGGAATACCATTTGGTGGCGGATCATTTGGATCTGTTGGGGCGGCATAAATATGCAGAAATCTCACGGGCAATGGGGCTGACGCTTGAGCGTGTCAAAGAGCTTGCTGCGCTGGTGGCTAACCTGGACCCCAAGCCGGGGCGTAATTTCAGCGAAGAACGGATTGAGTACGTTGTTCCAGAGATCATCGTTCAGAAAAAGGACGGCGAGTATGTGGTTACACAGAATCGAAAACCTTATCCTCGACTCTTTATCAGTCAGAAATATCTGAACATGCTCAAGGATCCTAATACCACCAAAGAGGTAAAAAATTATATTCGCGAAAAGATCAACAAGTCCAAACAGTTTATTCAGAGCATCGATCAGCGCATAGATACCATTTACCGCATTGCGGTCGAGATTGTTCGGATTCAGCGCGACTTTTTTGACCACGGTGTCTCCCGTTTGAAGCCCCTGAATATGAAGACGATTGCGGGTCTGCTCGATGTGCACGAAACCACGATCAGTCGGGCAACAACCGGAAAATATATGCAGACACCTCGCGGTCTGCTGAGTATGAAATATTTCTTTAATCCCGGCGTAATGACCGCCAGCGGGGAATCCATCTCCAACGAGAGCGTTAAAGCCGCGCTGGCCGAAATCGTCCGCGATGAGAATAAAAAGAAACCCTATTCCGATGCCAATCTCGTCAAGTTGCTCGAGGATAAGGGGATGAAAATAGCGCGCCGCACCGTCGCCAAATACCGCGATCAGCTCCGCATCCTGCCTTCCCACCTGCGCAAGGTGCATTGAGCGCTTCGGTAGTGCCTCCGCTACGCGGTGGCAACTGCCCGCCACGACTGGAAGGGCAATGCCCGTTCCAGCCCTACAAAAGTATGATGCGGCATATTATTCGTGAATTGCTCTAACAGCTCAGCTCTTCGCCGGTGAGGAGCTTGTAGGCCTCAAGATATTTTTCACGGGTCTTCATGATGACTTCTTCAGGGAGTTCGGGCGCCGGAGGCGTTTTGTCCCAGTCGAGCGTTTCGAGATAGTCGCGTACATACTGTTTGTCGAATGAGAAGGGCGAGGAACCGGGTTTGTAGGTGTCGGCCGGCCAGAAGCGCGAGCTGTCGGGCGTGAGCACTTCGTCGATCAAGATCAGCTCATCGCCGATCATGCCGAACTCAAACTTGGTGTCGGCAATGATAATCCCCTTGGTGAGCGCGTAGTCAGCGGCGGTTTTGTACAGTTCGAGGCTGATATCGATCAGTTTCTGGCCCAGCTCTTCGCCGATAATTTCTTTCATCCGGTCAATGGAAATATTTTCGTCGTGGCCTTCATCGGCTTTGGTGGATGGGGTAAAGATCGGTTCGTCCAGTTTGCCGGCCATTTCATAACCGGATCGCAACTTCATTCCGCCGATGGTGCCGGATTTTTGATATTCCTTCCAGCCGGAGCCGATCAGGTAGCCGCGGACGATACATTCCACCGGGAGCAGTTCCGCCTTTTTAACCAGCATAGAGCGGCCTTCCAATAGTTTAGCGTGCTGCTTGAGCTCAGCCGGAAAGTCGTTGACGTCGGTGGAAATCATGTGGTTTTTCACTACGTTGCGAGTGCGATTAAACCAGAATTTGGAAATCATGTTCAGGACGCGGCCCTTGTCGGGAATACCGTTGGGCATTACGCAGTCGAAAGCGGAAATGCGGTCGGACGCAACAAACAGGTATTGATCGCCCAGGTCATAGACCTCGCGGACCTTTCCTGATTTAAACTTTTCAATACCGGGAAGTTCAATTTTTACGGCAGTGCTCATGGGGTTCTCCTCGTTCAATTGGTTTTACTGGGCGGAACCTTACGAATCTGCCGCGTCCGGCGCAACACCAATTGATGGTTGCCTGTTCGCCCGCCCCAATCTTCCCGTTCTGCTGATCCCTTTTGCTCATTCCAAGCTGCATCAGCCGAATTTCTCATAGCGAATATTCTTTTTGTGTATACCGATCGAGGTAAGCATTGTTGCACATGCTTTGTTCAATGAGTCGGGACCGCAGACAAACACCTCTGTCTGATCCAAGGTGGCCTTGTCAATATGCTTTTCAAGCAAGGATTGCTCAATCCTGCCTTGCCCGCCCTCTCCGGTCAGCACCGGGATGAATGTAAAATTCTCATGCAATTTATCGCATTCCTCAAAAAACGCTCGATAGATCATCTGATCTGCGTTTCGGCACGACCAGATCAGGACGGTCGGAGCCTCTATTCCTGAATGGTTCCACTCCTGCAGTATTGCGCGGAACGGTGTAATCCCGATGCCGCCGGCAATGAAAAGAAGAGGATTCTTCTGCAGCGGTGTGAACAGGCCATAGGGCCCGTTTACCAGTGCCGTAGTTCCCGGTTTGATGTTCTTCAGCTTGGCGGTATAGTCCCCCAGCTCTTTGAATATAATCGACAGGGATGTGCTTCCCGGACGGGATGCAATGGTGAAGGGATGCTCTTCCATTCCGCATTCGGGTGAGAGAAACCGGAAGTATGCAAACTGACCGGCTTTCTGACCTTTGAAATTTCCTGCATTACGCTCCATGGATATTTCAGCAATCCCGGGACTCAAGCGGTTGACTTCCGCAACCGTCCAGCTTTTCCGGCGGAGTAGAATCAGCCGTATGAATTTGTGCCAGATATAGAGTGCGAGGGCCAGTCCCGCCCAGACATTCATGATGGCCATTCTGGTTTGGGATTCCTTTGTGGAGTAGGCCATGAATACATGGATCGCGGCAAGGAGCGCAGCAACGGATGTCAGGTTGTGAAACAGTTTCAGTTTGGAATAATCGAAGATCGTTTTTGCTGTGAGCCACGTTCTGAATTTCTGCATGAAGGAGATGCGCTGCAGTCTTCCCGAGACCATTGCCGTAAGGGTCACCGCGATAACCGCAGCAAAGATTGCAAGGGACGCAATGCCCAAGACCGTCTGCCGCGTAATCGCAAAATGAAACGATATTTTATACGCGGCATGTATGCCTGCAAAAAGCAGTGCTAGCATCGCAAGATATCCGTGCAGCACCATGACTCGGTCTTGCCCGAAGATGCGGTCAAATACAGGGAGCCGTGTCGAAAGAATCAGGGTGTTGAGAAAATAGCCATACGCAAAAATCCCGAAGACCATACCGATCGAATAGCTATGAAGTATTGAGTACCAATTGCCGCTGAAATACTCAACCAGCGGCAGCAGCGGACTCAGAAGAAAGAGCAGGATCAGGATGAATGCGCCCGATTTATTTCTGGTTGTCATCTGGCGTATCCGTCTAGGGGTTCTTTGAATAGATCGCCTTTAGTTTATCTGTATATTCAGCAGCGAGCTTCTCCACGCTGTTGATATCCGATGCTGATGTAACGGTATCCACCAGAGCGTTTACGCTCCATGCGCTGTTCTGCGAGGTGTGAAGAAGAATGACATCCTTATACGCCTTGTGATCTTCAATCCATGCAGTGATCCAGGGACGTACCTGAGAATTAACCCCCGAATTGGAAATAAATATGGCGTCAAAGACGGAGGGGTTGGAAACGGCGAGACCTGCACTGTTATGTTTCCCGATTCTTACCACAATTTCATCCTTCTCAAGCAACTCCTTCATTTTCAGGATAAGCGCATCCTTGAACTCGGTATCTTCATACGCCAGAAGAACGAGCTTGCTGCCTTCAGGGGCAGGTTCCTGAGAAACCGCATCCGGCTCCTTCTTTTCTCCGCATCCTGTAGCCGTAATGATCAGGACGAACAACAGAAACATTTTATTCATGGAAGCTTCCTTTGGTAATCAATGAAGAAAGAGTCCCTTGAAGGTGCTGTTTCATCAAGCAAGAAGTCAGAAAAAAGGCATTGTATGGCCCATTCGGTCCATTCCCGGGAAACGCCACCGGCATAGCGGAGGCGCTATCACGCTTCAGAGCCTTCCCCTCGTACCGCAGCCATCCTGGCTGCCTTGCTCCTCTATCGCAGCCATCTTGGCGGCCCCGTCGCTGAGCAGGCAACCCCGGAAAAGCAAACTATAGATCCGGCAATTAAATATCTCGAATCGCGTGTTGCTTTTGTTAGCCGCGAAAGAACATATAGAACGCGAATAAGTAGACATTTTTGTCTTTGTGCTCCTTGCGCTCTTTTGTGGTTGATCTCAATATTTCGTTTCCGGAGCAATAGGAACATTCAGAACATGCAAAACGTGGGGAGGGCATCCCTGCCTGCCTTGCTGTATCGCGGGCATCCCTGCCTGCCATTATTAGTTTGCATCGTCGATGCGACATCCTCAGTACTCCGCATTTCGGCTCACAGAGCCGACTCTACAACGTTGCATTATCGACGCGATATCCTCGTCGCGTGAAGAGGAGAGCAAACGAAGCCATCATCGTTGTAGCGTTGGCTCTGCGAGCCAATTACATCGTCGTAGATGCGACGTCCCCGTCGCGTAAAGAAGAGCGCGAGCGGATTCATTATCGCTGCAGCAGAAGCAGTACACGCGAGATTTGAACCTATGCTCATTTTGCCTAAAATGCTTTGTCTCATCTTGAGTATGCGAGTAAAGTCCTGAACCAATATGGATTTTTCGAAGTTCTTGGGGATCAGGGTGTATTATGAAGTTTGCTGAGGTCGCGGAAAATGTGAGGCAGTTGGTGGAATCTCCGCCAGCTAAGGATGAGTTTATCTTTGAGCTGCTGCTGGCGTATGGCACGCCCAAGGCGACGATTGCCCGGCTGAAGGCCGGTCAGTTGAATCTTGCGATAACGCCGGGCGATGTTTTGCTCAAAAAGAAGGTGTGGTTCAGGACCGTTGGACCAAATGTAGAGCAAACGTCTCGCTTGCCTAATCAGGATGAGCCGAACGACAATAAGCAAGCGGGACGCTCGCTCTACGTTGAAATCGAGAAAATGAAGACGGCGAAGGCTGCCAAGACGAATGATCCGCGCTTTTTGATTGTCGTCGGCGATTGTAGGGAGGGAACGGTTGAAAACCTTCCGGCCGCGGCTGGCAGGTCTGCAACCATGCCAGCCCTACAAAAACAGACGTTCAACCGTTTGCTGGCGGTTGACCGCAAAACCGGCGACACGCTGGATATCGAGTTCTGTGGGTTGGAAACGCATTTTGACTTTTTCCTGCCGTGGGCGGGGATGGAAAAGACGAAGCTGTCGAACGAAAACCCGGCGGATGTGAAGGCCGCCGAAAAGATGGCCAAGCTGTTTGACGCGATCAAACAGGATAATCCCGATTATCTGCGCCACGATATCCATGCAATGAATGTTTTTCTGGCGCGGCTGTTGTTCTGCCTATTTGCCGAGGATACCGGCATTTTTACCGAAAACGCAGTGTCCAATGCCATTGCATCGCATACCGCCGAGGACGGCTCCGATCTGGATGCCTTTTTCAAGCAGCTCTTCGACTGGCTCGATACACCGGACAGGGAGAGAGGAATTCACCGCGAAGGAGCGCAAGGAACGCAAAAAAAGAATTTAACCACGGATTACACGGATGGGGAGTCTTTGCGATCTGTGCGTTCTTTTGCGGTTAAATCTCTTCCTTACGTCAATGGGGGATTGTTCCGGAAGCATTACGATATTCCGGTGTTTTCGGCGAAGGCGCGGCGGATGCTGATCGAGGCGGGCTCCTTGAACTGGAAGGATATCAATCCCGACATTTTCGGCTCGATGTTCCAGGCCGTTATCGACCCCGAGGAACGGCACAATCTGGGGCAGCACTACACCAGCGTCACCAACATCATGAAAGTGATCGAACCGCTTTTCCTGAACGATTTCAAGGAGGAGCTGGAACGGGCGCGGAACCTGAACCAGAAAAACGTGCGGATGAAAGCGCTGCATGCGCTGCATGATCGGATCGCCAAGGTGAAGATATTCGACCCGGCCTGCGGATCGGGCAACTTTCTGATTATCGCCTACAAGGAACTGCGCAAGCTGGAGATGGAACTGTTCGAGGCGATGAACGCCTTTCCGGTTTCCCGGATCACTGTGGACCAGTTTTACGGGATTGAAATTGCCGACTTCGCTTGTGAAACGGCCACGCTGTCGCTTTGGCTGGCCGAGCACCAGATGAATCTGGAATTTACCAAACGCTTTGGAAACTCGCTCACCTCCCTTCCGCTCAAAGACGGGGCCAATATCGTGTGCGGAAACGCCTGCCGGATCGACTGGGAAACCGTCTGTCCGAAAAACGAAGGGGATGAAATTTATATTCTTGGGAACCCGCCGTATTTGGGTGCCAGAAACCAGACCGCAGATCAAAAAGCGGATATGGCCGCTGTTTTTGAAAACCGCGAAGAGTACAAGGATTCAGATTACGTTGCCTGCTGGTTTTTGAAAGGAGCGGAATACATACAGGGATCAAATGCAAAATTTGCTTTTGTATCGACGAATTCTATTTCGCAAGGTGAACAGGTTGGCTATCTCTGGCCCCGTATCTTTTCTCGCGGACTCGAAATCAGTTTTGCCCACCAATCGTTTAAATGGACGAACAATGCCAAAGGCGGAGCTGGCGTTACTTGTGTAATCGTCGGGGTTCGAAATCCATCCGCTGGCGTGAAAACTATATTCAAAGATGGTCTTTCGAAAACAGTATCGAACATCAGTCCATACCTGACGGAGGGTGGAAACATTTGCGTTCATAAACTAACCTCGCCGATTTCTAAGATCCCCAAAATGGTCATGGGGAATATGGCGCGTGATGGGGGGCACTTAATTATGTCGCCTGCGGAAAAGAAACAATTGATTTCCGATTATCCCGAGAGCGCCCCGTTGATTCGCCGTTTAGTTGGTGCCGAGGAATTTATCCGAGGATCTGAGCGCTGGTGCTTGTGGATCGAAGATGAACAGCTCAATTTGGCTAAAAATATCCCGCCGATTAACGAGCGGGTAGAAGCGGTTTATGATTTTCGAATGCAATCCCCGGCAAAGACCACGCGAGCCTATGCAGCAATTCCTCACAAACTTGCGCAACGTGCGCACAAAGATTCCGACTCTATTATTGTTCCATCGACAACATCAGAACGGCGTGAATACATTCCAATGGGATTTGTAGATCGTTCGGTCATTGCCACCAATGCAATGCATGTGATTTACGATGCGAAACCTTATATTTTCGGTTTTTTATCTTCAGAAATGCACGGGGTATGGGTGCGCGCTGTGGCTGGCGGGTTAGAGACGCGTATACGTTATTCTGCCGAGATCTGTTACAACAATTTTCCGATCCCGGAATTGACGGCGGAGCAGAAGCAGGCGATCACGATGCATGTGGGGAATGTATTGGAAGAGCGGGAAAAGCATTCGGAAAAGACGATGGCGCAGCTTTACGATCCCGACAAAATGCCCGCCGGACTCCGTGAAGCGCACCACCAACTCGACCTCGCCGTTGACCGCATCTACCGGAGTAAACCCTTCACCTCCGACGAAGAACGCCTGGAGCATTTGTTTAAGCTGTATGAGGAGATGACGGCAAAGGAAACGCTGATTTAGATTTGAACCGCGAATGGACGCAAATTAACGCAAATGTTTATGGCCACAAAAAGCACAAGAAAACACAAAAATGAATTTAGGACAGACATCCTGACTGTCCGCCGGTGAATGGAGATTTGATTAGCCGCAAAAGAACGCAGGGAACGCAAAAATGGATATGACTCAAATAGCCGAAAAGCTGGAGCTGCATTACTTGTTTGATGACAAGTCGCACTTCATGGATGCGTTTGTTCGCAATAAATGTGAAGCAGAGCTTTTGGCTATTGCACAGGATTTGGCTGAGATCCTCGGCATTCAAGTTGAGTTAGATTCGGAAGCTCTGGCTGAAGGCGGACTGATTGATTTTTTTAAGGTACAGGTCAAAAAACATCCGCTATTAGCATCATTGTTTATCGGCATCCTGATTAACGTAATCTCCAATTACCTGAACACTGATCGGGAGCTGATGGCTCTTCAAAAGGAATATTATCGCCATCAGGTTGAAAGTTTTAAGCGGGCATCAGAATCATCTGATACGTCCGTCGCTCCGACTGAAGAAATCGTCACTGGGATTGTGGATAGCCACAAGCTGAGAAAAAGGAGATCGAATTTCTATGAAGGGCTGCTGAATTGTCAAAAGGTGACTGCTGTAGATTGGGTTGGGGTGGACTCAGAAAACAAGCCAACGGATGATCCAAAATCCGTTAAGCGAGCTGAGTTTCATAAGTTCATTTTAACGTCGGATGAGCTTGAGCCAGTGATAGATGAAGATGCCACGATTGAAATCATTGCCCCAGTCCTCAAGGCAGGGAAATACAAGTGGCGCGGGATCTATAAGGGAGAATCGATTCCGTTCAAGGTAAGCGATTCGGCTTTTAAGGCAGATGTCTTAGCTGGCGGGGTTTCTTTTATCAATGGGACTTGCATTGACTGTGTTTTGATTATTTCCCGTAAAATCGATGAGTGCGGTGTTGAACAAAATTCGGGATATACAGTACAGGTCGTAACCAAAGTTCACGACGAAAAGGCCTCGGTTGAGACCCCTCAGGGGGAGAAGTATAAGCGACTAAAGGAATACGAAAAAAACGCGTTAAAATTTGATTTCGCGAAAAACGAAACCGGCGAATGAACATCAATTAACGCGAACGGGGGAAAGAAAATGAGGATTTCAAAAATTACAGTACGAAACTTCCGTTCGTTGAAAAACGTTGAGATTGCTCCAACGAAGTTCAACGTGCTCATCGGGCAGAATAACCATGGGAAAACCAATTTGTTCGAGGCTGTGGAATGGTTTTATACGGGTAAAGGTTCATTGGCAGAAATCCGGCATGTAGACGCCCTGTCCGATGATGAAGTGTTTGTAGAAGTGGAGTTTTCCGGGGTCCAAGATGGCATCGCTAATATTTCCAAAGAAGACAATCAGCAGAAAATAAGGAACGTAATCGGCGAATCTGATGTTATGCGGGTAAAACGCTCGTCACAGGACGAGAAAAACCGCCTGCTTTACAACCCAGAAAAGGATGAATGGAAGAAGCAACCCTGCGGTGCTGACAGCACGTTTAACAACTGCATCCCTCGTTTTGAATTTGTAGAGGCGACAAAAAATCTAAAGGACGTTTCTTCCTACAAAAGCACAACTCCAGTCGGACAAATGCTAGGAGGAGTCGTCGCCGAGGTATTAGAGAAAAACCAAGACTATCAGGATTTTCAAGCCGCCTTTGAGAAGCTGTTTCAATCGGCGGAGTCTCCTGTTCGGAAAAAACTCAAAGAACTTAGCGACAGCGTCCAGCATCACTTGGCTCAACAGTTCCCAGACTGTTCCGAGGTGGATTTTGACGTGGAAGAGCCCGAATTTGATGAGTTACTAAAGAACTACAAAACCAGACTGAACGACGGAGTCAAAACCACTGCTGAAGAAAAAGGCGATGGAATGCAACGGGCTTTAATGCTCGCGATCATCAAAACACACGCCGATTTCCGGCGGGAAGAAGCGCTGGGACGAAGCTTCATTTTCTTTATTGATGAAGCTGAACTTCATTTACACCCCACCGGACAGCGGCAATTGAAACAGGCGTTACTTGATCTGACAGCAGGCGTCGATCAGGTTTTTATAACGACCCATTCCTCGGTGTTTATTGCGGATGAACACAGCGACCAAACCATCTTTGAAGTCTGCAAAGAGGATAAGTGTACAAATATTGAGCCGGTAGCTAATGCGGGGCGGCAACATGTCGTTTACCAACTACTCGGGGGAAATCCTGCCGACCTTCTGCTTCCAGCCAACTTCATGATCGTTGAGGGCTCCAGTGAAGAAGTTTTCATCTCAGGATTAATCAACCGTTTTTATTCAGAACGCGCTCAGATACAGATTCTTCCTGCAAACGGGGATGATGAGCAACAACGGCAGAATATGGAAGCGCTCAACCGCGTGTTCAAGCCGCTCAAAGCCCGTCCGATTTATAAGACCAAACTTATTCTGCTTTGTGACAAGCCCGATCCAACAAAACAGCCTCGATTTGAAGATTTTAAACGGGAAAATGGATTTCTTGACCGCAACGGACAAATACACACACTTCCGGTTAATGGACTGGAAGATTATTACCCGACTACGCTGAAACAATCGTGCAGGTTTGTTGCGGATAAAAAGAAAATGGCCAAATGGATGGCTGAAAATATCGCTCAGAACCAGTTTGAAACAGAGATGCCCGTAATCTTCCAAGCATTGGAACAATGTTGGGATAAAGCATATAAACCGGAAATGGAGTCTGAATAATTCGCGCAAATTGGCGTGCATTAGCGGTTGAATGAGAGTTTGAAATGAAAAAGCCGATTAAAAATTTGAGCCTGCCGATTTCAATGGATGATGTGCTGCGGGGGAAGTCCGTGGAGTGGGAGCGGCTGGAGTATAAGGCGGGCTGGAACCCGGAAGCCGTGCTCCATACGATCTGCGCGTTTGCGAACGATTTTCATAATCTGGGCGGCGGTTATATTGTGATTGGCATAGCCGAGAAAAACGGTCGCCCGGTTCTGCCGCCAGCCGGTCTTTCGCCCGACACCCTCGATACCATTCAGAAGGAGCTTCTCAATCTCGGTCATTCCGCCATTCAGCCGATGTATCATCCGCTTTCGACGCCGTGCGAGGTGGATGGCAAATGGATTCTGGTGATCTGGGTGCCGGGCGGTGAGACGCGCCCGTATAAGGCGAAGATGAGTCTGGCGAAGGATGCAACGGAATGGGGCTATTTCATCCGCAAGCAGTCGAGCACGGTACGGGCCAAAGGCGCGGACGAGCGGGAGCTGATCGGTCTGGCGGCGACGGTGCCTTTTGACGACCGCTACAATCAGCAGGCATCGATTTACGATCTTTCGCCGCGTTTGATGGAGGAGTTTTTGCGGGAGGTGGGCAGCGAGCTGGCCAACGACGTAAAGTCGCTTTCGCCGGAGGCGCTCGGGCGGCAGATGAATATTGCTAGCGGGCCGTCGGAGGCTGTTTTCCCGAAAAATGCGGGGCTGCTGTTTTTCAATGACGATCCGCGCCGGTTTTCCCGGCGACGCAGATTGATGTGGTCTGGTTTCCGGACGGCGCAGGCGGCGACCGGTTTGAGGAGAAGACGTTTTCCGGGCCGCTGTCACGGATGACCCGCGAGGCGCTGGATTATATTCAACGCAATTACCTCAAGGAAACCGTTGTAAAGCATTCCGACAGGGCGGAAGCGGAACGGTTCTGGAATTTCCCGTATGCGGCGGTCGAAGAAGCACTGGTGAACGCGGTCTATCACCGGTCGTATGAAATCCGCGAGCCGGTCGAGGTTCGGATTGCCCCGCAGGATTTGGTGATTCTGAGTTTCCCCGGCCCCGACCGGTCGATTCGCATGGATGATCTGCGGGCCGGGCGGGCGGTGAGCCGCCGGTACCGGAACCGGCGGATCGGCGAATTCCTGAAAGAGCTGGATTTGACCGAAGGCCGATCGACGGGTATTCCGAAGATCTTGCGGGAAATGGCGGCCAATGGATCGCCTGCGCCCGAGTTTGATAGCGACGAAGACCGGACTTATTATCTGGTCCGCCTGCCGGTGCATCCACGGGCGAAGATGACCGGCCAAGCAAAGACGGTCCCGGCCCAGTCAGGGGCCCAGTCGGGGGCCCAGTCAGGGGCCCAGTCAAGAGATGCGCTGTTGGCTCTTGCAGAAGAACCGCTTTCGGCGAATGAGCTGGTTAAAAAACTTGGGCTGAAAAGCAAAACCGGAGCTTTTAAACGGACGGTCAGCGAACTTCTAAATGACTCTGCGATTGAATATACCCTGCCTGATAAGCCGACCAGTCGCCTTCAAAAATACCGGTTGACCGAAAAAGGCCGGAAGTTACTGGAGAACCGATAATGCCGAATTTAGTGGAAGTGAATTACGGGCGGACGGGCCGCAGCACCAATACCGATGCGCTGGGGATGCGGGAGATGCAGGCGCGGGCGTTTGCGGCTCGGGATGCGCAGTATCTGCTGGTGAAGGCGCCCCCGGCGTCCGGTAAGTCGAGGGCACTGATGTTTCTGGCGCTGGACAAGATGCTGAATCAGGGCGTGTCCAAAACGATTGTGGCGGTGCCGGAGCGGTCGATCGGTTCTTCGTTTGCTTCGACGAAGCTTTCAGAGCACGGGTTCTATGCCGATTGGGAAGTTTCCCCGAAACGCGATCTCTGCTCTCCGGGCGGAGAGCCTCAGAAGGTGAAGCAGTTTCAGGAGTTTTTGCAGAGCGACGACCGGATTCTGGTTTGCACCCACGCGACGTTGCGGTTTGCTTTCCAGTCATTGGATACGGCGGCTTTCAACAACGTGCTGGTGGCGATTGACGAGTTTCATCATGTGTCGGCGGATACGGGCAATCAGCTGGGCGAGGTGTTGCGCGATGTTCTGCGGAATTCGTCGGCCCATATTATTGCGATGACCGGCTCTTATTTCCGGGGCGACAGCGTGCCGGTGCTTTTGCCGGAGGATGAAGCAAAGTTTACCCACGTTGTTTACAACTATTATGAGCAGCTGAACGGCTATCGCTATTTGAAGTCGCTGGGCATCGGCTACCATTTCTATCAGGGTAAATATACCGCCGCGATTGGGATAATCCTTGATACAGACAAGAAGACAATTCTGCATATCCCGAATGTGAATTCGGGCGAGTCCACGAAGCAGAAGCATGACGAGGTGGATTTTATTCTCGATTCGATCGGCACAGTCGAACGGCAGGATCCGACAACGGGGATTATTACCGTGAAGCGGCGCAGCGATGGCAAGCGGCTGAAGGTGGCCGATCTGGTTTGGGATGCGCCGACAGACCGCGACAAGGTGATTACCTATTTGCGCAATATTCGGAAGCCGGAAGATATTGACCTGATTATTGCGCTGGGGATGGCCAAGGAAGGGTTCGACTGGGTGTTTTGCGAGCACGCGCTGACGGTGGGCTATCGCGGCTCGCTGACGGAGGTGGTGCAGATTATCGGACGCTGCACCCGCGACAGCGAAAACAAGACCCACGCGCAGTTTACCAACCTGATCGCCCGGCCGGATGCGGCGGATGAGCTGTTGACGGTTTCGGTGAACAATATGCTGAAAGCGATTACCTGCTCCCTGCTGATGGAGCAGGTGCTGGCCCCGAGCTTTAAGTTTAAGACAAAACGGTCAGATGACGACATCAGCGGGCCGGATGAGCTGAAAATCCGGGGGTTGAAGGAGCCCAGCTCGCAACGGGTGAAGGATATTGTGGAGTCCGACTTGAACGACCTGAAGGCGACCATTCTTCAGGACGATACGATGCAAAAGGCAATGCCGGGCAATGTCGATCCCGAGGTGATTAACAAAATCCTGATTCCGAAGATCATCCGCACGAAATACCCCGATCTGTCCGAGACGGAGTGCGAGGAGATCCGGCAATATGTGGTGGCGGATTCTGTGCTGAGGAATGCGCAGATTGAAGAGACGGGCGACAAGCGCTTTATCCGCATGGCGAATCAGTTTGTGAACATAGACGATCTGCATATCGATTTGATCGACCGCATCAATCCGTTCCAGAAGGCGTTTGAGATTCTCTCTAAGCAGGTTACCCCGAATGTCCTGAAGGCCATCATGGAGTGTATCGAGTCAACCCGCTGTCAGGTGACGGAGGATGAAGCGGTTCTGATGTGGCCGAAGATTAAGCTGTTTGCCAAGACCAGCGGGCGGGAGCCTTCTCTGACCGCGTTAGATCCGATGGAAAAGCGGATGGCAGAAGTGTTGGCCTACATTAAGAACCAGCGTCGACAGAAAGGGCTCTAGCAATGGATGCGGACAAGCTGCGCGAACTGATTGAGGATGATGACCTGGGGCTGCTTACTGTTAAACCGAAGTCGTCGAACAGCATGACAGAGGATGAGCGGCTGATAGAATCCTTTTATGAGATCGTGGAGTTCTATCGGCATCAGGGCCGCGAGCCAGAGAACGATCTTGCCAATATGCAGGAGGCCAAGCTGGCTATGCGTCTTTCCAGTCTTCGGAAGGATACGGAGAAGGCCAAGGCGTTGATTGATCTGGATGAGTTCGGCCTTTTGGTTCCGGTTAAAAAGCCAGAATCCATCGACGATATTCTGAACGATGATGATCTGAATCTACTGGGAAACAGCGAAGAGGACAGTATTTTTACCCTCCGCAACGTGCCGCAGAATATTGAAGCGCCCGACTATGTGGCCCAGCGCCAGCCCTGCAACGATTTCAGCCGGTTTGAACCGTTGTTCAAGCAGTGCCACGTTGATCTGCAATCCGGCAAACGCATTCTGAGGCCGTTTGTGAATGAACAGCAGATTCAGGCCGGTCAGTTTTTTATTCTGCGCGGGGTAATGGTGTATGTTGCCGATGTCGGCGAAAAGGAGAAGAAAAACAAGAAGGTGAATGCCCGGTTGCGCTGTATTTTCGAAAACGGGACGGAGGGCGATCTGTTGCTGCGTTCTCTTGCCCGCAACCTGTACAAGGACGGCCGGCGGATTACCGAACACGAAGACCGCTTGATGGATGATCTGAACAACATTACTCACGAAGACGACCAGACCGGTTACATCTACATATTAAGATCGCTGAGTACCGATCCGCAGATTGCCACGCTCCAAGATCTCTATAAAATTGGTTTCAGCTCCGTGCCGGTCGCGGAACGAATCAAAAACGCAACCGACGATCCAACGTATCTCATGGCTCCCGTTCACATCGTCGAAACCTTTGCGTGTTTCAATCTCAATCCGCAAAAGCTGGAGCTATTGCTCCATCGATTTTTTGGCAAGGTTTGTCTGGAAGTGGATGTTTTTGACAAGTCCGGAAAGCGCTATGCGCCCCGCGAATGGTTTATCGCCCCGTTGCCCGTCATCGAAGAAGCCATCGAGCTGATCATTTCGGGTGAAATCGTAAACTATGTATACGATGAGGAAGCAAAGCTGATTTGCAGAAAGGCTCAAGGAAACGAGGAGTAAACGGGCCGAGTGGGAAAATGGGTGACACGAAGCCGTTTTCAAGTTTGAGTTTTTGTATTGCAGTTGTCCCTTTACATTTGGCGATTTGGGTCATAATAAGGTCACAACAAGGAGATTGTTATGAGCTATATGGCGGTCAAGGATCTGAAAAAGACGAGGGAGCTGCGGGAAGTGCTGAGTCGCGATCGGGAAGTGATCGTGACGAAGGATGGAAAGCCGTTTGCTTTAATGGTCGAGATTTCTCCGGATGCCGTTGAGGATTCGTTGGATGAGGTACGCCGTGCATTATTTTCTGCGGCTGTCAAACAGGCGCGCAAAAAGGCGGTTGAACTTCCGATGGATGATGAGTCCATTGCGGCGGAGATTCTTGCCAGTCGGGAGAGTCGGGGCCTGTGATGGATGCGGTGCTCGACACGAATGTGCTGGTTTCGGGGCTGATCAATCCCTGCGGTTTTCCGGGTCGTATCGTCGATCTGCTTCGTTCCGGCACACTTCGAGCGGTGGTGGATGATCGCATTCTGGCCGAATATTTCGATGTGTTGCGGCGGGATGCGTTCAAGCGCTATTTTACGGATTCGGCGCGGGAGGACATACTCGAATATTTGAGCCGTAATTCGCAGTATGTCACCAGTTGTGTCGTGGCCGACCTGCCGGATCCCGGCGATGTTCCTTTTCTTGAGATTGCCATGTCGGCCAACGTGGTGTTGGTAACGGGGAATATTAAACATTTTCCGGCGGAGCAGACGAAGGGTTGCCGTGTTTTGAGTTCAGCGGAGTTTGTTGTGCAATTCCGGGAGGAATGAATGAACAACCGTATATTGCATTTTGAGAGTATCGGCGGGGCGAGTGGGGATATGATTCTCGGGGCGCTGGCGGGGCTGGGTGTTTCGCTGGAAGAGCTGAACGAGGAGCTGAAGTCGCTGCAGGTTGATCCGTTTGAGATTGTGGTCGACGACCTTCGGCGTACGGGAGCGGTTCGAATCAAGGTAGGGGCGCGTGGTGGGAAACCGGTAACGGCCTCGCCCGAAATTGAAGATTGCAGAAAATGCGCGGCTGAGAGTGGAACGAGCGTGAAGAATGTGTATGATGCGGCTCTTTCAGCCTATCATGCGGATTTGAAATGAGTGAAGATTCCATAGTTCCGATTGAGCGTATTGAGCAGCGGATTATCCTGATTCGCGGCCAGAAGGTTATGCTCGATCGGGATTTGGCTGAGTTGTACGGTGTGGAGACCAAAGCATTGAATCAGGCGGTCAAACGCAACGCGAATCGGTTTCCCGAAGATTTTATGTTCAGGTTGGAGCCCGATGAAAAAAATGAACTGGTCACAAAATGTGACCGGTTAGAATCTATGAAACATTCAGCCGCTCTTCCGTGTGTTTTCACTGAGCAGGGCGTGGCGATGTTGTCGAGCGTGTTGAAGAGCAAGTCGGCGGTTGAGGTGAATATTGCGAAAATCCGATGGGGTTCCGCGTTCGCGAGGAAGTGAAAAAGTATACAACAAGAAACGGGTGAGGTTTAGAGATGCTGGCAAAACGAATTATACCCTGTCTGGATGTGACGGGCGGGCGCGTGGTGAAGGGCGTGAATTTTGTGGATCTGCGCGATGCGGGCGATCCGGTGGAGTGCGCCAAGGCGTATCAAGAGCAGGGCGCGGACGAGCTGACCTTTTTGGACATTACGGCGACGAGTGACGGTCGCGATACGATGGTGGATATTGTCCGCCGTTGCGCAGAGCAGGTATTTATGCCGTTAACCGTCGGAGGAGGAATTCGAACTTTGGCGGACGTACGGCGGATACTGAAAGCGGGGGCAGATAAGGTTTCGTTCAATACGGCGGCGATCCATCATCCCGATATTTTGAATGAGTGCTCCGATATGTTCGGTTCGCAATGCACGGTGCTGGCGATTGATGCGCGACGCAACGGCGACGGCACGTGGGGCGTTTACACACACGGCGGGCGGAATCCGACGGAGCTGGACGCGGTCCAGTGGGCGATTGAAGGCACGCAGCGCGGCGCAGGCGAAATTCTGCTGACGAGTATGGATTGTGACGGGTGTAAAGACGGCTACGATCTGGAGCTGACCCGCGCGGTTTCGGAGGCAGTCAATGTGCCGGTCATTGCGTCCGGCGGCGCGGGCACGCTGGATCATTTGGTCGATGCCGTAACGGTGGGCAAAGCGGACGCGGTGTTGGCGGCGTCCATCTTCCATTTCGGCGAATTCAGCATTCGAGAAGTGAAGGAATATATGCGCGATAAGGGTATTGTGATACGGATTTGATTTAAAGAAAGAGTTCAAGGTCTTTATTCATCAGGATGAGGAGACTGAAAAACCTTCAGGGTAGCAGTTGGAAGTTGGTGGTTGGCGGTTGACCGTAGACGGAGCATCCCTGCTCCGTTGTACTCGCTCGGCAGGATTGCTCAGGAGCAAATGTGCTCCTGCAGACGGGAAGCGCGTACCACATTCTTTCTTACACTCCGCAGTGCGGTGGTGGCGTTGAATGTTGCGTTGCTCGTCAATGTGATGAAGAAAAATCAAGAAAAAGGTTTTGTGATTCGCATTAGTTTGTTTTCATGAAGTCATGGCTCGATGGATTCTATGTAGTTTGATGCTCTGTTGTTCGTGTTTGGCTGCGCCGAAGTTGGTGGAGCAGCGGGCGGCGGAGATACGGACGGTGCTGCGGGAAGCGGACGATGCGTATTATAACCTCGGTGAACCGATCATGGCGAATGAGGCGTACGATGCGCTGCGCTCGCAATATCAATCGCTGAAGACAGAATATCCCGATCTCCCTGCTTATTCCTCTGTCGGTGCTGCAGTTCCCGAACAGGAAAATCCGGCGGCACACACTCAGCCGGTGCTGAGCCTGAAAAAGGCCTATTCCGATGAAGGCGTGGTGGAATTTATCGAGGCCTGCGGTGCGGACCGGATCTATTGCGTGGAGCCGAAAATTGATGGGCTGACCGTGGTGCTGCGCTATCGAGAAGGTCGTTTGTTGCAGGCGTTGACGCGGGGCGACGGAATAACGGGCTCAGATGTCACCGCGCAGGTTCGCGCCTCCGGAGCCGTTCCTTTGGCGCTGACGAATGCGCCGACGCGGTTGGATGTTCGTGGCGAACTGTATATGCCGTTTGCCGCATTCGAAGCGCTGAACGAACAACGCGTCGCGGACGGAGAGGCCGAGCTGAAAAGTCCGCGCAATACGGCGGCGGGTACGCTGCGGATGAAAGATTTGGCCGCGGTCGCCAAACGCGGATTGGCGTACGCCGTTTTTGAGGTTCTGGAGTCGGAACCGATGCCGACAACCCACGCGGACGCCTTGGCGATGGCTCAATCCTGCGGTTTAACGCCGGTTGCACATCAACTGCTTTCGGGATCAAACGCGGTCCATGCGGTTGCGCTTATGAATCAACGCCGCGCCGAGCTGCCCTATCCCAGCGATGGCGTAGTGATCCGGCTGAATGATTGCGCGGAGTTTGAGCGAATGGGGGCCACGGCGCGTTGGCCCAACGGAGCGCTGGCGCGGAAATATAAATCCGTTCCGGTGGAAACGCATCTGCGGCGAGTGGATTGGACCACAGGGGAAACGGGGCGCCTTACACCGGTGGCCGGTTTTGATCCGGTCACCATGGACGGCGCGGAGCTGAAACGCGCGAGCCTGCACAGCCTCAGTCATCTGCGTGCACTCGATCTGATGATCGGCGATCGCATTCAGGTCATCCGCGCGGGCGGAGCCGTTCCTGAGATTATCGGTCGTGTACCCGGTTCCCGCACCGGCGACGAGCAGCCGATCCCCGATCCGGATGAAAATCCGTAACGCCTCACTCGACGGATGGGTTGAAAATTTTTTAACGCGACTTTTCTCCCGCCGATTTGGCGGAAGAGTCAAAAAAAGGGCGGGGTGGCTTCCGCCGTTCCCACCCTTTAAGTGAACTGTCTATTTCGTCGGGATAAGCCGGACGAGGACGACGCCGTGCGGGGAAACTTTCGTGCTGAAGGTTTCGCGGAATACACCGATATCCTTCTGGCGCCATAGGTCGCGTATGGTGAACCGCTCTGCAGCATCCGGCGTGGCGAGCGTACCCCAGGGGCCCCATTTCAGGTTGATCGTGGTTTCGGTCGTGCCGCGGTTGAAGAAGGCCACGGCGTAGGAGCCGTCGGACAGTGTTTTTGCATACACCACACGGTCGCCGTCGTTGCTGATCTGAGTGGCCTGCTTGCCGAGGACATCCTGATTGATGGCCAGGACTTCGTCGTTGGTCAGCAGTGAGAGGGTGAAGTCGTCCATTTGCGCAAGATCGCAACCGAGGAGCATCGGCGCAGAGAGCATACACCAGAGGCTGATGTGGGTATATTGTTCGTCGGGCGTCAGGTTGCTCGGATGCAGGTTGGGGCCCCAGCCGACCATGCCGACCACGAGCATGTCGGGATCGCTCCAGTGGCCCGGCCCGGTGAAGCCCGCCCAGCGGTCCTGCAGGAAGCCGATGCGGCTGACGCTGTCCCAGCTGTCGTTGATGTCGTTGGTGGTGCGCCACAGGTTGGCGAGTTCAACATAGTCGGGGGCGTTGTCGTAGATGCCGGTGTTGGAGAGGCTGAAAACAATGTCGCGCCCGGTCGCACGAAGCGCTTCGCTCATTTCGCGGGTGGTCTTCGGATCGTTCGGGAACCAGTCATACTTGAGATAGTCCACGCCCCATTCGGCCCACTGCTGGGCATCCTGTTCAACGAAGGAATATTTGCCGAACGTCCAGTTGATCCACGTGGGGTCGTCGTTGGGCGTTTTGAGCTTATAGAATTCGGTAATGTGTCCGGCTTCGACCCAGTCGTAGGTGCCGTCGGCGTTATCGGACGAGGTGCCGATGTAGCCTGCATAGGTGCCGCGCCACGGGCCGGAATAGATGCCGAACTTGAGGCCGAGATCGTGGATCTCGTCGCCGAGCGCCTTCATGTCCGGAAACTTTTTGTTGGGCTGAATGGCGTTGAGCGGTCCGCCGCGCTTGCCCTGCCAGCCGTCGTCGATGTTGATTTGCGACCAGCCATATTGGCTGAGGCCCTTTTCGACCATCGCGCGGGCGGAACTGAGTACCTTTTCCTGGCTCACGGTCTCGCCCCAGCAGTTCCAGCTGCTCCAGCCCATCGGGGGCGTAAGCGCAATCTTGTCGCCGATCACAATGCGCAGGGTTTTTGTGTTTTCGCCCAGTTCGTTTTTAGCGGTCAAGTTGACGGCATATTCGCCGGCGGTGGAAACCTTGCCCGTAATGCGTCCTGTTTCGGCGTCGAGGTTGAGACCTTCCGGAAGATTGGCTGCGCTGAAGGTCATCGGCCGCTTTCCGGAGGCCGGGATGGTAAAGAGGAACGGGGCGTTCGGACGCGCGCCGAAAACACTTGCGCCGTTAATACGAGGCGTCTCAGGGGCAGCCGGCGTCAGAATCTTGGAAGAATCGACGGTGCCGTCGTAGGCCGCCTGCCGCTGCGGCCGCTGCGCATGCAGGGTTGAGGTGGATGTCATTAGTGAGAGGGCCGATAACGTAAGGTATAGTTTTGTTTTCATCCTGAAAAAATAGGATTGAACCCGGAATAAGGTCAAGCCAGTAAATAGAAAGCCAGTGCGATACGCTATCAACACCAAGACCGCGAAGGTCGCCCGGTTCGTTTCTTCTTTGTTCCCTTCTGTTTAAAATTTATGCGCTGTTTATGAAATAAGGGGCCCCATTTTGTGTATGGAACCCCTTAACGCACGTAGACGCTGTTGTTCTGTCTCGCTTCTGCAATCAGGGATATTGGCCGGGAGCTGCAAGGGCGGTCTCTTGATCGAAGCCGAACATGAGGTTCATGTTCTGCAGCGCGTTACTCGCCTGACCTTTCATCAGATTGTCGATGTGCGAAATCACGCGGAGACGATTGTTGCGCTGGTCGACATCGACGGTGAGGTTGCAGTAGTTGGTGCCGCGTACGTCAGCAATGCTAACGGGCGTTTTGGCGTCGAACACACGGACGAACGGCTGATTGCGGTAAAACTCGCGGTAGAGTTCCAGTATGGCGTCGGCGGATTGTCCGTCGAGTGAGGCGTAGAGCGAGCTCATAATGCCGCGGCAGACCGGAACCACCTGCGCGGTGAAGGTGATTTGTACATCCTTATCGCCGAGGAGCCCGAGTTCCTGCTCAATCTCAACCACGTGCTGGTGCCCAGCCAGTTTGTAAGCGTTCATGTTGTCGTAGCGGTTGGGGTAGTGGAACGTCGCGTTGGGCTTTTTCCCTGCTCCGGAAACGCCGGTCTTTCCGTCGCAGATAATACTTTTCGGATCAATCACACTAGCCTCAACGGCGGGCGCGAGACCGAGAATACAACTCACAGCAAAGCAGCCGGGGTTGCCCACGATCTTTTGATCCGTCGTGATTTCATGAAGCTCTGGCAAACCGTAAATGGTTTCACTCAGCAGCGCGGGTGCCTTATGCACGGGATCGCGGCCGATGAACTCAGCATATTCGGCATAGCGCTCGACGGAGCCGAAACGGAAGTCGCCGCTGTAGTCGATCACTTTGGCGCCGCGCGCAATTTCCTCCTCGGCGGTCTGCATGCCGACGCCGTCGGGCGTGGAGAAAAAGACGACGTCGAATGGTTCTTTGTTTTTGGGGTCTTCGGGAGAGACTATGACATCGTCGCAGAATCCGCGCAGGTGGGGGAAGACATCGCTCATTCTGCGGCCGGTATCCGACAGGCTGACCAGACAGCCGATCTCGACCTCGGGATGCTTGAGTAACAGTTCCGTAATGCCCACTCCGCCGTATCCACCGGCACCGACAATTTTTGCTTTAATCATTTTTTCGACTCTCCTCTGCAAAAGTGGTCGGAAACCTAAACAACCGCGCGGTGTGAATCGACCTTAAATTTGCCTTTTTGATTCCAATTCTTTCTTCAGGCGGGCACGATTGTGCTCATGAATATCGGAATTCTATCCGACACGCACGGTAATTTATCCGCCGTCCAGCGCGCCGCCCGCTTTTTTCAGCAGGAAGAAGTCGGTGCGATATTTCTATGTGGCGATATCGGCGGCGTGGATCTGCTGAGTGTGCTGGCGGGCGATGCGCCTGTTCATGCCGTGCTCGGCAATGTCGATATGTATTCCGCCGATTGGCGGTTCTTTTCTGAAAATGTCGGCGTTCATCTGCACGGGCGATTCGGTGACATTGAACTCGAAGGTCGCCGCATCGCGCTGCTGCACAGCGACGATAAACGGCGGTTTTATGAAACCGTCTCCTCCGGGAAATATGGTCTGGTATTCAGCGGCCATACGCACATCGTTCACGACTATACCGAAGGGGAAACCCGCTGCATTAATCCCGGTTCCGCTGGTCGCGGCAATCCGCAAACCTGTGCCATTCTTGATTTAGGGACCGATCAGCTGAAAATTATTGAGCTGTGATGGATCTGCTTTTAGCTCGAGAAACCGCCTTGAATCGAAGGTGAAATAATTTGTTCAACAGGTATTGAATTTATCAATTCGATGCCTATACTGCTCTCATTTCTGGTACTTGTGATTTGAACAACCAATGGGAGGAAGTAATGCAAATTAAAACAGTTGTAGTAGCGATGGCGGCTGCCTGTGCTATTGGGATATCGACCGGCTGCGTTAAGCAGAAAGATCTTGATGAGTTGGCAGCTAAGAAGGACGCTGAGATCGCTGCGCTGGAAACGGTGCATGCGGAGGCGATCGCAGAACGGGACGCTGAGATTAGTCAGCTTGGTGTGCGAAACGACGAGCTGGATAATCAGTTAACGCTCCTTAAGGCAGACAAAATGAATTTAGAAGATAAGGCCTCTGATGCCGAAAAAGAGGTTGAAGGTCTGAATGCTCAGGTAAGAACGTTGACGCGTGATTTGGCAACTGCACGCGATGAGGCTCAGTCCAATGCTGCTAAGGCAAACAGTATGGTTGAGGCGCTCGATAAAGCAGAAAAACTGGCTGCTTTTCATGAAAAGCAATACAACACGCTCCGTGCTGCTTTCATCAAACTGCAACGCGTTGATCCCGCTGATTATCAGGCGGATTTGGGCAGTGTTGCGGATTTGAATGTTGATCAGGATGCTGTCTTCAATGATATTATTTCTGCTGCTGCTGCAAAGAATGCAACTTCCAGCTCATCAGATGAGAACGTTTCCGCTGACGAATTGATCAAATCGCTGCTTAACGATATGGGCAACATGTAATATTGCTCTGTTTCCCGCATCCGCTGTGGGATCTGATCAAAGGACCCTGTTGGAATGAACAGGGTCTTTTTTTTATGTGGGTCCAGTTTGATGCGCGTGTAAAGCGCGGTCTTTTTGGGAGGTAAAATGGGAAACGTTGATTCAATGCGCGAAAATCCGTGGATAAGTCCGCTGGTAAATATTGTCATTCCGGTTTGTGTGCTGAGTTTTTTGAGTAAGGAAGCGCGGTTGGGTCCGGTATGGGCGCTGGTGGTTGCGGTGGCATTTCCTATTGTGTACGGATTGAAAACGCTGCTGAAGGAACGCAAGGCGGATGTGTTTTCAATTATTGGGTTGATCAGTGTGCTGCTGACGGGGGTTTTCGGGATTCTGAGTCTGCCGAAGCAGTGGGTTGCGGTGAAAGAGGGCATGGTGCCTCTGCTGGTGGGGCTGCTGATTGTGGGTTCGCTGAAAACCCCGTTCCCGCTGATTAAGAAACTCATGCTCTCGGAAGCCGTTTTTGATGTAGAGCGTTTGTGGAATGCGCTGCGGGGAAAGGGCAACGTGGAGCGGTTTGAAAAACGGTTGGTTG
>JAAYDL010000130.1 GCA_012729265.1 Lentisphaerota bacterium | reverse complement strand
TTGAATCGGGTGATTTCTGCTCCGCGGCCCAGTTTTTCGAGCGCGTTGATGCGTTCGGTTTCGGAGTAGCAGTAGATCGTCTCCTTTTTATTGCGGACGCGGAAGAGGGGCGTTTCGAGAATTTTCAGATGCCCTCGTTTGACGAGTGGGTCAAAAAATCGAAGGAATAACGTGATCATCAGGTTGCGGATGTGCAGGCCGTCGACATCGGCGTCTGTGGCGAGAATGACGTTATTGTAGCGCAGGTTGTCGGTGCTCTCTTCGATGTCGAGCGCCCGCATCAGGTTGTAGATTTCAACATTTTTATAGAGTGCATCGCGCTTGAGATCGCAGACGTTCAGCGGTTTTCCTTTGAGGGTGAAGATGGCCTGATTGTTGGCATCGCGGCAACTCACGAGCGAGCCCGCGGCGGACTGGCCTTCGGTGATGAAAATCTGCGTTTCAAGCCCTTTTTCCTTTTCCAGGCTATAGTGGTTCTTGCAGTCCTTAAGCTGCGGAATACGGATGGAAACGGATCGAGAACGCTCGCGCGCCAGCTTTTTGACCGTGTTAAGCTCCTTTCGCATCTTCTGCGTTTCCTCGATCTTGGTCACCAGCTTCTTTGCATCATCGGGGTTTTTATGCAGCAGCTCCGCTACGGCCTGTGAAATACGGGCGACGAGGTCGGAGCGGATTTCGGTGTTTCCGAGTTTGTTTTTAGTCTGGCTCTCGAAGATCGGTTCTTTCAGGCGGATGGCCACGGCGCCGAGAACGCCTTCGCGCACGTCATCCCCGTCAAATTTTTTGGAGGCATAATCGTTAACACCGCGCAGGAGCCCTTCGCGGAAGGCGGAGAGGTGCGTGCCACCGTCGGAGGTGTATTGGCCGTTGACAAAGGAGTAATACTCTTCGGAAAACCGGTTGGTGTGGGTAAATGCAAATTCAAGCGTCGAGTCCGTGTATTGAAACGGAGGATAAATTTTTTCGTACTGGCTTTCGTCGCGAATCAGATCCAGCAGCCCGCCTTTGCACTGGAACAGCTCGCCGTTAAACCAAATCTTCAGTTTGGCGTTGAGATAGGCGTAGAAGCGCAGGCGCCGCGCCAGATGATCCGCATTGAATGCAAATTTTTTAAAAATTTCGGGGTCGGGAGAGAAGCTGACCAGCGTGCCGTTGGGTTCGTTGGTCTTTCCTGATTCTTCGCGCACCAGTTTTCCACGCTCAAACTCGGCTTCCACATATTCGCCGTCGCGGTGGCTGCGGACGAGAAAATAAGAGGAGAGCGCATTGACCGCTTTGGTGCCGACCCCGTTAAGGCCGACGCTGAACTGAAAAACGTCGTCGTTATACTTTGCGCCGGTGTTGATTTTGGAGACGCAGTCGATCACTTTACCCAGCGGAATGCCGCGGCCGTAGTCGCGAATCGTCACCATGTCGTCCTCGATCGATACGCTGATCCGGTCGCCGTGGCCCATGATAAACTCGTCGATCCCGTTGTCGATGACCTCCTTCACGAGAATATAAATACCGTCGTCATAATGGGCTCCGCTGCCGGTTCGGCCGATGTACATGCCGGTGCGCAGACGAATGTGTTCGAGCGATGAAAGGGTCTTGATCTTGTCTTCTGTATATTCGTGATTTTTCTTGGCGCTCATGGGCTGAATTCCTCGTATGCCACAAGATAGTGTTGCGGCGAACCTTCAAAAGCGCAAAATATAGAACTTTTCCCTCCGCCCTTCAAGCGGTTCGCCCGCTTTTTCCAGTACAGCCTGCGTTACAACTCATCATTTGAAAGGAAATGATCGTGAAGCAGTGACAGCAAGCGTAGCGAAGGACTTAACAGCAAGCTGCTTGCTTGTTTTCTGACGGGAGATTTTGGAGAGTATTTTTCCGCTCAATCATCAGTTCATTCGCGTTTAAAAATCGCTTCTCAATCTAGAATTTCCTCTTCAAACTCCGCGTTATTGGTTATCTTCTGTACTGATTTGGTCCTTCGACTTGTTTCCGTATACAGCAAGCACATTAATCGGTTCATATGTTATTTACACTAACAACCGGGAAGCCCCAATTGTTCGGCGTTCAATCGTATCAGCTCCCGGAAACGTTCTTTTGTTTCAGGAGCGCAGAAACCTCTCTCAAGAAGTTCAAAAGCCGGTCCGAAACCGGAGGAAAAGCGGGCGAATGCGTTGCTTACCTGTTTTTCGGTTAATCGTAACGATTCTGCTAAATTCATAAAATCATTTCGCCGCAGGTTTTTCTTTTTCCCATTCAGCGTGAGCGCGGTCTCCTCCGCATCTTGCGGCAGCAGCAATCGGGTGGGGAGCAGGTCGTAGGCGGGAGACAATGAAACGGAACCGTTCGGCTGATACAGCAGGGAATAGTTTTTCAAATGCATATCCGAGTTGCCGGTAAGGAAGCAATAGACCGTGACCTCAAAGAAGCGCAGGGCATCGAACAGGGAGTTGTCGCAATGGCGGATCACTGCTTTACCAACCTGTTCGAGAGATCCCCTGTATTTTTGCTCAGTCATCCGGTCGGTGAGCTGGCACATATCTTCCATATGCAGCATCTCGGTTTTATTTCGGTCCATGCGCTTCGTAATGAAAGCCAGCTGTCCGTCTTCCAGCGGAATCAATCCGCACTGTGCCGTGGAGATTCCGAAGCATTGGGCCATGCACATCGTCAGGTGTTCCAGCTCCGGCATTTCAGGATATTGTGCAACAGGTGGTTTCAGGATATATCCGCCCTCCAGCCCTACCAGTGTCAACCTT
>JAAYDL010000129.1 GCA_012729265.1 Lentisphaerota bacterium | reverse complement strand
CTGGATCAAAACGCTTACGTCGGTCAATTAGAGAAAGAAATTGTGGAGAAAGGAGCGGATGCTGTTCCACAGTTAATTTTGTACTTGGATGATCAAGATCGGCGGATCCAAGGGTTTGCAGTAGATCTTCTTGGTAGGATTGGGGATCCAAGATCCGTAGAACCACTGATCGAGCATATTGGGACAGGACGCGTAGATAGTGTCCATATTTTGAAAGCATTATATAAAATTGGCAATAATGTGCCATTGGTGTTAACGGACGATCAGATCACTATATTAAAAAATATTGCTTGCGATGGGTATAATGGTGCGGTCGCAGTAATACAGCAGTCGAGGGGGAGGGATGCGATCGGTGTTCTTTGGGAAATATGCAGAACGGCTAAAGAAAAGATAGAGAGCAATGGAGCACAATATGAACATGCAGCGGAAGGCTACGTCGCGGAAAAAGTTTCCACTCGGTATCATCACGTTCTGAAAGAATGTTATAAACATTTAATATTATTTGAAGATACGAGCGCCAAGATTGCCGTTGCAGAGCTCCTGAAAAGCGAGCGCGCAGAAGACCGGACGGTGGGATTGATGATCCTTGCCGAAGTAGATGTGGACATGACGGCGGACGTGCTGCCGCTTCTTGAGGACAGGCGGGAGTCCATATTCAATCAATGGGAGCAAAAATACAATCGCGTCTGCGATTTAGCGGCTAATGTCCTTCGAAAATTCCATGATGTTGAACTTGAGACGCCCAAAGAAGAACTATACACCGACAAGGACTTGGAAAAACTGATTGGACATATTCGCTCGCAATCCGATTGGGCAGGTGTGTTGCGGCCGAGTTGCTCTCCCGAAGCAAAAGAAATGATCGTACAATTTTTGAACCTGAATGCAAAGCCATACGCCAAGGCCACTTCGCGGACCGGAAAAACACAATTCGATGAGCTGCGATCACGTTGGGCAGAAATCGAATCAAACTATTTCATCACGGGGAAGGAACTCCGGTCGATTCACAGCGCGCTGAATTTTCAAGATCTATTCCTCGTATACAAGAGATTCACATTCGATCTCGATAACGCAAGTGACGAGGACAAGCCGGATGTCCTGAGAGAATTTAATTATTATCGAAGAGACCTGCGCAGTGGGATTGAAGATCGGCATTGGGATAAAATAGAGAGTTTGTTGAAAGCCCCACAGTTCAACGATGAAAACAAAACAACTCTCCATGAACTCCGAACCAGCGATTATACAGACATCGTTCCAAAACTCTTAGTAATGGACGGCATTGAACGCGCAAATTTGAACGAACTCATAAGCACCCTTGAGGCACTCGCGGAATAAGACTCAAAGTTGTATATCAGAGGGGGCTGAGTACCAGAGTGAGTGTAAGCGATTTCTTTTGAATAGTTTTGGGCGTGGGGGCTGGATTGCCGCTCGCTACAGACTGGCGACAAGATATGGTTTATTATGTCGTAGAGCGGCGGGATGATTTCTAGAGGCTTCCTTGACATCATCTATGCATTCACTATACACACAAGCCCTTTAAACAAAAGACCGTTGCGCCTTGCGGCACTTTTTTACAATCTGGATTTAACAGACAGGAGTCTCCATGACAGCAAAGATTATCTACACGATTACTGACGAAGCGCCGATGCTGGCGACGCATTCCCTTTTGCCGATTATTAAGGCGTACACCGATGCAGCGGGCGTGACGGTTGAAACACGCGACATTTCGTTGGCTGGGCGTATTCTGGCTCAGTTCCCGGAATATTTGACGGAGGAGCAACGGGTGGGCGATGCACTGGCCGAATTGGGTGCGCTGACGCTGAAGCCGGAGGCAAACATTATTAAGCTGCCGAACATTTCGGCTTCGATTCCGCAGATGAAGGCGGCGATTTCCGAGCTCCAGGCAAAGGGCTATAATCTTCCGGAATATGATGATCCGGCAGCGCAGCCGAAATATGAAAAAATTAAGGGCAGCGCAGTGAATCCGGTGCTGCGCGAAGGAAACTCCGATCGCCGCTCTGCGGCGGCGGTGAAGCAGTATGCGAAGAACAATCCACATCGTATGGGGGCGTGGTCGGCGGACTCCAAATCGGTGGTGTCGTCCATGCCGAGCAACGATTTTTACGGCAATGAAAAGTCGGTGACGGTTGCGGATGCGACGACGGTCAAGTTTGAGCTGGTTCAGCCCGACGGTGCGGTCACGGTTTTAAAAGAGGGTTTGAAGCTGCAAGCAGGTGAAGTGCTTGATGGAACCTATTTGAGCGTAAAGGCGCTGCGGTCGTTTCTCGCGGAGCAGATGGCGAAATCCAAGGCGGAGGGAACGCTCTTTTCACTGCATATGAAGGCCACGATGATGAAGGTTTCCGATCCGGTCATCTTCGGCCACTGCGTTTCCGTTTTTTACAAGGATGTATTCGAAAAGCATGCGCAGACGCTTAATGCGCTGGGCGTGAATGTGAACAACGGCCTTGGCGATCTCTATGCAAAAATTGCGGCGCTTCCGGCGGATAAAAGGGCGGAGATCGAAGCGGATATTACGGCCGTCTACGAAACCGCACCGAATCTGGCAATGGTGGATTCCGATAAGGGCATTACCAACCTGCACGTTCCCAGCGATGTGATTGTTGATGCGTCGATGCCGGCGGCGATTCGTGCCTCCGGCCAGATGTGGAACAAGGATGGAAAACAGCAGGATACCAACTTTGTGATTCCGGATCGGTCCTACGCCGGGGTCTACCATGAAACGGTCGAATTCTGCAAAAAGAACGGCGCGTTTGATCCGTCCACGATGGGCAGCGTGGCCAACGTGGGGCTGATGGCGCAGAAGGCCGAGGAATATGGTTCGCACGATAAAACCTTTGAGATCCCGGCGGACGGTACGGTGCGCGTTGTCGATCTCGACGGGAATGTATTGTTTGAGCATGCGGTTGAGGCAGGCGATATCTGGCGCGCATGTCAGGTGAAGGATGCACCCGTGCGCGACTGGGTGAAGCTGGCCGTAAATCGCGCTCGCGCCACCGGCACGCCGGCGATTTTCTGGCTGGATGAAAACCGGGCACACGACGCGCAGTTGATTGAAAAAGTAAAAACCTATCTCAGCGACCACGATACTAATGGGCTGGAGATTCATATTATGAATCCTGATGCGGCAACGCGCTATACACTGCAGCGTTGTAAAGAGGGGAAGGACACGATCTCGGTAACCGGAAACGTGCTGCGTGACTACCTGACCGATCTATTCCCAATTCTGGAGCTGGGCACCAGCGCGAAGATGCTCTCGATTGTTCCGCTGATGAATGGCGGCGGTCTTTTTGAAACCGGGGCCGGCGGCTCCGCGCCGAAACATGTTCAGCAGTTTTTGGCTGAAAATCATCTGCGCTGGGATTCGTTGGGCGAGTTTCTGGCGTTGGGCGTTTCGCTGGAGCATCTGGCAAACGTATTCGGTAACACAAAAGCCAAGGTGCTGGCGGATACGCTGGATGCTGCGAATGCAAAGTTTCTGGAGGAGAATCGGTCGCCCTCGCGCAAGTGCGGCGAACTGGATAATCGCGGCAGCCATTTTTATCTCGCTATGTATTGGGCTCAGGCGTTGGCCGCACAAGATCAGGATGCGGACTTGAAGGCACGCTTTGCTCCGCTCGCTGAGGCGCTGATGAAAAATGAAACTATAATCGTTGAGGAACTCAACGGCGTGCAGGGTGCTCCGGTGGACATCGGCGGTTACTATCGCCCGGATGAAAAACTGCTTTTCAAGGCGATGCGTCCGAGCGAAACCTTCAACCGTGCGTTGGCGGCTCTGTAAACGAAGGTGGCCGTGGAAAACACAAAGACACGAAGAACTCGAAGCTTGGTGTTCTTTGTGCCTTGAGCGCAGCGGGTGTTAAAAATGTACGAAAAAGTAGACGATGTGGATTGGGAAAACTGGAAGCCTCAAGTACGAGCGACCCTGATGTTTGTGATTCAGGACGGAAAAATTCTGCTGATCCACAAGAAGCGAGGATTTGGTAAAGGGAAGGTTAACGGCCCCGGCGGAAAGCTGGAGCCGGGCGAAACACCGATGGAATGCGCAATCCGCGAAACGCAGGAAGAGCTATGCATTACGCCGACCGGCGTGAAGGAAGCCGGACTGCTCCATTTTCAGTTTATCGATGGAAGTTCCATCCATGGATTTGTTTTTACCGCCACGGGATACGAAGGAGAACCCGCCGAGACCGAGGAGGCAATTCCGCTCTGGGCCGACCTCGACAATCTTCCGTTTGATCAAATGTGGGAAGATGATTCGACTTGGTTTCCATACATGCTTTCCGGCCAGTCCTTTTCCGGACGCTACGTCTTTGACAGCGACCATATGCTCGATGGAGTGATTGATCCGACATAGTTCGTTTTCTGAGAAAATTTTGACTCATCTGGCATACATGATGCGTCTGATTTTTTGGACAGCTTCCAGTTGGAAGGAGACGGACGATGGATAAGCAGCAGCAACAAATTGTGTCGAGAATTATGGCCGATCATGTCGAGGCTGAGATTGTTAGGCGCATCCGAGCCGAAGTTCCGCATACTCCGGAAGAAGCGCGTCAGCGAGCGGATGAGGTGAAGGCACTCAAGTCTTTTCTTGGAGAACTCAACACAACCTGCTAATCGGAAAAGCGACTTGCCGAGAGCGCCTTTGAGCAGGCGGATTAGTTTGACTGCTCAAGGCGATCCCGGCAGTTCTGTGTCAGGTTTTATGCATCGAAGAGTGTCGATATGCATTTATTCTTTTCCTTGCGGCTAAAAGTGGGTACTTTAAAGCCATTGTTTAGGGAGATGATGAATGCGGATATCCTTTTTTGGGCTGAGTTTGTTGATCATGTCAACGGTTTTTTCAGGATGTGTTGTCGGATTGGAGCGGAAAGGATTTGCTTATTCTGCGGAGACCCGTGCCGAGAATGTTCAGCTTCTGGTGGACGAAACGTGGGTGGATGAGTCCGGCGAGCGGCAGGTGCGACAGGAAATATTTGACTCCGTTTTTGAGATGATCGATGAGGCCGATGAGTTTGTCCTTGTCGATTTTTTCTTGGTGAACGACTTCCTTTACGAACCGGGACCCGGGATGCGTCCGCTGAGTCGTGAACTCGCGGATCGGCTGATCCAGAAGCGGCGTGCACGACCGGATGTGGAAATCATATTTATTACCGATCCGATCAATTCAGTGTATGGGTCGATCGAGTCGTCGCTGTTTGCGGAGCTGGAATCGGCCGGTGTTCATGTGGTCTGGACCCATCTGGATAAACTGCGCGACAGTAATTTTATCTATTCCAAGCCGTGGCGTTTGCTGGTTAAGCCGTGGGGAGTTTCTCCCGGTAACACGCTGGCGAATCCGATGGGCGATGGGCGGATCTCCTTGCGGAGCATGCTGAAACTGCTGAATTTTAAGGCGAACCACCGCAAGCTGACGGTCACCGAGAAGTCGCTGTTGGTGACGAGCGGGAATCCGCACGATGCGAGCAGCGCGCATGGTAATGTGGCGCTGCGTGTCGACGGGGCGGGCATGTGGATGGGCAACGATGCTGAGGCTGCGGTTCTGCGCATATCGGGAGCGGAGGAACTGATTGCGGCGCGCGGGGGATCGCGGGCGCTTGATCCGCAGAGCGGTCATCGGCTGGAATTATTGACGGAGCGGAAGATTAAGGATAAGGCGCTCGATATGCTGGAGGCTGCGGCGGTGCCGGGCCGTATTGAGCTCTCCATGTTTTACCTTGCGGATCGGGATATTGTGCGTGCGTTGCTGGATGCAAAGCAGCGGGGTTGCGAGGTGAGGGTGATTCTGGATCCGAGCAAGGATGCATTTGGCCGGACCAAGAACGGAGTGCCGAATCGGCAAACGGCGGCGCGGTTAGTGAAGAAGGAGATTCCTTTGCGCTGGGCGGCAACGCACGGCGAGCAGTTTCATGTGAAGATGCTCTATGTTGAGCTGGATAATGATTTGGCGACGCTGCTGCTGGG
>JAAYDL010000128.1 GCA_012729265.1 Lentisphaerota bacterium | reverse complement strand
TTCCTATCGAGTAGTTCGAAGCGGCCAGCGTATTACCATCATTGAAGTGCAATGGTATGTGTATCTTTTGCTGGTCGTAGATAGAACGTTGACGGTTATTGATCTCGTTTATAAGTTGAAAAGCCCGGCAACCAACGTCCGAATAATCGACTACCACTGACGTTATCTGGTTGGCTATCGCGCTGCGGCGTTGTTTGTCGCCAAAGCTGATTAGCGATACATCTTGCGGTATACGCAGTCCCATATGTTCGGCTCGTTGGCAGAATTTGTGGGTAAAAACTGGTGGTTAGCGATGTTGACGTGCGTTTTTTTAGGTATGGCAGGGCAAATGAATGAGGAGAAGACGAAGGGACGAAAAAGGCCCAGGCAGTGGAAGCCGCCGGGGCCAGCGGGTCATTCACCCGCCCTGGTCTGGGTATCCCTTGTCGGGTTGCTCGCCAGCAGAGCCCGCCTCCGTTTCGCCAGACAAAAGCAGTATATCGCAATGCAGGAACAATAGAAAAGGTGCATCCCGCGCGGTTTTCGGGTAAAGATGGGTTTGGAAAAAAGCCTATCTCACCAGGAGCCAACACGGGATGCAACTGAAAACTATCCTCAATCGAGTCGAACCTTTCAAGTCCTTTGTATACGGAAAAGTCCGATGGGTGGAAAACGCCGAACGGCTGACGCTCGAAGTAGAGATCCACGCCCGGGAAAATGGCCGGCCGATCTGTTCCGGGTGCGGTCGGCCGGGACCGGGCTACGACCGATTGCCCCAGCGGCGGTTCGAGTTCGTGCCGTTTTGGGGGATTGCGGTGTACTTCGTTTATGCGATGCGGCGGGTGAACTGTCCGACTTGCGGCGTGACGGTCGAGCGGGTGCCTTGGGCCGAGGGCAAGTGTCATCTGACGACCAGTTACCGCTGGTTTCTGGCTCGTTGGGCAAAACACCTCTCGTGGGAGGAAGTGGCCGGCGTGTTTCACACCACTTGGAGGAACGTGTTCGAGTCGGTAAAACACGCGGTTTCGTGGGGATTGGCCCATCGGAACCTGGGCGGAATCGAGGCTATCGGCGTGGACGAGATTCAATGGCGGCGCGGCCACCGTTACCTGACGTTGGTCTACCAGATCGAGGACGGCGCGAAGCGGTTGTTGTGGGTGGCGGAAGAGCGGACGGAAGAGAGTCTGCGAGGTTTTTTCACGATGCTCACGGACGAAGTGCGCGGTGCGATTTGCTTTGTGTGCAGCGACAGGTGGCAGCCGTATCTGAACGTGATAGCAGAGCAAGCGTGTCAGGCAGTACATGTGTTGGACCGCTTCCACATCATGAAGAAGATGAACGAGGCGATCGATCAGGTGCGTCGCGGCGAAGCCCGGCAGTTGGAGAAGGACGGTTACGAGCCGGTGTTGAAGCATTCGCGATGGTGTCTGCTGAAACGGCGCGAGAACCTGACCGAAAAGCAGACGGTCAAGCTGGCCGAGTTGCTCAAGTACAACCTGAAGAGCGTGCGGAGTTACCTGTTGCGAGAGGACTTTCAGCGGTTTTGGGAATACGTCAGCCCAAGCTGGGCGGGAAGGTTCCTCGACCAATGGTGTACGCGAACCTTGCGGAGCCGGATCGAGCCGATGAGGAAGATTGTTTATAGTTTGCGTGAGCATCGAGCCCTAATCCTCAATTGGTTCCGCGCTCGCGGCACCGTTTCCGCCGGTAGCGTCGAGGGGCTGAATAACAAGTGCAAATTGACCATGAGAAAAGCATACGGCTTTCGGATGTACGAAACTATCAAAATCGCGTTATTTCACACACTCGGCAACCTCCCCGAGCCAAAATTCACCCACGAATTCTGGTGAGGAGGCTTTTTTATTACGGTGCATTTTCCATTCGCTATGGGGTTAAACTACCGTAATATTCGGCAAGCATCTCATGTGTTATCTCATTTGCGCCTCGCTCATCGGGTGCAAGGCCGTTGCGCGCTTCCCGCCAGGGCGATTCAAGGTGCGTGAGATCGCTAAGATA
>JAAYDL010000011.1 GCA_012729265.1 Lentisphaerota bacterium | reverse complement strand
TTGCGGTCGAGGTTTTTGAATCGGGCAGCCATGGTATCCTTTGGTTAAGATGAGGATATAGTGACACAGACTGATCCAATATTACACATAATTATCAATATATATTCAAGCCCGACAGGCTGCTAGATACCAGTTCATTTTTTCTCCTTACCCCGGTTAGTTTGTTTTTTAGGTAAATGGTGGGGCCTTCATTCACCCAACGATTAATGAGTGGGTTGTCGTAATTTCCGGTTAAATTTTAAAAAATGTATTTTGCAGAAGGGGTGGGCTTATTGCAATCCTTTTAATCCAAAGTTTTTCCGAGTCGATATCCAAATTCCGATAATATCTGACAGTCAGATAATCATGCTCCACAATAGTGAAAAGGGCAGAATTTGCCGCATATTCTGCCTTTTTATCCCCGTAATAGATATTGAGATTAAACGCAAGAAACGCAAGAAACGCAAGGATCTCAAAGACCCAATCCCTGCATTTTTGCGTTTCGTGTGATCTTTCGCGGCTAAAAACAAACACGCGAGTCGCAATGTTTAATTGCCGGATCAATCGATTGCTTTTTGGGGGTGCCTGCTCAGCGACGGGGCCGCCAAGATGGCTGCGGTACGGGAGCAGGGCCGCCAAGATGGCTGCGGTACGGGAGCAGGGCAGCCGAGACGTTTACGGTACGGGGAAAAGTAGCGCCGCCGCTACGTCGGTGGCGTTTCCGGGAATGGGCCGAAGGGGCATGAGCCAGCGCGTAGCGCAGGGTGTACTGGAAAAGGGTTCGGGCTGCAATTGGTCGAAATGGCCTCCAACCCCGAAACAGCAGGATTAGGGTTAAAGTAAGTGATGGAAACGCTATTTCGATGCGGCGTAGAGGATAAAGATATACGTCGGCCCTGAAGTTTCTTGAACGGCACGCATTTCCAGCGTCTGTACCCCGTGGACGGCGATCATTCTGAACGCACCGGAATAATCCTCGATCGTCTTCATCGTCCAACCCTGTTGAGCAAGCAGATCGAGGTACTGCGCTTTGACCGAATCCAAATCAGAGATGGAGCTGATTTCTATTCCGACAAACGGCGAGTCAAAAATTCGACCCTGTTGATCCAAGTGGTCCCCCTTTAATAGAAGATAGACGGGGAAATAGATCGGTATCGTCTCGCCATCCTGAACAATTTCCGCCATCGCACCAGACGGCACTTTTTCTCCTTCATCTGGAACCGTCTCACAGCCCGTGATGAGCAGCAGCAGCCCGGACAAGAGCAGAAGCAGGTTCAGGCTTTTCATTGGATCAATCCTTGCCCATATCACAAATATTGCACTGACGACAATCGAGCCCGGGCGGCGTGTAGATCTTACCTTCTTTTTTAGCTTTGCGAATGTTCAGCGCATTCATTCCAGCGAGGAAGACTCCCAGCACAATGAAAGCGCCCGGCGCGGAAGTAAGCAACATGAAATCGACGTCCCATCCGGGAATCATTTTAATCTGGAAGAGCGAGCCGCTCGCAATAAACTCACGCGTTCCGCCAAGAACGACCAGTGCCAGTGTAAAGCCGAGCCCCATACCGATTCCGTCGGCAAACGATTTCAGAATACCGTTTTTGGAGGCGAAGGCTTCGGCACGGCCCAGTACAATGCAGTTCACCACGATGAGCGGAATAAAGAGACCGAGCGCATCATAGAGGGCACGCGGAGCATACGCCTGCATCAACATATCAACAATGGTCACGAAGGTGGCAATTACGACAATGTAAACCGGAATACGGATCTTTTTCGGAACGATATTGCGCATCAACGAAATCACCATATTGCTGCACATCAGCACACACAGTGTGGCCACGCCCATTCCAAGACCGTTGGTTGCGCTGGAGGTTACCCCCAGTGTCGGACACATACCGAGTAGGAGGACCAATACCGGGTTTTCCCGCCACAGCCCTTTGGTAAATTCTTTCATCACGCTCATTATTCCGCCCCCTTCAAAATTTCGTCTGAATGGCCGTTGTATGCTTTGTACACTTTACTGACCGCTGCGCACACCGCGCGGCTGGTGATGGTGGCCCCGGTTTTGGCATCAATGTCGCCGCCGTCTTTGGTTACCGTCCACGTTGTTTCGGACGTCGCCGTTTCGTATTGGTCCAAATATTGATTCGGCGGCAGTCCTACCAGCTCCGTGGGATGAAACAGATCGTTAATGGTCTTCTGAATCTTGCGGTCCGTAATTACCGTTCCAAGGCCGGGCGTTTCGGTCTGTTTGGTGACAAGCACCTTTCGGATGGTTCCATCAGGATTAAGCCCCACCATCACCTCAACCGGTCCGGAAAAACCTTCTTGTTCAGCAACACCGGCAATTCCAACAGGAACATTGTTTTCATCCAGCGCGACACTGAACGTTGCACCGTCGATGGCCTTCTCCAAGGAAACCAGCTTTTTGAACGGCGGAAGCACCTGGTTCATCGCTTCTTCTTTTTTCAGCGCCGCGTTTTTCTCAATCTGCGGTTTGGTTTGGACATTCACCGCCGCCAACAGCCCCGACGCAACCGCCGCCACAACGCCAAGAAAAATGCCCAGTTTAGGAATATTGATCTTCTGCTCGCTCATTTAAGCCACCTTGCCTTTCTCCGGCGCAACATAACCAAAGGGTTTCGGCATACTCATCCGGTCGATCAACGGCGTGAGCGCGTTCATCAGAAGGATTGAGAAACTGACGCCTTCGGGATAGTTCCCCCACAGACGAATCAAGCTGGTGATCAGGCCGCAGCCCAAACCGAAAATCAGTGCGCCTTTACGGGTCATCGGCGAAGTCACCATATCCGTTGCCATAAAGAAAGCTCCCAACAACAGACCGCCGGAAAGCACGTGAACGATTGGCGAGGCGTATTCATGCGGATTTGCTGCGTGAGCAATTCCCGTAAATACGGCCACAGTAGCGATAAATGCCGCCGGCACTTCCCATTTGATCAGCTTTAGTGCCAACAGAATACCGCCGCCGATCAGCAGGGCAATCGCAGAGGTTTCGCCCAAACATCCGCCGGTATTTCCCACCAGCATATCCGTTACTTGTGCAGCGCCGGGCGCCATACTCAGCGGCGTAGCTGTGGTTACAGCATCGACCATCATCTTTCCGCCCTGCGGTTCGTTCCAAGTGGTCATCAACGCGGGAAACCCGATCAGCAGACCGACCCGGGCGACCAGCGCCGGATTAAATGGATTGTAGCCCAGCCCGCCGAACAACTGCTTGGCGAGAATGATGGCGAGGAACGCGCCGATAATGCAGACCCACCACGGAATGCCCGCATTCAGGTTCATGCCAAGCAACAGGCCGGTAATGATGGCACTGCCGTCTTTCCACGTGGAGGGGCGCTTCATCGCTTTATTCCACAGCTCTTCAAACCCCACGCACGAAACCGTGCAGAGCAGCAGCACATTCAGCGCTGCGAGGCCGAAGAACCAGATGCCCGCCGCACAGGCAGGCAGCAATGCGGCGACCACGCCGAACATGACTTTATGAATGGTCTGCCCCGAACGAATATGCGGCGAGTTGCTGACCACCAGCTTGGCCGGGTCCGGCAGACGAATGGATTGAGATGTTTCTTGTTCTGACATAATTCTGCCTTTAATCAGTTTCTTCTTCTCAGTTTGGATTGAATCTCGACCTTGGCCCATTTGAAGTGCTGGTTGAGCGGACGATGCGACGGACAGACATAGCTGCATGAGCCACACTCAATACACGCCATCACATTCAGCTCTTCCGCCCAGTCAAAGCGCTTGTTTTCCACCGCCTGACTGATGGTGGCAGGCAGAATGTCCATCGGGCAAGCATCCACGCAGCGGCCGCAACGAATGCACGGTTCGGAGGTGTAAAGCGATACTTCGTCCCGAGCAATCAAGAGAATGCCCGACGTGTTTTTCATCACGGTAACCCCCAGCGAACTCTGCGCGATGCCCATCATAGGACCGCCCAGCAGCAACTTGGCGGGCTGCTCGTTAATTCCTCCGGCCAGCTCCAGCGCTTTTGAAATCGGTGTGCCGATGCGAAAACGCCAGTTGCCCGGATGTACGATGGGCTTACCGGTCACCGTGGTTACGCGTTCGATGGAAGGAATCCCCTTCACGACCGCTTCGAACACGGCGACTGCGGAGGCAATATTCTGCACCACGCACTTCACATCCATCGGCAGCTTACCCACGGGCACTTCGCGCCCGGTGATCGCATAAATCAACTGTTTTTCTGCGCCCTGGGGATAGTTGACCGGCAGCGGCTGTACACGGACATTATATTCTCCAGCTACCTTCTGCAGCTCCGCGATGGCGTCCGGTTTGTTTTCCTCAATGCCGATCACGGCGGAATCCAGCCCAAGAATACGAGCAATAATAGCCGCGCCCAACACGACGTCCTTGGGCTGCTCAACCATTAGTCGATGGTCGGCGGTCAGATAGGGTTCACACTCCGCGCCGTTGAGAATCAGCGTATCAATCCCCTTCCCTTCCGGCGGAGAAAGTTTGACGTGCGATGGAAACCCCGCGCCGCCCATGCCCACGATCCCGGCATCCCAAACGCGCTGTTTCAAGTCGGCCGGAGCCGTATTCTTCCAATCAGAAATCGGCTCAAACAGGGAACCCCACTCATCCTCGCCATCCGAGTTAATCGTAATGGCCGGAACGGCGATTCCGGTCGGTCCGGGACATTTATCGATGGCGCCGACTGTACCGCTGGTCGGCGAATGCAGCGGAACGGATACAAACCCGCCCGCTTTGGCCAATAGCTGCCCTTTTTTAACGGCGTCGCCCTTCTTCACCAACAGCTCCGGAGGAGCGCCGATGTTCTGGTGCATAATCACCGTGTAGGCATCGAGCAGCGGCGCATCCTGTATCGCTTTAGAGGCGGAAAGCGCCTTGCTGTCATTCGGGTGTACACCCCCTTTAAATTTGCGCGGTTTCTCGCTCATTTGGAAACTCCTTGATATTCATTGGCCGCATGCTTGCTCGCAACGCGCAACGCGGAGGTCGGGCATGCCGACGCTTCAACCAAATCCGCCGGCGGCGGATTGTCGTAGTTGGTCTTAACCAAGAAACCGTCCACCAGCATATGATCTTCCTCGCCGGAAGCCTTCACGCATTTACGGCAGGCAATGCAGGCGGTCTTGCAGACCTTACGCTTTGCGACTCCTTTTTCCGGAGAGTTGCAGTAAACGTGCACCTCCGCCGATGCAGGAACCAGCTCAATCAAATTCTTCGGGCAAGCGGACACGCAGTTGCCGCAACCCACGCACAGCTCGGGATGAACCACCGCCAAGCCGTCGCGGATTTCAATGGCACCAAACGGACAAGCGTTTGCACAGCTACCAAAACCGAGGCATCCATAATCGCACCCCTTCGCTCCGCCCGCCACGACCACGGCAGAACGGCAGTCGCGGATTCCGTTATAGAGCGTGCGCACGGTGTTGGCGCAATCGCCGCTGCAACGCACCACCGCCACTTTCTTTTCGCCCTGCTCCACCACAATGCCGAGATATTCAGCAATGTTTCGTACATCGTCTTCCGAGCAGACTGGACACTGTGAAGGGGCCGCATCTTCCGCGACCACCGCCTTGGCAAAGGCCGCGCAACCGGCAAACCCGCAGCCGCCACAATTCGCTCCGGGCAGGAGTTCCGCAACCTTTTCAATCCGCTCGTCCACGTCCACCGCGAAAACCTTCGCGACATATCCGATCACTAGGCCGAGCAGCACGCCGATAATGCCTGTGGCTGCAATTGAAATGAGTATTATTTTAAGATCCATCGTTTACCCCTTAAACCAAGCCGGAAAAACCCATAAACGCCATTGCCAGAATCCCGGCGGTAATCAGCGAAATGGCCGTGCCCTCAAACGCCTTCGGCACCTGCGCAAGATCCAGCCGTTCGCGAAGACTTGAAAACAGGATCAGGGCTAGCGCAAAACCAACCGCGGAACAGAACCCATAAATCGTCGCGCCATACCACGTTGACTGAATCGACTCCGGGGCCGCCTTTGAATTGATCACCACACAGCCGAGGACCGCGCAGTTGGTCGTAATCAGCGGAAGAAAAATACCCAGACTCTCATAAAGCTTGGTGCTCAGCTTCTGCAGCATGATTTCCACCAACTGCACCAACGAAGCAATGACCACAATGAAAACCAGCGTCTGGAGGAATTCCAGCCCGTTCGGGACCAGAACAAAGTGATTCACCAGATGGCTCACCAGCGAGGCCAGCGTCATCACAAAGATAACCGCGCCTGACATGCCCAGCGCCGTATCCAGCTTCTTTGAAACCCCCAAAAACGGACAAATCCCAAGAAACTTCGACAGCACGAAGTTGTTTACGAGAATCGCCCCGATTGTAATGAAAAGGAATTCACTCACCATATTGCATCGCTCCTTACGCTCTGTGAACAAACAAAGCCAAGCATCATACCGATGCCGAGCTCTTCCGCAATCCCGATTGAATTCAATCGCTATATTTAGAACCGGTTTAAATAATCTGCTACTATTGAGATATTAATATCGATTTATAGGGGTTGTTTCACGGCAACAGCTTCCCCGAAAGCAACGTAGACATCAGAGAAATTGCGGAGCTCGGTCTAATAGGGGCGGGCGTCGCTGTTTTCGATATAGTTAATGAAGGAACGATTGACCACGCGATTACCGCCGGGCGTGGGATAGTTTCCGGTAAAATACCAATCACCCCTGTGGCCTGGGCATGCCTGATGAAGTCCCTCGACGCTCTGGAAAATAATCTGAACCTCAGCTTTCATTCCGTCCGGAGTAAGAAGTTGTGCAATTTTTTCAGAAATCTGCTGATCGCTGAAAGGTTCATAAAGACGGGTTACCTGATTTTTCACCTCATCGTGCGGGAGATCTTCATTCTCCTTGCAGGCCTTATAAATCGCGGAGAGAACGTCTTCTCGTCCAGCCTCACGCATGAGTTCAACGGCAGCCTCGAACGCCACAAAATCCTTCATTTTAGACATATCGATCCCATAGCAGTCAGGGAAACGAATCTGCGGTGCAGAAGAAACGATCACGATTTTTTTCATGCCCAACCGATCAAGAATGCGCAGAATACTGGCGCGCAGGGTGGTTCCGCGCACAATTGAATCGTCAAGAACGACCAGCGTATCAGTCGGCTTTACGAGCCCGTAAGTCGTATCATATACCTTCGCCACCAAATCTTCGCGGTCAGAATCGGCAGTAATAAAGGTTCTCATTTTAGCATCCTTCGTCATTACCTTCTCAATCCGCGGCTGAAAAGAGAGCAGTTCATCAATGCGTTCTGCCGTTAGACGAGGCTCTTCGAGCAGATGATACTTCATGCGCTCCCCAACCCTATCCTTCACCCCTTCCACCAGTCCATGAAACGCTATTTCGGCCGTATTCGGGATGTAGGAAAAGACCGTATTTTCAAGATCATAGTTGATCGCATCAAGAACGGGGCGCACCAGTGAGCGGCCCAGTTTTTTGCGCTCTTGGTAGATATCTCGGTCTGTCCCTCGTGAAAAATAGATGCGCTCAAACGAACATGGCGTCTTTTGGCCCGGCTCATTTATTTGCTCCATCTTCACTTCGCCGGAACGTTTAACCACCAGCGCATGACCGGGTTCAATTTCCTTTACCGCTTCGATGGGCACATTCAGTACCGTCTGCAACTGTGGACGCTC
>JAAYDL010000127.1 GCA_012729265.1 Lentisphaerota bacterium | reverse complement strand
TCCTGAACGGCAGGCAGCTCGATCTCGGTGCGGTCGAACCCTTCCCCTTCCTGCAACGCGGTAATCCCGCCGACATAGATGATCAGGTCCGCCTTTTCGGCAACCGCAACCGCTTCATCCTTCAGCTCGGGAATCGGACGGGTCGTGCTGTTGTCCTGCTCGCTCCATCCGGCACCGCCGCGACGGGTCGTGATCGGACTGCCGATGGCGGTGATGATTTCGATATCCGGTCCGGCCAGCTGTTTGATACCGTCCAGAATAGAGATCGGCTTCGAGGCGGAACCGTGGTAGTTGCCTTCCAACATCGTTTTCGACGCGGCGTTCGGCCCGATGACCGCAATCGTTTTATACTTCGAACGTTGCAGCGGCAGAATGCCGTCGTTCTTCAGAAGTACCATCGATTGGCGGGCCACTTCGAGCGCGACCTTGCTATGCTCGGGCGTGTCGTTGTCTGCGATGGTGTATTTATTAAAGGGAACCATATCCACCGGATCAAACATACCCATGCGGAAACGGGTCCAGAGGGTGCGGTAGAGCGCTTGGTCGACTTCCTCGACGCTGATGAGCCCCGTTTGGGCGGCCTTCATCAGCGCATTGTAGTCGCCGCCGCAGCACAGGTTGCAGCCGGCCTTGACCGCGATCGCCGCCGCTTCTTCGGCGGTTTCAACATAGGCGTGGGCCCGTCTGTTCCAGATATCGCTGATCCCGCTACAGTCGGAAACCACATAGCCATCAAATCCCCATGTGTCGCGCAACAGGTCTGTCAAAAAGAATTTGCTGGCACTGACCGGAACGCCATCGACCGCGTTATACGCACTCATGACGCCCGCCACCTTGCCATCGCGCACGGCGGCCTCGAACTGGGGAAGATACATTTCATACAGGTCGCGTTCGGAAGGTTCGGCATTGAAACGATGGCGATCCGGCTCGGGGCCGCTGTGGACCGCGTAATGCTTCGCGCAGGCCATCGACAGCATGTACTTGGGATCGTCGCCCTGCATGCCCTTGATGAATTCGACGCTCATTTGAGCGGTCAGGAAGGGATCTTCGCCGTAGGTTTCCTGTCCACGGCCCCAGCGCGGGTCGCGGAAGATATTGATGTTCGGGGTCCAGAAGGTCAGCCCGGTCCACCAAGTGGAATTCCCATTGTTCTTTGACGTGTAATCATTATGCTTAGCGCGGCCTTCAATACCGATAATCCGCCCCTCTTCGAGCATCAGTTCAGGATTCCAGGTGGAAGCCATGCCCACCGGTTCCGGGAAGACGGTCGCGATGCCGTTGTTGGCAACGCCATGGAGCGCTTCGTTCCAATAACGGTATGCCGGAAGTCCAAGCCGCGCGATGGCAGGTGCATCGTCCTGCAACTGCGCCACCTTTTCAGCAAACGACATTCTGCGGATCAAATCTTTGATGCGCGCTTCCATCGGTTGATCGGGATTGCGCCAGATCGCCGCCTCGCTAATTTCCGGAACCTTCGTAGCCTCGGCGGAGAATGGATCGGCAATGCCCGTCGCACCGAAAAAGACCACCCGAGCGCCGGTATCGTTTATCACTTCAAAGGTGTTGAACTTTGCATTTCCCTTGCTCGCTACAAATTCCACCTTAAGCGGTCCACGCAATGCATCGTCTGAGTGATCCACCGTGGCAATGATGTGGCTCACTTTGTACGATCCGACATCAGCAAAAATATCATAATTTTCGGCCAGCGTTTTTCCGCCGGAGGTTACGGTAAACACACGCTCACCCGCCGCACGAACCTGCGTTTCAGCCATACCGATCACGACGGAATACTTCCCTTCCGGGAGTCCCAAAACGGTAATTGCAAAAGAATCACCGATGATCGCTTCGCTGAAGAGCTGCGCGTTTTCGCCCATCCCTTCAATACGATCAACGCCGCGTTCTCTTTCATGCGAAAATTCGCCCGCTACGCTAACCTGATAACTGCAGGAACCACAGATTTCTTCCACAGCGTAACTGCTCGAAGACTGCAGCCAAATTCCGGCCGCCGCCATCAATGCAACCGGGGTCTTTGAAAAGATATCCCGGTAACTCTTTCCTTTTTTGCCTAAGCTATTTTCCCTCATAGGAACTCCTCGTTTATAGTTTTCTAACCTAAATTCTCCGATTTACTTCACCGGCGGAACCGTCACTCCCTCCCGTGTCTGCGGAACCGGCATCATCAAACCATCACGATCGTAATAGAGATAATCCACACAGACACTTCGACGCCCAGTGATACCCTTCAACCCGTTCAGTGTCAACGTTGCATTGTGATAAAACAGATACCACTGATCCTTAAACTCAACAATTCCCGGGTGAATCGTGAAACTGTTATTCGCATTTCCGCTCAACTCACCCCGATTGGTCCACGGACCGTCAATCTTTTCCGCCGTGGCGTAGCGGATGTTTTCTGAGCCGCGCTTAAATCCGGCATAGGTCAGATAATAAAGGTCGCCGCGTTTGTGCAGCCAAGGACCCTCAACAAAACCCTCAAGGCCCCTGACCTGTTTGATCTCTCCATCGATCTCAATCATGTTGGGTTTGAGCTTGGCATAAAAACAGGAACCGTTGCCCCAATACATCCAAGCCGTTCCGTCTTCATCAATCCACACCGTTGGATCGATATCATTCCACCCGCGCCCCGGAGTGTCGGAATCAATGACCAGCGCTTTACCAATGGCATCCACAAACGGCCCGGTCGGATGGTCTGAAACGGCGACACCGATCGCCTTGCCTACGTGCGGCTGACCGTGTTGGGCGGTCGTGTAATAGTAATATTTCCCATCTTTCTCAACAACCTGCGAGGCCCACGCTTCGCCTGTGGCCCATTTAAAATCGGTCGGTTTCAATACAGAACCGTGCGAAGTCCACGTTTTCATGTCCTTGGTCGAATAGCAAAGCCACTCGGTAATGTTGTAATAGTCGCCGCCGTCTTTCGCCTCATCGTGACCGACATACACATACAGCTCATCCCCAACCACCAAGGGAGCCGGATCCGCTGTGAAGGCGTCGGTAAAGATTGGGTTTCCTTTGGAAACGAAGCTTTTGGGCATCGATGAAGCTTTGTCCTTTACAGATTCGGGACCGAAATAGGTGCGCGGCAGCGGCTCCTGATGGACAATCAAACGTTGAAGCACAACGGCGGGATCGACCATCGTGACCCGGATCGTATGCTTTCCGGCGGTTTTAACCTCGTGCGACGAAGTCAGCCTGCGGGAATTGTTCTGCACGGTTGCGTCCCATGCACGGTCATTCGTCATAACCACGTTCAGCACCTGAGGCGCTTGATCATCAAATGAAACCGCAACACGAACGCCCCGCCCCGGAACAAATGCCAACACCGGACCAAAGATCAGATCAACATCCACCTTGCCGGGCTCAGCAATATATACCGGATACTCGATGTACGGCGCATCGTTCGGCGGGAGAATACTTTCAGCCGTTGTCGGGAAAATGGTCATCCCGGATTCCGCCCGCAGGTAATCGGGAATCGCTTCCCAACGCACGCCATTGACCGACTGTTTTTTTGAATAGTCCCCGGCGTCAATAGCAATCGGTCCAACCAATCCACCAAAGGCGCCATCGGCTTCCTTCTGTTGAGCGGCCGTAGCCTTATGCGCGGTAACTTTCACAGCAACCGTTTGATCCGCATTGCCGATTACGACTTCACCTTCGGCTTTTCCGACGGGGGCCTTGCTCCAGTCAATTTCCACCCAAAGGCGGTCATCCACTTCATTAAAGGCCTTGTCTTTCCGCAGAATAATCCACGGCTGACTCGCATTAAACGTATAAGTAATTGCTTTGCTTCCGCGCTGGAAAACATCGATAAAGGAGCGCTGATTATTGATTGAATCAAAGGCGGGCAACATTGCAACTCCGGAACCGCCGGGCCAAGCCGAACGGGAACCATCAATCGCCACGCCGAATGCATCCGTATCCGGCACCACCACCTCCTGAACGCGCGGCATCACCTGTCGGCGCGGTTCTGCCCAGCCGGTATAGCCGATACGGTTCTGGCTCATCATGTGGTTCCATTTCCCATCGGAAATCTCCGTATGGAAATAGTCGCTGAGCGACTGATCCTGCGCAAACAGCGTACGCGTTTTTTCGGCTTCCAGATTAGCCGATGCACGCCCCTGCTCCACATACAGCCGGTTATACGCCGCCGCAATATACATATCCACGACCGTTGCGAACGCCTTCACGGGATAAAGACCGAGCTGATAGAATGCATCCCGCTGCTCTTCGGAAAGCTCGGCATTCACCTTTTCCGCCCGTTTGACCAGATCGTTCCACTGTTCGGAAACCCGCTCCGCCTCGCGATAATCGACCACACTGAAGGTGTTCGGATCAATCAATTCCGGTTTACGCCAGCCGGCATACTTCAGATATTTTGAAACAATGTCCGCAATCTCTTCTGCATGCTCGGCACCAAAATCACGCGCCGCCCATTTTTCTGTAAACTCTCCGATTTTTTCCTTCGGCAGGGCTTCCGGATCCCAGGCCATCCGCAGGAAAAATTCAATCGGCAGCTCCATCGGCTTCAGATCGCCCACGTTTACGATCCAGATCTCGTTGGCATCATATTCATACGCCAGATTCATCTGCTCCCAAATCTTGGGCAGCGGATTGGTATTGATCCAGCGGTAACTGCGCGGCCCGCCGACATAGTCAAAGTGATAATAAATGCCCGCTCCGCCGCTGCGCTTGCGCTCCTCCGGCGTCGGCAGACGCCGGATGTTGCCCCAGTTGTCGTCGCACCACAGCAGCGTCACATCGTCGGGCACCCTCATGCCGTGCTCATAGTAATTCATCACCTCTTTATAGAGCGCCCAGAGCTGAGGAATCTGAGTGACATCCGGATTCATGTATTCCTTCAGAATTTCGCGCTGGTCGGCGACGATCTTTTCGAGCAGGGCGAC
>JAAYDL010000126.1 GCA_012729265.1 Lentisphaerota bacterium | reverse complement strand
TGCCGATGAACAGGGCACAGAGCCCCGCGATGAAACGATTCGAAGTCTTCATGCTATCTCCTTGTCTTGTGAAACCGCGCCGATGAGGAAATCATCCGCTGAAAGAATTTTATTGCCGTTGAGGTCCAGACGCTCTCCGTTTCCGGATAGAAACATGCCGTCCACGACATTCGTAATCCCGGAATCCCGATGAGCGACCAAGTCCGCCTGCACCAAAGGAACACTTGCGAGCAAGCCGCCAATAAACACACCCCATTCCCAACTTCTCATACCCCAAACCTCCTTGTTCAGTCACATACCCCAAACCTCCTTGTTTAGGGAATCCACATCTATTGATGCAAACATGAGCTTACGTATATTCGAATACCCTTCCTGTTTTCAAGTGGAAAAATGATATATTTTTTATATTTAGCAAAAACAGTACGATGAGATGTTCATATATCGAATATACAAAGGGATTCTACGCCTCTTGTGCGCTGTAAAACATGCATTGTATCTACAGAAAAAGTTCTATCGCTCCATGCACATAGCGCTCTTGAGCCCTACTCGCAAAGGAGTCAGAAAATTCAGCGCTCAAAACCTCAATGCTTTCAAATAAAATAGGGCTAAACCGTTAGGCTAAGGTGCAATCTCCACATCTAACCTACAGGTTGAACTCTTTTACCCGTCGATTTGGCGGAAGACCGAAACTGCATCAGAAAACTTTGATTTTTGATCTATCGGGTTGATTCAACACGACCTTTTGTTTTACAAGTATCGTCTGGATGAGGGTTTGAACAAGGGAGATGAGAATCATGAAAAGACGAAGTTGCATCAAAGCCGGAATTGTAGGACTGGGCGTTATGGCCATTGCAGAAAAAAGTAAAGCGCTCGAATATTATCCGAAGAAATCGGATAAAAAATGGGCGGTGATCTACAGCACATGGTGCGGTTCAAGCCGTGACGCGGGCGTGTGGATCTCTGAAGGTATGGGCGGCATCGCCGATGTATTTGATGTGCGCGAAAATCCTGATCCCCAAAAGTATGACCACATTGTGGTTGGCGGCTCCATCCGGTCGAACGCAGTCTCCAAAGAGATGCAGGACTATCTGGCCAAAAACAAGGCGGCGTTGAAGGAGAGAATCCGAGGCCTCTTTTGTGTGATGGGAAACATGAAAAGACCGGTCGGTCCGGAAAACGATAAACAGCTGATTGACGGCCACCTCTCCAAGCTTACCGAGGTTTCCGGGGTTCCCGGAAAATGCTTTAACGGCAGAATTACATTAAGCCTGCTGGAACCGGAAAGTTATCAAATGATGAGCAGCATGGGCATGACGGACTACGACCTGATGAAACGTTCCGATTTTATGGATTTCGGTAAGGTCATCTTGGATTCTGCCAAACAGCAGACCCCTACTGCGGGAAAACCGAGTGAATAGTTCAGCCCCACTGACGGGAGAGTCGGACGCGTGCTCGACCTAGGCGCAGAACCTGCTCCTGCAGCAAAAAATGACGGCAAGCATGAAAAAATAGGTCTTTCCCGTCCGATTCGTGTAGCTCAACGTATTGCCCATCGTATTCCTCCATTTTTCTCAGTTAGTTCCGCGTCGCAGACCCACCGAAAGCGAAGCTGCAGACAATTTGCGAATGCAAATAGCTCTCGTCAGGAGCGGTTCATCAAAAATTGGAACTCGGCATTCGGCATTCAGAAATCTCTCCCGCCCAACGCCCACCCCATTTCCGTAGTAAAATACGAAACCCTCCTGTGTCTGGAAATATCTTCCCGGGTTTGGCTTGCTGAATGCCTATTCGGCTCGTATCTTCCTAATTTGCTATTTGTGTTGAATAATCAGCTTGGTGCTTCAAGTGGGGAATATTGAGTGTTCTGACGAAAAAGGGAAAGTAGCGCCATTCCTTCGCAGCAAGTCCATGGCAGGCTTAAGCAAAGAAAAAGAACTTCACAGCATGGGAGAGAATAATGGCCGTACAGACACATCAACAGACCGCCAACTTTATCTGGAGTATATGCAATTTACTCCGTGGCCCATATAAAAGGAATGAGTACCGCAAAGTCATTCTGCCTCTGACCATTCTGCGTCGTTTCGACTGTATTCTCGAACCAAGTAAGGACGAAGTACTCGCTGAATTTGATAAGCTCAAAGGCAAGTCTGAAACGATCGTCAGTGCCCACCTTCGAACGATCACTGGTGTTCCTTTTTACAACCTTTCCAAGCTCACCTTTAAAAAGTTGCTGGATGACCCAAATCAAATAGCTCCGAATCTCAACAGCTATATCAATGCATTTTCTCCCAATGTGCGGCAGATATTCGAGAAGCTGGAATTTGGCATTCAAGTCACCAAGATGAATGAAAAGAACCTGCTTTTTAATGTCATCAGGAAATTCGCCTCTGACGAAGTTGACCTTTCGCCCCAAAATATCGACAACCTTCAGATGGGCTATGTGTTTGAGGAACTGATCCGGATCGGGGCTGAACAATCCAATGAAGAGGCTGGGGAGCACTTTACCCCCCGGGAAGTAATCAGGCTGATGGTCAATCTACTCCTTTCGCCTGAAACCGATTTGCGTAAAAGCCATGTGGTCAAAACCATCTATGACCCGGCCTGCGGAACCGGAGGAATGCTCTCGGTAGCGGAAAACTATATCCGCCAGCTCAATTCCGAGGCGCAGCCGCATTTGTTTGGCCAGGACTGGAATGACGAAGCCTACGGGATTTGCCGAGCGGATATGCTGATCAAAGGCGAGGATTCAGACAAGATAAAGCCTGATTGTACCTTTGAGAAGGATGGATTCCCCAAAGAGAAATTTGACTATATGCTGGCCAATCCGCCCTTTGGGGTTGAGTGGAAGCAACAGCAGAAGAGTATCGAGAACGAACGCGCTACACTGGGCTACGATGGACGGTTTGGTGCAGGCACTCCACGCATTAATGATGGCTCGCTGCTCTTTCTTCAGCATATGATTTCCAAGATGCGCCGCCCGGAAGATGGTGGAAGTCGCATCGGTATTGTTTTCAATGGCTCGCCCCTGTTTACTGGCGATGCGGGAAGCGGAGAATCCAATATTCGCCAGTGGATTATTGAAAACGACTGGCTGGAAGCGATTGTCGCTATGCCGGATCAGCTTTTCTATAACACCGGGATTTCGACCTACATCTGGATTGTCACCAACCGCAAGGAAAAGCGCAGAACAGGTAAAATCCAGCTCATTGACGCCCGGGAGTTTTATATCAAAATGCGCAAGAGTCTGGGCAACAAGCGCAACCAGATTGGCGACGGAGAAGAAAACAGGCCGGATCAGATTAGTGAGATCAGCCGGATATACGGCAGTTTTACCCATGATGGAAAGCGAACCCTGGCAATAGACGGCATTAAAAAGGAAGTGATTGTCTCCAAGATTTTTGACAATGAGGATTTTGGCTACAACAAGATTACCGTCGAGCGACCCCTTCGCCTCAATTTCCAGGCAAGCGCGGAACGGATCGCTTTTTTGGATGATATCAAAGCTTTCCAGAAAATCGCTTCAAGCGACAAGAAGAATGAAGCCATCCGCCAAAAGGAGATTGAAGCCGGAATTAAACGCCAGACAGCTATCAAGACGATGCTTCAGGATTTACAGAAGGCGACTGCCGGGAATCTGTTCAAAGACCGTATTGCATTTCTGAAAGAACTGAAGTCTATTGACCAGAAGTCGGGGGTTCGCCTTTCTGCTCCGGAACTCAAAGCCGTTCTGGAAGCCTTAAGCGAAAAGGACGAGACCGCTGAAATCTGCCGCGACAAAGGCGGCAACCCCGAGCCCGACACCGACTTGCGCGATACCGAGAACGTACCGCTCAAGGAAAATATCGAAGCATACTTCAAACGTGAAGTATTGCCCCATGTACCCGACGCATGGATTGACCACAGCAAAACAAAGGTCGGCTACGAGATCCCCCTCAACCGCCATTTTTACCGCTACGAACCGCCCCGGGCATTGGAAGCCATTGCCGCCGATGTAAAAACACTTGAACGCGAGATTGTGGCTATGCTGGCCGAGATTACCGGCAGTGCGGAGGGTTTGAAATGAGCAAAGAAACCGCCCTTGCCGTATTCGAAAATCACAAAATCCGCCGTGTGTACGATGAAAAGAGTGAAACCTGGCTTTTCTCGGTGGTAGATATTGTGGCGGTACTTACTGCCCAGGCCGACTATCAAACCGCCCGAAAATACTGGAACAAACTGAAAGAGCGGCTAAAAAAAGAGGGCAGCGAGTCGGTGACAAAATGTCACCAACTGAAACTGGAAGCCGCCGATGGCAAAAAATACCTAACCGATGTGGCCGATCCTGAAACACTGTTACGCCTGATTCAATCGGTACCCAGCCCCAAGGCGGAACCCATCAAACTCTGGTTGGCAAAGGTCGGCTATGAGCGCATTCAGGACATGAGTGACCCCGCCCGTTCGCTTGACCGGGCGCGGGAATACTGGCAGCAGCATGGAAGAAGCGAAAAATGGATTCAACAGCGGATGATGGGCCAGGAAACCCGCAACAAGCTGACCGATTATTGGAAAGAACACGAGATACAAGGCGAGCAGGAATACGCAATTCTGACGAACCTCATTCATCAGGAATGGAGCGGGGTCTCGGTAAAACGGCATAAGGACATGAAGGGCTTGAAAACCCAGAATCTGCGTGACCATATGAGCGAGGCGGAACTGATTTTTACCGCTTTGGCTGAACTTTCCACCCGGCAGATTGCGGAGAGTGTAGATGCCACTGGTATGCAGGAGAATACTGAAGCCGGAAAAAAAGGCGGCAAGATAGCCAAACGCGCCCGGCTGGAACTGGAAGCCAAAACCGGTAAAAGCGTGGTGAGCGGTGAAAATTTTCTACCTCCCAAGAATGCCGCAAAACGGATTGTGTCCAAAACGGATGGGGAGGCGGAAGATGAATAGTAAACCCTATCCAAAATATAAACCCTCCGGCGTGGAATGGCTGGGAGATGTGCCGGAGCATTGGGAAGTGAAGAGACTTAAGTACTGTGCTCCGCTTGTGACAACGAAAGCAGGTAATTCTGGATCCAATCCTATTGCACTGGAAAACATAGAGAGTTGGACAGGTCGGTTTATAGAAACTGAATCAGAATTTGAAGGTGAGGGCATTCGATTCCAAAAGGACGATGTTTTATTTGGAAAGCTTCGCCCATATCTGGCTAAGGTCTACTTGGCAGAAACGAATGGGGAATCAGTTGGCGATATTTTTGTTCTGCGGCCTGCTGAGGAAACAACTTCCAAATACCTTTCAAATGCTCTAAGAACAAACAACTATATTGAAATAATTGATGGCTCTACCTATGGCTCAAAAATGCCTCGCGCAAGTTGGGAGTTTATGGGGTGTTTGCCATTTCTTCTCCCCCCTCTCCCCGAACAGCAAGCCATCGCCGCTTTTCTCGACCGCGAGACCGGGCGCATTGACGCGCTCATCGCCAAAAAGGAACGGCTGCTGGAACTGCTGGCCGAACAGCGCACGGCTCTGATTTCCTGTGTTGTTACCGGGAAGATTGATATAACCACGAAAGAGATGAACCACGGAAATCACGGAAGACACGGAAAGGGAGAGAAAGAAAACTTCCGTGAGTTCAGTGCCTTCCGTGGTTACAAAAAATACAAACCCTCCGGCGTGGAATGGCTGGGGGATGTGCCGGAGCATTGGGGAGTTAAGGCATTACGCTATATTTGTAGAATAGAAACCGGAGATAAGGATACGGTTGATGCAGAAGATGACGGAGAATACCCATTTTACGTAAGATCACAAACGGTTGAGAGAATCAATTCTTTCACAAAAAACTGCGAAGCTGTATTGACTGCTGGTGATGGTGTTGGTGTTGGCAAAGTATTCCATTACTATACTGGGAAATTTGATTTCCACCAACGCGTCTATTTATTTAGCCATTTCAAAAAGATTACTGGAAGGTTCTTTTTTCTTTTCCTAAAAGAGAATTTCTGGAGAGTAGCACTTGAAGGTGGTGCAAAATCAACAGTTGATTCCTTGAGAAGACCAATGATTGCAAGTTTCCCTTTTGCAATCCCCCCTCTCCCCGAACAGCATGCCATTGCCGCTTATCTCGACCGTGAGACAGCAAAGATCGATACGCTTTCCGCCAAGGTGACTACCGTTATCGAGCGGCTTAAGGAGTACCGGACAGCGCTGATCAGTTCGGCGGTTACCGGAAAAATCGATGTGCGGGAGGCAGTATGAGACGTAATAAAGCAACTTGTGCAAAATTTGCAGCAGTTCGAACTGTCAAGGAATCCTTGACTCATCGGAGAGACACCAAATGAATAATGAAATAAAACCCGACAAGGG
>JAAYDL010000125.1 GCA_012729265.1 Lentisphaerota bacterium | reverse complement strand
CGCTGCTGACATGGGGGTTCTGGGAAGACTCGCACTGGCGGCCCAACGCCGCCTACTACCGCAGCGATTGGTCGCTCAAGCCAGCCGGACAGGTCTGGCTGGATCTTGTCACCCGGACTTGGTGGACTAACGAAACGCTCACCTCCGGCGCGGACGGTACGGCGCGGACGCGCGGTTTCCTAGGCGACTATGTCATCACGGTCATGCGGGACGGCAAGACCGTATCGCGTCCTGTCACACTGACAAACTCGGGATGTAACCTGACTGTTGCAATACCATGAACGCTCAACGCTCAGCGCTCACTTTTTTTAAGTAGAAGCTGGGTGAATCTGGGAAAGCTCCCTGCGTGCCCATATGCCGCCGAAATCCTGCGATTACTGCGGCCGGAGGTCATCGTCATGGAGGAGCGGCGCGGTTGGCGGCCTGCGGGCAAAGGGTGGGGGACTTGGATTCACCATGCCGAAATTTCTGCAAAACTGGGCAAGAGGCACCAATCTGCCGCTGTCATGACGACTGATCTGGACGGCAGCAAGGTGGCTCTCGTCCTCGCTAACCACCCGTCGCGGAGTGGACGGAACTATAGGGAAACCATCTTGCTCCCGGCGATAGAGGAAGCCATCTGTCTTGTTGCTGGGCGTGAATGCTGAATGACCAACGTGGACGGAGTCCGTAACCCAGGGGCCGTAAGGCATTAAAATCCCACAGCCAGTCGTTTCCTTGAAGTGGCCCTTCAGGCCACCGAGTGTTGGCGTCGCGACCTAGGGCTGCGCTTCGCTTACCCTAGGCTAGGATGGGGCCGCCCCTTCGGGGCTTTGGTACCGCGTGCCCGGTGTTGCGACCCAGGGTGACACGTCCTAGTTTTTTATACGCCGGTAGGTTACAGCAAACGGCTCCAAAACCGACACTTTTTGAGAATTTTTAGGATTGACTTTTACCCCCCCCCCCGCACAATGTGTGCCAACTATGGGAACTGGTGAGTTGCCGGTCTGTCCCACGGGATGACAGTAAAAAGACATTACAAGAGGTCGTTATGCATAAGCGGTTCACAATCCCTGCCATCGTTGTGATTCTGGTCAGTGGTGCTTCCGCACAGGGTTTTCTTGGGCGGCTGAAACAAGAAGCGATCGACACAGCCAAGAAGACAGTGGATGGTGCCGCTAATCAATCGGCACCTGCTGTAGAGCTTCCTAAAAACACAGGAAATCAAGCGCTGGGCAATCAGGAAGCGTATGTAGAAAAACAAAAGGCGGACGAAGAACAGCGAAAAAAGGAGCTTGAGCGGCAGACAGCCGAACGGGATGCTGCTATCGCGCAGAAAAATGCCGAGATCGAAAAAAGGCGAGCCGAAAACGATGCACGTCAAAAGGAAATACAGGCGGAACACCAAGCGACGATTGAGAAAATGGAGGCCGAACAGAAAGAACGCGAAGCGCGGCGGGAGAAAGAGCAAATGAAAATACAAGCGGAACGCCAAGCGACGATTGAGAAAATGGAGGCCGAACATAAAGAACGCGAGGCGCGGCGTGAAGCAGAGCGTGTCGAACGCTTGCAACAGCAAAAAGAAAAGCGTGCGCGGCGGGAGAAAGAGCAAATGGAAAGGGTTGCGCAAAAGAGACGTGAAGATCAGGATAGAATTTTCGACGCGCTACGAAAGGGTGACGGCATCAAGACAGCGGAACAAGCAGAGGCACGGTTAAAAGATCGAGATTTGTGGCAAGACGGTATGGAGGCGAGGATCAAGGAGGTCATTGCAGAGAGAATGTCGAAAGCGGCCCAGAACAAATTTCCCATGGCGGACACGTTCAAGACACCGGTCAAGATATACAAAGAGTTCGAATCTGGTATGTCACTAGAATGGTGTACGGCAAAACTTGAGACGGAGGGCAAAAAAATGTACACAGTCAACAACACGATCGTGCTAGAAATTGACGATAGCGAAGTTACTCTTATATTCAAAAAAATGAGTTCCGAAAAGCCCCCTATTCTGACCGCATGTGTCGTGAAACTACCTGCCGGCATACCTCACGCGCAAGTGCTTGAAAAATACAAAAATGAATTTCCAAACGCCAAGGTCAAGCATGAAGAGACATCCCAAAAACTACCAGCGCAGAAAAACTATGTCATGGACGGGAACACGCTTGATACGCAGTTCTCTATGATCCAAGTGGCGGATACTATTGAGTCTCCCGACCGGACTGTCACAATAGAGTCCAGATTTCTCGCGGGCAAAGCCTATATCGCGGACTATAATATCGGACGTAGGGTGTTGGTGTGCGAGGCCGCTAAGGACGGGACGGTTACAGTGCCGAGTGGACTGGATGCCCGACAAAAAGATGCAGCCAGCGTCGTCAAGGACCAGTTGTTGTCTGCCATTCGGCGAACGTCTGTAGTGCTTGAGGATACGATGCTGGCGCAGGCTCTTAGGGACATGCAGGAAGCAGAACGGAAAAATGAACAAAACAAGCAACAGCAAAAGAATGCAGCGGCTCTTGCATTCTGATGCGCAAGGAGGATCGGATATGGCCAAATACTGGATTGCTCATTCTAAGGTGAACACCTGGAAGACAAACGTAAACCCAACAGAAGTATTCGTAAACCACAAGATTTGGTATACGAATGCCCCGTCCGCCGAGAAACAGGTGAAAGAAATCGTCGAGGGTGACAATATTGCTTACATCGATGATGGTAAAATCATAGCGTTGGGCGTTGTCAATCGCATCTTAGATCTTAATGCACCACATGACAGACTGTTTTTTTTGGACGTGAAGCGGTTGAAGAATCCTAAACCGTCACCGATCAATGTCCGAAGGACTCTGATCAAGGCGAAAGACGAGCATGTCAAAGCGATCTGGGGAAACGAGGTGTAGGTGTAACACCATTGAAAATGGAAATATAAGCCCTGTTGGTGCCTTGTCGGCCGACAAGGCACCAACGAGAGGAAAAGGGCCTTTGTTTCATTCCTCTGGCGCAAGCATCCATAGCAGCACCACGCCGATGATGATGCCCCAGAACAAGACAAACCCGATCTTGGCCCACCGTGAGCGGCGAGAGAACCGGTGCCCGCAAGAGGAACACTTCAGTCGAGTTGGACGGCTCCCGCTCCAAAGCAGGGAGAAGAGTGCGCCACCGAACAGAAGTGCCGCAATGT
>JAAYDL010000124.1 GCA_012729265.1 Lentisphaerota bacterium | reverse complement strand
AGCGTTCATAACCTTATACCTTCCTCGTTTTGTTTTTAAAACAGCTTTTCCGCCGCTTTTTGGCAAGCGACGATGTCGCTTGCCTGTTTCTGCTTTCCTCCGACTGCAAGAAAATAGCAGATTTTTTATCTTCGTCGAAGCAAATGTAAAATCTCATCTCAAACGATGAGGAAACAGCAGTTTGTCCAATTCGGTAAACTCCCTTTCCTTCGGATCTGAAAAAGTTAAATCCGAATGAGCCTAGTCTGTGTCCACAGTTCAGCTGAGTCACAACCTTATTTAGATTGTTGAAGCAAGCTGCAGCTTCTTCTGGATGCTTAGTCAGCAGTTTTCTCGACTGCGTCACAAGCACCATGTTGTCTTTGTCATATTCCCATTTCTGATTAGCCATGACTTGAAGCGTCCTTTCGTGTTTGGAGCCTCCTCTTTCATGACAAACATAGTCATTGGCATCCAAATATCAAGCAATATGAGTTTATATAATTCAATATAATAGCAGTTATCCATATATCATGCCTTATTATCCATTTTTGGTAATAATGAAACAGCTTCATACTACTGTATGGAATAAAGCAGGATTGGTGCCGTTCATTAATTAAAATGATTTTAAGAGGTGTGATGTTCACCTGAATGAGAATGGAGAGCTTATATGTTGGGCGAAGTGAGTTCCGCAGGGCAAGGGATGCCGGGAAGAGCATGCTCCATCGCCTGTTTAGGTGAAGGGTGCGCGAGGAAGGCTTTCACCCCCTTCGAGGTTCCAGAACTGCCTGAAAAAGTTCCAGGACGCCTAATTCGTCATTTTGCTTTTCTGATTGCACAATGCTCCCTCTTTCGATTGGTCCGCTTCTCCGATATAGCGTAAATAAAAGCTCGATCCCGTAATCTCGTAATTCAGACAAATGCCTCCCTTTCCAGCTCGCCCGGGCGGACGATCCGTTGAGCAAACTCTTGTAAAAATAGAAACGCAAAAAAAAGCGCCGTGTCAAAACTTTGCCGATACATTCTCCTGCATCTTTTCACGAATAAAGTTTGCCTCACCTTGCCGAAGCAACCTATCTTCTCTTTGTTTTATGACGAATACAAACTGCACATCTGATTCCGCAATGCTGCGGGTTGCGTAAATAAGCTCCGCACCCGACGGTTTTGTGTATGTTTAGGCTGACGTGTCTTTCCCGACACGCTCGGCCTGCTTTTCTATCAGTAATCATTTCAGGATCAGTTTTTATTATGCATTCAACTATTCGTTGCCGTAAATGTTCCACGTCCTTTTCGTTCCAAGCTCTTGGAACCCGAAACCGGAATCATTGTCCGCACTGCCTTTGGAGTGTCCATTTGGACCATCGCCCCGGAGATCGCTCCGCCAAATGCGGCGGGTTGATGGAACCCATTGCCATTTCTCTGCGGGCGGACGGAGAATGGACCATCGTTCATCGCTGTGCCGAATGCGGGACACTCCACGCGAACCGTGTTGCGGGTGATGATAACGCGGTGGAATTACTGCAGCTGGCCGCAAGGCCGCTGGCCAACCCGCCGTTTCCGTCCGTTTGTTAACTTTTGAAAAAGGGCTCCCGGCAATCCCGGCTTCAAGGGCACAGACCCAGAAGGAGGCATCAGTCCACAAGGCATCAAAGAAAAAAAGCGTCCCGCACGCGGAACGCTTTTTTCACTTTCGGATTGTAACCGGACTAGCCGAGGCGGGCCTTGATCGCTTCGAGCTGCTTGGTCATACGGGCAGGCAACTTGTCGCCAAACTTAGCGAGGTATTCTTCCGCATCGGCCACGGTCTTCTTGAAGAGTTCCGTATCGACCTTCATCAGCTCGGCCCAGTCATTTGCCGGAATGTCCAGACCATCAAGGGTCAGATCCCCGTCGATCGGCATCAGGCCGATGGCGGTTTCGCGGGCATCAACCTTGCCCTCAACCCGGTCGCACATCCATTTCAGGACGCGGCTGTTTTCCCCAAATCCAGGCCAGAGCCACTTGCCGTTTTCGTCCTTGCGGAACCAGTTGACATAGAAGCAACGCGGAGCCTTATCACCCAGCTCGTCACCCATATCGAACCAATGCTGCATGTAGTCGCCGCCATTGTACCCGATGAAGGGCGTCATGGCGAAGGGGTCGAAACGGAGCTTTACATTGCCGAGGTCGAGCGCCGCAGCCGTCGGCTCGGAGGAAGCGGTTGCACCCATGTAAACGCCATGGTCGAAGCTGAAGGCTTCGTGCACAAGCGGCATGGTGTTGGTGCGGCGTCCACCGAATACGAGAATATCGATCGGAACGCCGGCCGGATCTTCCCAATCGGGGCAGATGACCGGACAGTTGGCGGCGCGGGCCGTGAAGCGGCTGTTCGGATGGGCACCCTTGATCTTGTTGCCGTCGGCATCGACCGCGCCCTGCTTCCAAGGATTGTTCTTCCAGTCAATACCACCGCCGCCGGGGCAGTCATATCCCATGTCTTCCCACCAGATGTCCTTGTCATCGGTAACCACCACGTTGGTGTAGATGGTGTCCTTCGAGCAGCTGGCAAGCGCCATCGGATTGGAGGCCGCGGACGTTCCCGGGGCAACCCCGAAGAAGCCGGCTTCCGGATTGATGGCGTACAGACGGCCATCCGGACCGGGTTTCATCCAGGCAATGTCGTCACCAATCGTTTCCACCTTCCATCCGGGAACGGTGGACTGGAGCATGGCCAGATTGGTCTTTCCGCAAGCGGACGGGAAAGCGGCCGCGATGTGGAATTTTTTGCCTTCCGGATTGGTAAAGCGGAGGATGAGCATGTGCTCGGCCATCCAGCCTTCCTTGGAAGCGACGTAGGAAGCAATACGCAGAGCCAAGCACTTTTTGCCGAGCAGCGCGTTGCCGCCGTAGCCGGAACCGTAGGACCAGATCAGCTCTTCTTCCGGGAAGTGGGCGATGTACTTATCTTCCAGCGGGGCGCAGGGCCAACGAACATCCTTCTGGCCGGGTTCAAGGGGAGCACCGACCGAGTGCAGGCACGGCATGAAAGAATCTTCCTTTTCGATCAGGCGCAGAACCTCGGGGGAAACGCGGGTCATGATGTGCATATTGCACACAACGTAGGGCGAGTCGGTGATTTCGATGCAGTTCTTGGCGATCGGAGAGCCAATGGGACCCATGGAGAAGGGAATGACATACATGGTCCGGCCCTTCATGCAACCCGTATAGAGCTTCTTCATGATTCCCTTGAGCTCAACGGGATCAATCCAGTTGTTGGTCGGACCGGCATCCTCTTCCTTGAGCGAGGCAATATAGGTGCGGCTCTCGACGCGAGCGACGTCGGACGGATCGGAATTGAAGGCGAAAGAGTTCGGGCGCTTCTCCTCATTCAGTTTGATCGCTGCGCCGCTTTCGACCATTTCGGCCATCAGGCGATCATATTCTTCCGTGGAACCATCACACCAAACCACCTGGTCCGGAGTGCACATGGCTTCGATTTCCGCCACCCAGTTGAGCAGCTTTTTATTGGTTGTGGGAGCACTCATTATGCTAAACCTCCATTTGATTTTTTGACCCATTTCTGACGAAATTTCGCGGAAGAATAAGGATTGGCTGACGTATGTCAAACCCTACCGCCCAAAAAAATCGGCTTGCGCACATCGAAAAACGGAACAAACCCGACTTCTCGCCCTCCCCAATTCGCTCATGTTCGCACTTGCCAAATTTGCCCTTAAAGCTTTTTCTATTTTTCATTATGCGACACCCCAAAGCCATGGAATGGGAAAATCGGCTAAAAACCGTTTTTGACGAAATCGACGCAGAACTTGAACAGCTCTACGGCGATCAGTTCAGCCTGCACCCTGCACGCCGCGCTGAAGGAACAACCTCCAGCCCGGAGATGGACGGCCTGTTTAACGTAGGTGCTTCCTACTCAGCTGGTTTTGGCTCAAAGTTTGGCCCGGGTTATGTCGTCGACATCCGTCTTTCAACCCTTGATCGCGTTCCCTCCGAACTCAAAACCGAGATCCGGGACAAGGTCCAAGCCATGCTGTTTGAAAAACTCCCGATCGCATTCCCCGGAAAAAACCTTCAGGTGGACCGCGAACGCAAACACCTGCGCATCCACGGCAACCTTACTCTGGATTAAGCCGCAGAAGCACAGCGCGTCGAAGAAACTTTATTCCCCGTCGAGGAACCCTTCGAGTTTGCGGATACGAGTCGGGTGGCGCATTTTACGCAGGGCCTTCGCCTCAATCTGACGAATACGTTCCCGCGTGACATTAAATTTGCGGCCCACTTCTTCCAGCGTACGCGGATATCCGTCCACCAGCCCGAAACGCAGCGTCAGCACTTCCTGCTCACGCTCGGTCAGCGTTTGGAGCACATCGCCGATTTTTTCCTTGAGCAGACTGAAGGCGGTCATTTCATCCGGTTTTTCAGCAGATTTGTCCTCAATAAAGTCGCCGAAATGCGTATCATCGCTGTCCCCAATCGGGCTCTGCAGGGAGATCGGCTGCTGGGCAATCTTCAGGATGGCACGGACGCGCTCAACCGGAAGCTCCATTTCATCGGACAACTCTTCGGGGGTGGCTTCACGCCCAAATTCCTGAAGCAACTGCTTCTGGATACGCATCAGTTTATTGATCGTTTCAATCATGTGCACCGGAATACGAATCGTGCGGGCCTGATCCGCAATCGATCGGGTGATCGCCTGTCGAATCCACCATGTAGCGTACGTACTGAATTTATACCCCCGGCGGTATTCAAACTTTTCCACCGCCTTCATCAGCCCCATGTTCCCCTCCTGAATCAGATCGAGGAACGAGAGCCCGCGATTGGTGTACTTTTTGGCAATACTGATCACTAAGCGCAGATTGGCTTCAATCATTTCTGTCTTGGCTTTCAGTCCTTTACGCAACCAAATCCGCAGCGCATCATAGTGTGCCAGAAACTCTTTATGATCCATCTGGAGGTAGTTTTCAAGCTCCTTCAGCTCTTTGTGAATTTCCTTCAGCTCACTCTTGGCCCCCTTGGCGCGACTCTTACTTAGACGATCATCCTCTTCCAACAGGTGCAACAACTTATGATGATACTGATCCACCTCCGGCACAATATCCTCGATGGCTTTCTGCTTAAAATGCAGCTCCTTGAAATACTCGGAGAGGCGATCCTGCGCCCCACTGAAAAGCTTGAGGGCCTTCTTTTCTTCAGCGCTGTCCTTCTTCGCGTTTGTCGCTTCAATATAATATTTCAACTTCAGGCCGCTGTTGCGCTCAATTCCATTGAGCACTTTGGAGAGGACTTCAAAATATTCCTCGCGCGTCATCGTTGAGTTCGGATCATCCGGATCCTTCAGCGCCTTATCGGAGATAATACGGTCAAAACGCTCTTTCCCCTGTTCCAAACGGTCAATCACGCCCAGATAGGCCTCGGTAGCACAGCCCAGCCGATTAAACATCTGTGTGGTGGCAATCTCCGCTTCTTCAATGCGCATCGAAATTTCCACTTCCTGCTCACGCGTCAACAGCGGCACCTGCCCCATCTGCTTCAGGTACATACGGACCGGGTCGTCCAGCACATCGCTCTTGGCACTTTGACGATCCGCCTGTTCCTTCTCCATGCGGGCCTGATATTCTTCCACATCATCCTGCCGGATGATATCGATTTCCATGCTCTGCAGCAGGCCGACAATCTTTTCGACATCCTCGATGACCACCAAATCTTCAGGGAACGCCTCGTTGATGTCTTCGTACGTCAGGAAGCCGTGATCAGACGCCAGCGCCATCAGCTCTTTAATACGGTCATTGCGTTCTTCACGCTCCATCAACGAAACCCCGCCGGCCGTAACCTGCTCTACCGCCGCCACCGCATCAGCAACAGACGATTTAGTATCCAGCTCGACCAAAACCGCTTTTTTCGACTTCGCAACCGTTGCCTTCTTGAAATCCGCTTTTTTCGCGGTTTTGGACGAAACTTTCTTCTTTACCGCCTCCTTCTTCTGCGGGGCTTCCACCATCTGTCCGGGCACAGCCGCCGTTTTCAGCGGAACAAAAACCGGTGCCGTTTCTTCCGTCGACGTGCTTTCGGATGCCCGCTTCTCCACAGGTGCCGATTTTTTAACCGATGCCTTTGTCGCCGTTTTTTTCTTAGAAGTCGTCTTTTTGGGGGAGGTTTTTTTGACCGAAGTTTTCTTTTTTTCAGATTTTGAGGGGGTGGATTCCGCCGTTTTCTTAGTATCCGCCGTTTTTGCGGACGCTTTTTTCTTTGACACAGCCATGGGACTCCTTACTCGGTTAATTTATAAAAGCGCACAATTCACCCATTATAGGTAAGGGAAGCGGGGATTCAACATGAACTCCCACCTCGGGGTCAACGATTGAATTCCAAAAAATGAAATGCAGGTTTGAAGGGATTTTCGCTTGAAGAACAGAAAGCGAACAAACACTATCTTTTGATGCACTTAATCTTTCAACGCTATCCGCAACATCCATGGGTATCCGATTGGACATTTGTACCCCGGAACTGCAGAACGGAATCGCTGCAAAGTAATCCCGAGCGTTTTTTCCGAACCCGAACCGCCGTCGGACACATTATCCCGAACTCCGACGTGACTGAAGCGTGGACACTCCATATTCCGGTTTCCAAAAAAAGTCGCATCAACCTGCTGGCCAACGGATTCTGCGCCTACCTTCAACGAAGAAAGCAACAATTCGGCGCTGAAGTTTTCTGCCCGGAACCCGGCGTTTTGTGGGGCCGAACCATCGGCATTCCCGACTGTGAGTTGATCGATTCCGAGGCAGAACACCGGATTAAAAAGCAAAACGAGATTCAATGGATAGAAGGTCGTGACACCGGTGTTTTATTGAAACAGCGGAATCATCATTTTTGCCTGATCAGTAAGTGTGCGAACAGGGAAGAAGCCGCGCAAATAGCGGAAACCTACCTTTCAACCCCTATTGAAGAGTGGATTCAGAGCGAACTGAACGCCCGCAAAGGTGCCGCAGAATTGGCAAAAGATCTTTCTGGCCTTGATGCACTTTTAGTCATATGCGTCGAACGGATGATTCAAGCGCTTCGCCCGGCCGAAGGACGCATCCCGCTTCCGTGGAGTCAATCCTCCGATTCAGATACTCCGCAGTTCAATATCAATGAACTCTTTCCACTGGCACACGCGTGGAGCCTGATTGATCCGAGGATTGCTGAAGATCTTCTGCTCTGCGCCTTAAAGCTCCAGACGAACGCCGGGGCACTTCCGACCAACATCTCTCCCTTTTCCGTCAACCTTTCTCCGGAAGCCCCAAAACCCCTGATGGCGAAAACAGCGGAAAGGGTCTGGCAGGTCCGAAAAAATCAGGAATGGCTGACCGCTGTACTTCCCCTGCTCCGGCGTCATATTCAATGGATGCTGAGCCATTTTGATCCCAAGCGCAGAAAAATCTACAGCTGGCAAAACCAGGCTGAACCGATCGATTCCACCCTCTATGCCTCCGATCTGGTATCCGTTGATCTGGCCATCTTTCTCTTGACCGAAATTGAAGCCCTCAACCGCCTTCAGGACCAAGTACCGACCGATCAGCCCAAACCGCATTGGTTTGAAGAGGAAAGAACCAACCTGAAACAGAGCATCATTGATCAGTTCTGGGACAACAACTCCGGACTTTTCTCAAAATCCTACCGGCGGGGCAACATGCACCCCCTCGAAGGATTTCCCATGATCACCCCCTTGCTGTGGCTCGATCTCCCGCAAATGCAGAAAAATACCACGATAGACCGCATGCGCGAATCCGGGCGTCTGCCCGGGATAGAGAATCTCCTCCGCTGGAAAAAGGCTTCTCAGGACGAAAAAGCCTTTCCCGTACTACAAAATTTTGTTGTTTTTGAGTCCCTCAGAACCGCAGATCCCAACTGCAGCCTGCTGGATGACTTTTCGCGCCTGATTCTCCAAAACTTTATGGAGCAGCACGCACTCTCGCTCGAAAACGGAGCCGCTCTCAACCTCAATCCGGCAACCGCCGCACTGACCATCAACCTTCAGGCCACGCACCAACACCGCCAATACGGTCAAGGACGGATTACCGGCTTTCTTTTCAAGCTGGCCCGCAAGGTTAAAGCGGACCGAACGGACACAATCATTGTTTTTTCGACTATTTTGGTTCTGTTGTGCATACGCGTTTTTTACCACGAAAAAGAGGCTCCTCCGGAGCTTTCCGTTCAGAAAACCCAGCTCGATACCGCCATCTTGTCCAACAACCCTGAACAGATCCTGAGCGCCTCAAAAGAACTCATCCGGCACTACCCGAACGAGGCAGCTCTCGCCCACCTGAAGAATGCGCAATATTTAATGATGTCCGGCGAGTATGCAGACGCGGAAACACATTTGCGCCAAATGATCAAGCTCGCCCCGGACAGTCCGAGCGCCATGGTTTCATTAGGCCTCGTGCTGCAACTTCAGGGCAAATATGCAGAAGCACAATCGTATTACGACGATTTCTGCTACTTTTTTGAAAAAGTTTACCCCGATGCCGTAGACCGCATCGGCATATTTCGAGATCTTTTGCAGGAAGGTCTTTTCCTGAACACAGAAGGACGTATACTGGAGCCGCCTAAATGGAGAGAGATCTATCAATATCCCTTCATGCAGGAAGTTGAGCTGCTTCCGCAGCTCTGATCTGGAGAATACTCATGAAAATTTTATACACAGCACTGCTCACGGCCCTGCTCATTATTGGATCAGGCTGTAAACAGGAACGAAAAACCCGCGCGTTCATGGACAAGCTCGGCTGCTTCCGCGAGGAAGCAGCAACCGCACAATATTCGGTCCCGGGTATGACAAACAAAACCCTTGCAGAAGCCATTAAATACTGTATGGAATACGCGATTATTGGAGTGACTGATGCATCGGGAAAAGTTGACATTTATAACAGTTCAACGACCTGCATTGCAACCCAGATTGGCAATCCTCTCTTCACAAACATTCTACAGCAAAACATCAACCAGCCCGGCTACTGGGCCTTCGACAAAAGATGGAATGACAGTGCTCAGGAAAAGTATGAGAAATACGTCGATGAATCCGTTCGCAGAGAGGGCGTTCTCGACTGCACGTATAACCTCGATGAAAAAACCGTCACCATCTACTACGAAGACAGCCGACAACGGAAAATGAACTTTGAACAACTGATTTCCGAGATGGGACTCGCGGCTAATTATCGCCCTGCTGCCGACCCACAATAGTCCCATGAAAATTTCAACATCAAGAACCTCTCTTGCCCAACAGAAAACAGATGCTCTGCTGATTTTCTTCCGAGGCAAAACCGCCCTTCTGTCAAAAGCGGACCCCTCGATGGCGGCGTGGGTAAAAGAGATCACAGAGAACATCTCGTTCAAGGGCGAGGCCGGACAGGTTGCCGTACTTCCTCTTTCATCAACGCTCAATATTCCAGCAAAACGCCTGATTGTCGCCGGCATTGGAGACGCCCGTTTTTTTCACAACGGGCTCTTGGAACAGGCGGCCGCTGCCGCCGTTCGTGCCGGCCGCAGTGCCGGAGCGAACAGCTTTGCTGTTTCGGCTGAAAGTCCACTCAACGAAGTGCCGGACAAAGACTACCAACTCCTCGTGGGCCGAGGCGCAGCGTGGGGAACGTATGAATTTACGCAGTTTAAATCCAAAAACAAACCTGCCCGGCAAACCTCGATCACCTTTGTTGGAAAAACTCAGCATCATGCAGCCATCAAAACCGCCGAAGCACAAGGATTCGCCTTACTGAGCACCGCTGATCTTGCCAACCTTCCCGCGAACGAAGCTCCCCCCGCAAAGATTGCGGATTGGGCAGAAAGCATGGCCAAAGAGACCGGCCTTGATTGTCAGATTCTCAATTCAAAAGAGCTGCGGAAAAAAGGCTGCGCTGCCCTTCTCTCCGTAGCACAAGGCAGCGCACAGGACGCGCGGCTGATCATTCTGAAACACACCGGGAAGAATCCCCAAGACAAGCCGATTGTACTGGTCGGGAAAACCGTCACGTTCGACAGCGGCGGCATCACGCTCAAACCGGGAAAAGGAATGGGTTGGATGCGCTATGACAAATGCGGAGGCATGGCGGTTCTTGCGGCTATGCAGATGATTGCCCGCATGAACGTTGATATTCCGGTTGTCGGCATTCTCGGAGCCGTGGAAAATATGCCCGGAGACCGTGCCACGCGACCCGGCGACATTGTTAAAGCCTACAACGGGAAAACGATAGAAATCCTCAACACCGATGCGGAGGGCCGTCTCGTTTTGGCGGATGCATTGGGCATTGCCGCCGATATGAAACCGCGTGCCATAGTAGATCTGGCCACGCTCACCGGTGCCGTTATTGTTGCGCTCGGCTCCGCCGCTGCTGCCGTACTGGGCAATGATGATGCGTTGATTAAAGCGCTGACCAAATCTGCCGCTGCAGCCGGCGAACGCCTCTGGCAGCTTCCTCTTTACAAGGAATACACGGACGAAATGAAGTCCGACTTTGCCGACCTCTCCAACCTCTGCAAATCGGGAGGTGCCGGCACGGCAACGGCCGCAGCCTTTCTACAGGAGTTTGTCCCGGAAGAGATCCCTTGGGCGCATATCGATATTGCGGGTACCGCGTGGCTCGAATCCTCAACGCCGTATCAAGCCGCCGGGGCGACGCTATTTGGAGCACGCCTTTTGGCACAATGGATTGCAAACCAGCCGTCGTTATAATTTTTCCAGGGTCAAATACCGAAAGACGGGTTGAGGATAGTTCATATTCGCGTCTTTGCACCACCCGCTACGCTGAAGGCACGAAGTTCACGAAGGGAGATTTGGCAAAATGATTTGGTGGCACATACGGAGTAAGGCTGGAGCACAGCGACGGCAGCGAAGCGGCAATAATTCCCATTCGCTGCTTTTCATTCATTCGTTGCAAATAGAGAAACCTGCGTCCTCCCGTGCTTCGTGGTATCATCTCACCCAAAGCCGCTAAGCACGCCAAGTAAACACCGAGCAAATGGATCAGGCCGTGTTCGCCTTCCGTCGCTATGAAGACGCGTCGCTGCGATACACGGGCATCGAAAGCCATAAGGGCCTGACGCATTATGGCCTGTACAACACCGTGGTGGCGGTTGAAAGAGAACCGGTTCAGTAAAGGGTAAGTATCAACCGAGGAGAAAAGGGGCCGGAAAAGGCACCGCTTAACTGCCGTTTATAGGATTATTCAAAATCAACCTGCCTTGGGAATCTCCAGCTCGAAACCATCATAGGCCGGAACCAATGGGATGGTTGCGTCGAGCAAGGGCCGGACCGCGTTCGCGAAATCGGCGGGTTCCAATTCGGTGTAGTGGGTGGTCACGGCGATCCGGGGTTGCGCCTCGTTCATCAGGCGGGCGAACGTGGACGGCGTCATGTGGCCCCACTCGTCGGCGTTCTTCTGGTTGCAGTCCTTCATCGACGCCTCGCAAACCACCACGTCCGCGCCGGAACAAAACCCGGCCAGCTCCTTGGAATAGGTGCAGTCGCCGGTCCAGACGAGCGTCGCATGGCCATCTGAGATCCGGTAGGCATGGTTGATTCTCGGGTGGAGGGTTTGAACGGCGTGCAGGGAAAATCCGTTCCATTTGGACGGAACGCCCGCTTCCTGTCGCCAGCCCGGAACCTGTCCCAGCTTGGCATCATTGAGATAGTCGCCAACCGACTCGGGAGCGACAAAGGAAACCGGATCCTCAACTCCGGGCATATTAAGCCGGGCAATGATCAGACTGGCCAGATGGGCGACATGATCGGGGTGCAGGTGGGTCATCAACACGTGATCGGCCGCCGCGATCCACGCCGGGTTTTCGAAGAGTCGGGTCGAGCCGAGATCAATCACCAGCGAGCCGCAATCCGCCTCGATGCGAGTGCAACTGGTCTGTCCGCCCATCGGGAATCCGCCCCGTGTTCCAAGGAATGAGATTTTCATATCAACCTACTTACTCGTGTTCACATATTCGCCTTGCCAGCCTTCGTCCGGCGGCTGCTCGATATAGCGTTCAATTCTGCGCTTCAGCATGGTGGAGGGCGGATCATCGCCGAACCGGAGCGCCTCTTCCAGTCTTACCAACGCCTCGTTGAAGCGTCTTTCCCAGTGGAGGCCCAGCGCCTCTTCATACAAGGCAACCGCCTTTTTCCTCTCCGGCGGCAGCTCCCCGCTCCGTGCCAGCAGCTCGTACACGCGGATCGGCTTGGTCTTTCCCTTCACCACCAGCAGATCCAGCAGGCGGACCTCGAACTGGTCACCAACGGCCTCGCGCGTGGTTTCGCCGATCATGATGGAGGTTCCATACGGCTTGTTGCCCGACTCGAAGCGCGAGGCCTGGTTCACGGCGTCGCCCATGACGGTGTAGGAAAAGCGGTTTTCCGAGCCCATGTTGCCGGCCGTCACCGTCCCGCTGTTGATCCCCATTCGGACGTGCAGCTCGTGGCCATACTCCTGCTTCAAATGACCGCGCAGCTCCGCCAGCTTTTCCTGTTGCTCCAGCGCGGCGAGACAGGCCGCCGCCGCATGGTTATCCAGCGGGAACGGCACGCCCCATTCGGCCATGATCGCGTCGCCCTCGTATTTGTCCACGTAGCCGCCGTGCCGCATGATGATTTCGGTCATGGGGCTGAGATAGCGGTTGAGCAGCTCCGCCAGCCGCTCCGGGGCCAGCTGTTCCGAGATGGTGGTAAAGCCCGCGACATCGGAGAAAAACATGGTGGCCTCCGCGCGCACGCCCTTGAGTGAAAAGCTGTCGGGGTTGGCTTCGAGGTATTTGAGCACCTCGGTCGAAACCATGGTTCCGAACATGCCGCGCACCCGTTTCCGACCGCGCTCCTCCTGCCAGTATTTCACCGCCACCATGCCCACGAAGACCAGGCTCCAGACGACCATGGTTTCCAGGGGATTGGCCACCAGGTTTTTCGCGCTCAGCAGCCAGTAGCCCAGTCCGGCCGCCGCCGCTTCCGCCATCAGCAGGATCAGGAAGGAGATGAGCGACGGCGCGCGCACCACCATCAGCACCACCACGATGCCGCCGAGCAGCATACCGATGAGATTCCAAGTAAACATGCCGCGCGGTTCCCTCAGGATGTCGCCCGTCAAAATGTTGTCGACCGCCGTCGCATGCACCTCGACACCGGGAAACTCCTCATGAATCGGCGTTGAGACCAGATCCTGCAATCCGGCCGCCGACGTTCCCACAAAGACGATTTTATCTAGGAACGCATCCGGCGGAACCTGACCGGCCAGAACATCCTTCACAGAATGGTACGGAAACCGCGTGGTCCGGTAGTTCAGGGTCAGTCGGCCCTGGGCGTCGGTGGGAATGGTTCCGTCCAGCACCTGGATGTGCCGCACGCCGTCGGCACCAAGGTCGTCGTAGATAATGCCCGCCTTGTCCGCCTCGGCATAGAGCCGGATCGCCTCCATGGCCAGCGAGGGATAGATGCGCCCGGGACCATAGGCATAGGCCAGCGGCGTTGCGCGAATCATGTAGTCGCGATCGGGAACCGTGTTGATGAAGGCCTGCCCCGCAGCTTGGGCCGCCAGCAGCTTGATCGGTGCCTGCACGTTTTCCGCCTGCGGGAGCCACGCCCGATCCGGCATGCCCTTTTCGAAAAACACGCCGCGATAATAGGATTCATCGCCGATTGCGAGCGCCTCGACCGGGCCGTCGGAGCCATACAGGAAACAACCCAGCACCGAAGCGCCCCTGCCCAAGGCTTCGGCAAAGAGCGCATCGTAGTCCCACCACTCCTGCCCGATGCCTTCGATCGCCACCTCGCCACCCCAGTTTTCCCGCCACTCCTCCATCAGCTCCGTCGGGGAGGTGCGGTCGGGCTCGACGAAGATGACGTCGAATACCACCACGGCGGCACCTTGCTGCCACAGGCGGTCCACCAGCTCGGCCAACCGGTAGCGCGGCCACGGCCATTGCCCGTAGGCCTCCATCGAGGCATCGTCGATATCGACGATGGCGATCTGCCCGCTCTGAACGGGCTTGGCCTGCTTTTTCAGGAAAACGTCGAAGGCGCGGCGGGAAAGATCCACCAGGATCGGCGGTTCGAACACATAGCAGAAGGCCCCCACCAATAGCAGGAAGAGTCCGACCATGAGAGGGAGGAGCCTTTTTTTCATGAATTCAATTCGCAATCATGCCTAGTTCAGCAATTTCGGCTAATATCCGGAAGAAGGACCTTGCAAGTATTCCCCTTCGGAGTAGGGAGGCTCGGAGGAGGAGCACTCGCAGGATTCTCCCATTTCTGTTCCCTCAACCACCGTCGAATCGACAACCGGAGCGAACGCCGCTTGGGTCAACGTTCTGGTTTGGCTCAGGAAATCGGAGAACATTGCCCCTGGATCGCTTCCTTCCACAACCGGCATTCCGGCATTTGGGGTCGTTCCCTGTTGCAGCATCTGCATCTGGGAACGGGGGAGCATTCTTTGGTCGATTCCCCCCCGATCGCTGACCATCACGACGGATGGCGATTCAATAATGGTGGTTTTTTTCCCCTGCCTCGCCGCAATGAAAATCTTTTTCCCTTTGGGAATCGCCATCACGGCAATCTGGTCCGCATCGGCTCCGGTGGTATCGAAGCCCAGGTCGCACCCGCGAATCCCGATGGTTGCCCGGCGGGTCTTGACGTTAAACCGCTCCGGATTCATGTCCGTGATTTTTCCGCTCACCGTCCGGAAAACCCCCTTACCCAAGTTGGCACCGAACGCATTGTCCGAGGCATCGGACGGATTGTAGATATATTCGTCGATCGTCATCTCGCTGCTGGCACCGATAGAGACCAGCGAATCGTCCAGCATCATGATCTGGACCCGCGCGTCAGCTTCCGTCTTGATCGTATCGTTAAGCTCAATATCCGACTTCATCGCCAAGGTGCGCGACGCGCCCCCGGAATCCACGGCCACGGCCCGCCCTTGGATCGCCACAACCATTCCAATCGGCTCCGCCTGGACGAATGCCGCCAACAGAACCATCCCCAACATCGTTACAATCATTTTCATACAGAGACTCCTAGAATTTGAAGGTTGCAGTAAGGCTAACCCTGTTTCGCTCATAGTCGTACGCCGCGCTGTTCGAATCGTTCCGAATATGCATGGCCTGCAGATCAAGCATCAGCCGCTCGGAGACGCTTTTCTTTACCCCGACAACGAGGTCCCACCGATCATCTTCCCGCTCGGTGGTTGAGAAGAGATCCGGATCGTCGTAGTCCGCCATTCGATAGCGTCCGCCGGCATAGGCCAGCACGGCACCGGGAAGTTCGACCTGGCCATCCAAGCGGAGACGGAACCCACGATAGGTGTCGGATCCACTCTTGGCATCTTCGCAGAACAGATCCCCGCCAAGGCCAATGTAGTTATTTCTGCTGCCGCCGAAGCAATGATTCCAGCTTTGCCCCAGCGAGACATAGACGGAGTCGCGTGATCCGGCTGGATCGAAATCCTTGTCAAAGTTGCGCTGCTCCACTGTCAGGGCGGTTTTTAACCAGTCGGACGACGAAACACTCCGAAGGTAGGCGGCATCGGCGGCAAACAGGTCCACCAACGCCGAATGCCCATACCAGAGGCGTTCGGCACGACCCGCCAGTTCGACCATGCTCTCCTTGCCTATCCGGCGCACGCCGGTGTAGCCGCGCACGTTGGCAACCTCCTGTTCCGGTGCCACATCGTACCAGCTGTTGAACAGGCCCAGTCCACCGATCAGGACCCAGTTGTTTCGCGCACCGACATCATAGGTTCCATAAACATCGACACTCCCCTCGATCCCGGCGGTCTCCTTGCTCGCTCCGCCCGGCAGCAGCAGGTTGTTGTCCGTTCCATAATTGACGTTGTCGTCGTAGACGGCGGCGATGGAAACCTCGGTGATCGCGGAAAACCGGGATTCCCCCTTCTTCAAGGCCGCTTCGAGTTCGGCGATCGCCTCGCCGTAGATTGCATTGTCCTTGGTCGTGGCCCCAACCGCGGCAAAGGCCTCCAGTGCCTCTTCCGTACGACCCAGAGCCTGCAGGGCCAGAGCCATTCCCAGCAGCGCCTTCTCATGGTCGGGCTCCGCCATCAGGACCCGCTCAAAGGCAAAAACCGCGTGCGAATATTTTTTATTCATATAGGCGGCTTCGCCCAGCGCAAGATTCGCCTCCAGATCGGACGGGTCTTCGCGGAAGGCGGCCGAAAATTGGTTGTAGGCCTCTTCGTATTCCCCTCGATCAAACGCGGCCCTGCCGGGCCCCAAATCCACTCCATACGCCATACCACCCAGAAGCACAAATGCACCTAGGGCAAGATAGTGTGTTTTCATGTAACTCCCTTCTTCGTATATGTCCGTCTGACAACAACCCAACCCATGACGAACAGCAAGGTAGCGAATTCACTCTAATTTGCCAGTATATTTCTTGTGTCTAGATTTGTGCACAACTAAAATGCCCCCCGTTATGCAACCGCTCGTCTGCCATCGTTCCAAGGCTCCGCAAACTTCAATCAACCGCCTGTCGTAGGCGAATAAATCTCAGGAGAAATTTTTATCATGACACAAATCATCGTATTAAATCTCGGTTATGTAATGGGTCTCGTCGCCCTTGCCATCAAGGATGTTTTGTGGTTGCGCATCATCCTGATGTTCTCCCAGTCGAGCATGTTTTCTTCCGCCCTCATGAGAGACAACCCGAATGCCGCATGCTGGAACGTTGCCTTCGTCCTGTTCAACCTGTACCACGTGGTCCGGATCATCCGCGAACGCCGTCCGATCGAGCTGCCCGCCGATTTGGTCGACCTGTATGACCGGGTCTTTTCGAGCATGTCGCACAATGAATTCCTCTATTTCTGGCAAACCGGACAGACCTGTGTCGCCAAAGACCAGATGATGATTAAAAAGGGCGACCGACAGGAGGATCTTTCACTGATTCTATCCGGACGGGTGGAGGTCGTGAAAGCCCAGAAGAAAATCGCTGAACTCGAGCGCGGAAGCTTCATCGCTGAAATGAGTTTTCTGACCGGCGATCCGGCCTCGGCAGACGTCCAGGCCGTCGGCGAAGTCGGATATATTTCATGGCAGCAGGAAAAACTGCGCAACCTGAAGCAACTCAATCCAAGCCTATACATGAAGATCCAACAAGTTCTCGGCAAGGATCTGGCAGGCAAGGTAAAGGCCGCCTCAAAGGGTTGACCCTTCTTTCGCTGTGCACGGCCAAACGTGGCTACTGGTTCCGCCCCCCACCCTATCTACACCGCGATGACGTTGGAAACTTGGCCATGTTCGACATTGGATTGCTATCCTGCCGAAGAGGCCAATACCCCCGAAACGCCCTTGCGAACCAGCATGACGGCGATGGCCGCCAGCAGCAGGCTGGCAAGCTTGGACACCGTCTTTGTGCCCGTCTTGCCCAACGTGCGGGTGATGGGCCCTGCAGCGAGGAATACCACTCCGGCCAAGGCAATGTTCACCACCACGGCGGCCGTTGTGGCCCACCGTCCATGCATGTCCCTGAGCAGGATGCAGGTGGTCAGCACGGCCGGACCCGTGATGAGCGGAACGCCGATGGGCACTGCGCCGGGGCTGTCGGGATCAGGCTCGCGCTGCCGCTTCACTCCCGTGAGAAGATCCGACAGCGCAATAGCCAGCAGAAGAATGCCGCCCGCAATCATGAAGTCTGGAACCGAAATGCCCAGAAACCGCAGCAGAACCGGGCCCAGCCATAGGAACGCCACCGCGACCACCGATGCCGTCGTGACAGACTGGAGGATGATGCCGCGCCGACGAATCGCGTCCACTCCCTCGGTCAGGGTGACGAACATGGGAAGAACCCCTATGGCGTCAACGGCCACAAACAACGGCACGAAACATAGCCAGAAATCTTTCACTGTTGCACCTGTTGTTGGTCGGGGGGAAGCAGGTATTCGTTTGATCGGCCGAGGTCCTGTTGATAGATGAAGCAGCGCGGCTGGTTGCGCACATCCAGCTTCTCGTAGAGGTATTCAAACACCTCGTCGGAGCGTTCGGCGGAAACGACGATTTCTAGGACTTCCACCTCAATCCCGAAGGAACGGTCATGCCCGGAGCCTCCGCGTCCAAGCATGACGTTGCAGGAGACGATGCCGAAATCCGAATAGAGGGACTCGACAATCGGCCCGGTCGTCCCCTGCGCAGACACGCAGGCAATCAACTTATAGCCCGTCGTGTGGTCCTGCGATTGGCCGGAATCCATCGGATGTTCAGACTGTGGCATTTTTTTCCTCTATGCGTTGCATCAGCTCGGGTGGAATGTAGGTTGCCGCCTTCTCGAGGCGGTTGGTGTACATGATGCCCATGCCGGGAGTGTCGAGTTGTCCCGCCAGATACATGGCATCGAAAACCCGGTCGACCTGCTCGGACGAAACCACGATCCGAATGACCTCTTTTTCAACATTGACGGCCACGCCCAAGACGCCCAATCGCTCGCGAACGCCCATGCCACGGGCAAAGGAAACCGTTGCACCTTGGGCCCCGGCACGGTATGCCGCCTTGATGACCTTGTCGGCCATGCCTCGCTGCACGATGCACGTGATAAGTGACACGTCAGTCAATACGACCATCTGATGACGCACGGTTTTCATTGATCTATCTCCCTATTTCATTCAACGCCGACGACGACGGCGGCTTTGGCTTGCTTACAACGAACAATCAAACCTGTAATCAAAACGAATATGATCGGGCCGATGGACGCCATAGATAGGATGCCAAAACCCTCGACCACCCCGAGCGCATTCCCGAAACCAAGACCCATCGCTAGGACCAGGGGCACGGTCACCGGCCCGGTCGTCACCCCGGCGCTGTCCCAAGCCACATTGACAAACTCTTCGGTGGATAACCAAGACAGCAGCAGCGAGACGGCATAAAAAGGCACCAGCAAATAGAGCAGAGGGATGTCGAAGACGATTTTGACAACGCCCAGAGCGATACCGAACGCCACCCCCAAGGAAACGGAGATCACCAGCAGCTTCTTCTTAAACGCACCGTTAGTAAGGTTTTCGACCGTCATTCCAAGGGCCATCAGGGCGGGCTCAGCCAACGTCGCCCCCAAGCCAAGTGCCCATGCAAAAAAGAGGGCCAGGGCGATGCCGATCGCACAGGAGTAGAGCGGCGAACCACTGACGGATGAAATGGACGCAAAGGCTGCCGGAACAATGCTGCCGGTCTGGTTTCCGAGTTGGGATAGCCCAAACGTCAGGCCGACATTGAAGATGCACATTCCGAGGATGGCCAGAACCAGCCCATAGATCAATAATTTGACATCGGTCAACCGTTCGCGCAGCAGCACCTTCAGGATGAAATAGAGGAAGATCACCAGTGGAACGATGGCGCGTACGCCGCCCACGATCTCCAGATAGGGCGTCTTTGACAAGAGATCCCGCCATCCCCCACTGGCGGCGGCGTTCTTGAGGCTTTCGTCGGCCAAGGCAATGATCTCCTGCGTCGTCGTTGTGGCATTCACATAAATCGCCAGCCCGATCACGGCCAAAACCGGAAACAAGGACGCCAGGGTGACGATTCCAAAGCCCGAAAGCGAAGAGTTGCCCTTGCCGGCGGAACTGGCGATGCCGATTCCTAAGGCCAGGACCAAGGGCACGGTGACGGGGCCGGTGGTGACCGCGCCGCAATCCCAAGCCAGACCCAGAGTGGGAGAGAGATTGTCGTTCAAGGCGCAATACAACGAGAGCAACAACGAGAGTGGAACCAAAATATATAGCAGGGGCTTCAGGCTCCACCCGTAAAGGAAACGGGCCGTTCCCAGCACAGCCGCCAGTCCCACGCCTGCTCCAACCACCAATACCAAGGCAGTTGTATAGTGGTTGAGCATGGCATAGAGGATCGGAGCCTTCCTGACATCAACGATGGAACCCGCAGTCTGAAGCGCGCCGATGGCGGGCTCGGCAAAAGTAACGCCGATGCCCAGCAGGAAGACCAGCAGCAGAACCAGCCAAAGGGGCGAGCGAATCGGTAATTTATCCCCGAGGATGCGACCAAACGGCATCAGTCCGTAGCTCAGCCCTTCGAGGAAAAACACGAGTCCGACGATGACCGCCACGAGGCCCAAACCAATCTGCCACGCGTTTTCCAGCACCCGGTTGAGAACCAGAAACTGGAAGAGAGCCAGATAGATCGCAAGCGGGGCAACGGCCTTAAACTGGGCCGACAAGTTGCGCCCGGCGTAGGGAGTCACCAACCGCGCGATTTCCACGGGGCGAAGATGCAGGGGCTTCAAAGGGAGGGCAACATCCTGGCCCTGTTCGTCCTTTTCGGGAGGAGGCACCAGCGCGTTGTAGCTGATGCGGCGTTCTTCAATGCCGACCTCGCGCTCATATTCAGAAAAACGATACAAGATAGCCATACGTGTCCTAACGAGCCTCGCGACCCACCCCCTCATCGATCGCGACACTATAAATAGGACCCTTCTCCTTGTCAATGGGTCACATAACCCAAGTTTCTTATCAAAAATCGCAAATCGTTGTTTATCCTCGTCCGGGAAAAAGGGGCACAGTGCCCATGCAACAATTCAAACCCCTCCCTACGCGGCTCCGCTGCTCCGCGTGAACCAAGCGCAGGACAAGGAACCTCTCGCGGAGGCGCGGAGTACGCGGAGCGAGGAATGATGAATCCTCAGACCAGATTCACGTTGCCCGGGCATATACTTCGATCGGATGAAACCTTTACTTCTGTAAATTGACAGGATTACAGGATTAATAGGATCTGCTAACTTATTTATCCCGTCCATCCTGTTATCCAGTCTAAAAAGGCACCCACGCAAAGTATAAATGATTCAGGATTCATAATGTTTTCCAAGGGTTGAGCTTGCTGGACGGCCTTGTTTGCGGATAGTATGAATCCGTTTTGCAGGCTGTGTCGAAACAGCAATCGCCGAGTGGGCGAATGGGCCTTCATCGAGATCGCTAACGACATCCGCGACATCAAGAACCAGCGAAGGGAAAAGATTACAGCACCATGATGAACACGACCATCGAACAACTGGATCAATGGCTTGGCCAAGCCGAAGGTGAAAATCTTGAATTCAAGAAGGCGAAGGATTCGTATCCCGAGTCCAAGCTGATCCGGTATTGTTGTGCTTTGGCGAATGAACGGGGAGGGAAAATGATTCTCGGGGTCGACGATGCGACCCGGCAGGTCTGTGGCACCAATGCCTACCAACATTTGCAAGGTGTCTCGCATCGGTTGCTGGAGGCATTGCATCTTCGCGTTGATGCCGAGGAGATCAGGCATCCTTTGGGAAGGGTCCTTGTCTTCCACGTTCCCAGCCGTCCTATCGGTCGACCGATCATCTTTGAAGGCGCAAGCTGGATGCGGTCGGGCGAAAGTCTAGTGGAGATCACCCCCGACCAGTTGCAGCGTATCTTTGCCGAATCCTGCCCTGATTTTTCCGCCGAACTATGCAAGGCAGCCTCCCTCGAAGACCTTGATCCTTCCGCCGTCGGCGATTTCCGGGCAAAATGGGCGGAACATTCAAGAAACGACCGCCTGTTTGGTGTGTCGGTCGGGCAGCTTCTGGAAGACGCGGAATTGATGGTGGATGGTAATCTGACGTACGCCGCCTTGATCCTGTTTGGAACCAAGCGGGCATTGGGTCGTCATCTGGCCCAGTCTGAAATCGTTTTTGAATACAAGCCCTCGTTTGCAGCGGGTCCCGCCCAGCAGCGAGAAAATTTTCGGGAAGGATTCTTTTGCTGCTACAGCCGTCTTTGGGAGCTGGTCAACCTGCGCAACGATAAACAGCACTATTCCGAAGGACTGTTTGTCTACGACATCCCCACCTTTGATGAACGCACGATCCGCGAAGCGTTGCTCAACGCCGTGTCCCATCGGGATTACCGCCTCGGGGGCTCCATCTTCATCCGCCAGTTTCCTCAAACACTGGAAATCGTCAGCCCCGGTGGCCTGCCCGAAGGGATTACGCCGGAAAACATCATCGACCGGCAGAATCCCCGTAATCGCCGAATTGCCGAGACGTTCGAAAAGTGCAACATGGTCGAGCGTTCTGGTCAGGGTATGAACCTGATTTTCGAGCGTCTCATCGAACAGAGCAAGCCGCTTCCCGACTTCAGGAATACGGATTCGTACCAAGTGTCGATTGCTCTCTCAGGTCAAGTGCGAGACCCGCTGTTTATCCGGTTTCTGGAAAAAGTTGCCGAAGAACGAAACGCATTGTTCGGAACCCACGATCTGATTCTGTTGGATAAGGTTCATTCAGAAGCCAAGATCGAGCCGACCGATAAGGAGCGGTTGAATCAATTGGTTGAACAGGGCGTATTGGAACGCTCGGGGTCTGGACGGGGCGTTCGTTATATGCTTTCCCTCCGATTCTATGAGATGGCCGGAAGAAAAGCACAACACACGCGCAAATCCGGGCTGGACCGTTCCACCAACATAGAATTGATCCACAAACATATCCGATCCTGTGGGGCGTTAGGCGCACCTATGAGGGAGATCCGAGAAGTCGTGCCATCACTGACCTATGACACAGTTCGCGGGCTTGCTCAGAGTTTAAAGGCCGAAGGCAAGATTGAGGCCCGTGGACATGGCGGAGCTGCAAGATGGTTCGCAATTGAGGGAACGGAATGAATAAAACGCATCTAAAACCTGTTCAACTCAACTCAACTCGATCGCTGGAAACACATAGAAACATGAAAAACCTTGTAAATGAAAGTGTTGTGTAGAAATTCAATGATTAGGGATGGGGAATTTAAAACTCAACTCGGCTTAATCAGACTCAACTCAAACCAGGGGATCAAAAGCAGGGAAACGGCATAAATCAGCGTAAATGAACGGATTGCGGGAGCAGTTCTGGCAATGGATGCCGGATGGGGCCAATGGTCGAAGAATACGCAGCAAGCAATACGTAATACGTGGTACGGGAGCAATTATGAACTACATCGATCAACTGACCGCGATGCACATGAATGTGCAAAAGGGACATGCCAGTCCGCACAAGGCGGTCATGCTGCTGTCGGTGATCGATCTGATTGCCTGCGGCGATGCGCCCGACAACCGTTTCCGCCTAAGTCCCGAGCTGATGGAACATTTCCGCCGCTATTTCGACGCCGTCAAAACGGACGCCGATTCCTGCACGCCGCTCAATCCCTTCTTCTATATGCGCAGCGAACAGTTTTGGCATCACCGCGCCACGCCCGGCAACGAGGCGGTGT
>JAAYDL010000123.1 GCA_012729265.1 Lentisphaerota bacterium | reverse complement strand
GGATCAGTTCCGACCTCGTGCCCTTTGGCTCTAGCCCGGCTAACGATTTCCCGTGGCGCACTGCTTTTTCAGAGACCTTCCGCCGCCTGGGCGCGCTTATTGCCGACAATGACATTCGAGTTTCGATGCACCCTGGTCAGTATACGGTGCTCAACTCACCGGATCAAAATGTGGTAGACCGCGCAATCCTCGACCTGGAATACCATCACGATATACTGACCCTATTAGGGACAGATGCAAAAAGCAAGATTATTTTGCATTTGGGCGGAAGTTATGGGGATAGAACGGCGGCCCAAGATAGGTTTATCGAGAATTTCAAGCGGTTGTCATTACCAGTTCGAAGACGACTCGTATTGGAAAACGACGACCGGTCTTACAACATTTTCCAAGTTCTGGAGGTTGCAAACCGAATCGGCGTTCCGGTTGTGTTCGATAATCTGCATCATGCCTTGAATTTCCCGACGAAGAATCTTCCGGATTCGACGTGGGTTGACCTCTGCGCTGCGACTTGGAAACCCTCCGACGGCCGCCAGAAGATCCATTACTCACAGCAAAGCACCGACGGCAAACCTGGCGCACACTCAAGAACCATTGCGATCAATGGCTTTCTGGAGTATATGGCACCGCTGGCCGGGCGTACTCTGGATGTGATGCTGGAGGTTAAGGACAAAAATCTATCGGCAGTCAAGTGCATGCTTTGCCTGGCTGAGAATCCGAGAATTGATGCATTGGAACGCGAATGGGCCTGTTACAAATACGCGGTGCTTGAACATTCACAGCATCATTACCAGCGGATTCGTTCTTTGCTCAACGACAAGACCGGGTATCCGGCGGTTGCATTTTACAATCTGGTTGAATCCGCGCTGGAGCATCCTGTTGACATCGGAAGTGCAGCCAACGCAGCAATGCACGTATGGGGATACTTCAAAAAAGAAGTGCCCGAACAAAGCAAGGCTGAATTTGAACGCCTTTTAAAGGGATATATGGCAGGGCAGGTTTCGCTTGAGCGGCTGAAACGGCTGCTTTATAAGCATGCGCAAGCATACGATGAAAACTACCTATTGCAGTCGTATTATTTCGAATAATTCTCAGCGATGAGCAATTGCCCGCAGCTAGAAGCCTGAAATATTGTTTCATGAGATGTATTGCCAGGGTATTGATGCAGAGACCAGACAGATACAAAAGACGGCGGAGGAAATTGCGTGCAGTACGACGTAGCGGTAATCGGCGCAGGGCTGTCCGGGTTGACAGCTGCAAGCCTGCTGGCCAAGCGAGGTCTCCATGTGGCGGTAATTGAAAAGGCGGATACGCCCGGTGGTTCCTGCGGCATATTTAAGCGAGAAGGTGCTATCTTCGACCAAGGCTCCGCCATGCTCTTTGGGTTTGGAGAACACGGTTTCAACGCGCATCGGTTTGTTATGAATTGTCTTGATGAGCCGATCGACGTTGTTCGACACGAGCTGTTGTATTCGGTCAACTTCAAGGGGCATCGCATCCGGTTCTGGCCTGACATTGAAAGGTTTGCCGACGAGCTGTCGGATATCTTCCCCGGAGAGCGGGAGAACATCCACAGGTTTTATCGGGACATGGAGGAGCTATACCGGCACGTCATGGTGGAGAATCCGGCCTATACCACCCCCGACGAAACGGAGCCTTCCAACGCGCTCAGAGGGCTTATGAAGCATCCCATCTCCTATATCCGGTTCCTGAGCTACCTGAACCTCAGCGCCCGCAGTCTGCTCAAGCGTTACTTCAAAGACCCCGAGATCTTCAACTTCTTTGACAAAATGACCTCCACCTACTGCTACGCGACGGTCGAAGAAGCACCGGCGATCCTCGCCGCAGTCATGTTCGTGGACAACCATGTCGGCGGGAGCTACTATCCAGCGGGCTCGACGCTTTTCCTGCCGGGAAAGCTCGAGAAAGTGATCGAGGAAAACGGCGGCGATATGCTCTACGGGCGGGTGGCGACCCGCATTCGCTTCGAGAATGGCAAACCCGTGGGCGTCGAGACCGACAAAGGAGAATTGATCCATGCGGACGCGGTGATTTATTCGGGAACCGTATGGAACCTGTATGGAAAGTTGATCGATGCCGAGCGTACAACCCCCGAGAGGATTCGATGGGCAAAATCGCAAAAGCCCACCTATCCCAGCGTAGTTCTGTACGCGATTGTCGACCGCTGCGCCATCCCGGAGGATACGCAGCCCATCGAGATGCTCGTGGGTAACCCGGATCGCATCGACGAAAGCGAAGTTACCGCATACATCCCGAGCATCGACGATCATACGCTTTGCGCGGAGGATACGCATGTGATCGCTGCCATCGGGCCGACATTTGAGAAGTGGGCCGATCTGAGCGACGCGGATTATCGGGAGATGAAGCGCAGAGAGCAGAGGCGGTTGATTGCGGTGCTGGAACGCCGTTTTCCCGGCTTTGAGCGCCATGTGCGCTATGCGGAGGTTGCGACGCCTAGAACAATCGAGAGGTATTGCCTAAAAAACGGCGGCGCGGTGGCCGGACCCAAGCAGATGCTTGGGCAGCACATGTTCAAACGACTCAAAACCCGCACCGAGTGGGACAACCTGTTCTGCTGCGGAGAATCCACCGTCATGGGAACGGGCACCCCCACGGTGACGACGTCCGGGATCAGCGCCGCAAACGCGGTGCTGAAAAAGCGCGGGCTTGCGCCGTTCGTCCATCAAAAGGGCATGAAGAATTGCGTGCGCGTCTTGACCCCGCCCATCCGTGAAGGCGACGCATACCGTGACCTCCCGGAAAAGACGCGGGCACTCATGCGGATGGCGGCCACCTGCCAGTTCTGCGAGCATCCCCGATGCTGCGTCGGAACGGAGATAGACATACCCGGCATCATGCGTCGATTGGCGGTCGGAAACATCGTGGGCGCACGGAAGAAGCTCGCAGGCGCGCACGACCAGGCGCTTTTGAAGCGATGCGAAGACCGGTGCATTGAAAAGGTCCGGATTGGCCGACCCGTGGAGATTGGCGAACTCATCAGACGATTAACAGAAGCTGAGGAATGAACGTGAACAATCGATATGACGTTCTGGTTATCGGGGCGGGCATGGCGGGATTGACCGCCTCATGCTATCTGGCAAAAGCCGGACTTCGGGTATTGGTATGTGATCGAGCCGGGAAGCCGGGCGGGCTGGTCGCGGATTTCACGCGGCATGGTATCCACTTCGATGCGGGACTGCGCGCCGTGGAAAACTCCGGCGTGATTCGACCGATGCTTCGGGACTTAGGCATCGAAATGGAGTTTCTTCCGAATCCGGTTATGATCCGCATGGGAGACGAAGCTGTCCGGCTGGAGCAAGGCGGACTGGAACAATATGCCGCGATGCTCACGGGGATGTTCCCGAAGAATGTGCACGAGATCAGGGCCATCCAGCGGGAGATTCGTCAAGTCATGCGCATCATGGATGTTCTCTACGGCATTGACAACCCGCTCTTTGTGGACATGAAAAGCGATCCCCAGTATCTGCTCAAGACCATTTTGCCTTGGCTCCTGCGCTATCAGGTCAACACGCGCAAGGTCAAGCGGTTCCGGCAGCCCATTGAGCAGCACCTGTCGGGCCTTACCGGCAACAAAGCGCTGATTGACATGATCGCGCAGCACTTCTTCCGAAACACCCCCGCGTTTTTTGCGCTCAGTTACTTTGGCCTCTACATGGACTACATGTACCCAAAGGGTGGAACGGGTTCGCTTGTACGCGCGATGGTGGACTTTTTGCGAACACAAGGCGGTGAAATTGAATGCAACACCGAGATTGTGAGCCTCGATCCACAGGCACGCGCAGTGACTACCGCGGACGGGCGAACTGTGCGATACGGCAAACTCGTCTGGGCGGCGGACATGAAATCGCTTTACCGCGCGGCGGGCAAATTATCTGACGCGGGTCAATCGTATCAGGTGCAGGCTGAGCAGGTTGCCAAGGGGAGGGGCGGAGATTCCGTCCTGACGGTGTACCTTGAACTTGACCTCGATGCGAAGACCGTATCTCGGGCATTTGGCGCACACTGCTTCTATACGCCGAGGCCGGAAGGGCTTACAAGTTTAGGCCTGGACAGTTGGGTTACGCTCATGAACGGCGATTTCAGACGCGAAGCTTTGGAAGATTGGCTGAGTCGGTACTTCGCCTTGACGACGTACGAGGTTTCGTGCCCTGCGATCCGCGATGCCTCGCTTGCACCCGAGGGAAAAACGGGCCTGATCGTCAGCACACTGTTCAGCGCTGATTTGGTGCGGTTCATCCATCAAGCCGGGTGGTATGCGGACTTCAAGGAACTTTGTGTGCGACAGATATTGGCGCAGCTTGGAAAGGCCATGCCCGGTATCCGTGAGCGCTTGATCGATTCCTCTTGCGCAACGCCGCTCACGATAGAAAAGCTTACGGGCAACGCGGACGGCGCGATCACAGGCTGGTCGTTTTGCGGCGAAGTACCTGCCGAATCCCGGTTTAAGAAGATCGCAAAATCGGTTCGAACGCCAATCCCGCATGTTTATCAGGCGGGGCAGTGGACATTTAGTCCTTCGGGGCTTCCCGTTTCTGTGCTGACGGGAAAGTTGGCTGCGGATGCTGTGCGGAAAGAAATTGTGAGGGAAAATTCATGATCGCCAGCCTGATGACCGGATTGGCGGGTCTTGTTGCAAGCCGTGTTTTGTTTCGTCGATTCCCATGCCTGGAATACCATCCGTCGGCTGCCGATGCCAAGGATGTATCGGTCATTATCCCTGCGCGAAACGAAGCGTTGACGCTACCACACCTACTAGAAGATCTGAAGAATCAAACGATTCAGCCGCTCGAAGTGATTTGCGTGGATGATGATTCGTCGGACGACACCGCTTTGGTTGCCGCCTCTTTGGGCGCGCGTGTCGTTCCCGCTCCGCCAAGGCCGGAGGGATGGCTCGGAAAGCCTTGGGCGTGCGAGGCGGGCACGCGTTCATCAAAGGGAAAGCATCTGCTGTTTCTGGATGCTGACGTTCGGCTTGCGCCGGACGCACTGTCAACGCTGATGACGGAATACGGGGATGGCCACCGCGCTATTTCCGTTCAACCGTACCACTGTGTTCCAAAGGGTTATGAACAGTTGGCACTCTTTTTCAACGCGCTCCAGTTTGGCGCAAATGGCGCAGCACTTCCACGTCCGCGTGGAATCGGCCTGTTCGGCCCAGTGATCCTCATGAGCCGTAACGCTTTGGAAACGATCCAGGGATTCACTGGCGTTTGCTCCTGCATCGTGGAGGATCTGGCGTTGGGCGAACGACTCAGGGAATCTGGAATCGAGTTTCGCTTGTTATCCGGAGGTCGATTGATCTCTTTTCGTATGTACCGGGATGGAATCGGCTCTCTGGTTAAGGGATGGACCAAGAATTTCGCCGCAGGCGCTGCCCGAACCCCGATCTGGTTGTTTGCCTTGGTATTTCTTTGGGTAACGGGCTGCACATCGGCACCATTTAGGCTGATTCTATCCGCTGTACAGGGCGCTTGGTCAGAGGTCGCGCTGCAGACGGCATTGTATCTCTTATGGGTCATGGAGCTTCGCCGGATTGCCGACAAACTTGGCAGTTTCAGGCTTCCGGTGATTGCCTTTTTCCCACTGCCGCTCGGATTGTTCCTCTGGGTATTCGTACAATCCTGTTGGAAGAAAGTGATGAAGCGCCCGGTTCAATGGAAGGGACGCGACATCCGTTGGGGGAAATGATCTATGCAGCCTCTGTATTTATCTACGCCATGGACGATTGTGCTCTGCTTCGCGGGATGGTTCGTCCTCCAATTCGGAGCCGCGCTGATTTGCCTGAAAATGCCCGAGCGCTGGTTGAGTCCTGAGAACTATCTTTTTCGAACGCATCGTTGGGAGAAAAACGGAAGATTATATTTGATGTTGGGCGTCCATCGCTGGAAGCGTCTCCTGCCGGATGGAGCCGCAATCACAAAAGGCGGATATCGGAAGAAAGCCCTCGCGGACTACTCTTCGGAAAATCTCGAGAGATTTCTGATAGAATCCTGCCGCGCAGAGCTTACCCACCTTCTCGCCATCTTGCCGTTCTGGGTTTTTGGATTGATCGGCCCACCCTCAATCGTTGCGTATATGTTCCTCTATGCGCTTGCGGTGAACCTGCCGTGCATCATAGCCCAGCGATATAACCGGCCAAGGATTCAAGTATTGAAAAGGAAACTTAACGGAAGAATAGCTAGGTGCAAAAGCAGCGAAGCAGTTTGCTCTGAAAATATACAAAAAATATAATCCATGTCTTGTTATAATCCCTTGTTTGCGTGGTATAAATTGATCGGTATCATACGATTGATCAAGGATGAGAAGAAAGGGTGTTCCCAATGGCTGCAAAGAGCAAGAGTACAGTTCTCAAGATCATGGTTGCAGTTTCATTCGTTGCAATGGTCACCGTCAATTATCTGGCGCAGTTACTGCCGATTAATGGTGTAACCCCTGGGCAGGTATCCGATTCATTGCCCAATCTCTTTGCACCTGCCGGATTGACTTTTTCGATTTGGGGGTTGATTTACCTTTCCATTGCGGCCTTCAGCGTGTATCAGTTTGGCTTTAAGAAGCAAGATGTGGAGCCCGCTTTGCTGGACAAGGTGAGGATGGTATTTGTCGTCTCCTCGCTTGTGAATATCGCCTGGATATTCTCTTGGCATTATGGAAACATTTTGCTGTCCGTATTCCTTATGCTGACACTCCTGCTTAGCCTGATCGTCATTCACTTACTTCTTGACAAAGCTCCGCTCAGCAAGGCTGGAAAAGTATTTTACCGGCTGCCATTCAGCTTGTATTTTGGTTGGATCACAGTGGCAACCGTGGCAAATATCACTGCGTTTCTGGTTCGAGCCGGTTGGGATCGATTTGGCTGGCCCGAGCAAGCCTGGGCGGTGATCATACTTCTGGTCGCGATGGCCATAGGAACTGCGACCATGGTTATAAGAAAAGACATCGCTTACGGTCTTGTACTGGTTTGGGCTTATATAGGAATTCTGATCAAGCATGTTTCTCAGGGCAACTTTGCGGGCGCATACCCTGGGGTAATTGTAACGGTGATAGCTTGCCTAGTTGTCTATGCAGTTGCTGAGGGCTATAGCATCTACAGAATGATGAAAGCGAAGGAAAGTCCGGCAATCTAATCGACGGGACCATCTGACTATGCTAACGTTAAGGCAGGTAAGCAGAATACTGCTTACCTGCCAGCGATACGAGTTCCGTCGTTTGGGGCAGATGGCGCTTTGTGGAGGAAACCGTTTGTCGATTGGCTTTCGGCCATGGAGGGGAGCGCCTTTACGCGGTTGCCGATTGTCTATTCCATAGTTCCCGCTTCACCAGTGGCGGCCGCTTCGCATCGTTGGGAGTATACCGACGTCGCAGATTGCAGCAAGCAAGCCATTCGAGGAATGCGCGCCGTCTACGGCCTACGTGCATGTCGCTTTACGAAGCGCCATATGCGCCAGACGACGGAGTAGGCTGGCCAATTTCCTCCCGAGGTCGGGAGCGCCCTGCGAGGCTACGATTGTCCAAGGCATCTTTATGAAAGATTTTTAAGCATTCCCATCATCCTCGTCAACAAAATCCGCGTCATCTTCATTAACATCCGAATATTCATGCTCATCTGGCGAATTGAATTGTAAGCCTGCAAACAAAAAGTCAAGTCCTAAACGGGAATAAGCGAAGGAAAATTTCAGGCGAAAGGGATGAAGAAACTGGTACGGCAAACAAGCTGCCGCGAGGCGCGCCAACTGAAAGGATACGAGTAGCCCAGCCGTCAGGTCCAGTCAAGGATAAACGGCTGCGCCGCGCCTGCGGCGTCCTTGACAAGCCCTGCCGTTCGGGCAAACGGGCGGGCAGGAGGTGGCAAGGCCACCTCTGCCAATCACAGGGGATTGGCCGAAGTGGTATCTTGGGGAGGAACGTCCAGGGCTGCGAGGTGGTCGCGCACCTTGCCGTAGTAGATGCGCAGGAACTTGTTGGCGCCGGCGGTCATGTAGACGTGGTAAGGCTTGCCCTCGGCTCGCTTGCGGTCGAGGAACTGGTAGACG
>JAAYDL010000010.1 GCA_012729265.1 Lentisphaerota bacterium | reverse complement strand
CCGTAATGCATTTAAAAGGAAGATCCTCCTCAACAATCTGCTGCATCTCCGCTTCAATCCGTTCAAAATCGTCCGGGGTAATACGATCGGCCAAGTCAAAATCATAGTAAAAGCCGTCATCGGTCGATGGACCGATATCCAGCTGAACATTCTTGAACAAACGGCAGACTGCTGCCGCCATAATATGCGCCGCGCTGTGGCGCATGACCTCCAGATCGCTGTATTCCGTATTCATAAGGACCAAAATTCTCCTCTAAAAAGAGCGGGAATATAAGCGGAACCCGCATCCAGTGTCAAACGATGCCCGCGCATAATCTGCATAACCGCAAGCTTCTCGATTGCGGAAATCCTAAGCCCTAATTCCGAAACCCGAAACAATCCACAAAAACTCAAACTCGAAAACGGCTTCGTGTCACCCATTTGGGGAATTGAGTCGCATTTAAATTTATCATTTGTTTCGGATTTCGAGTTTAGAAATTCGAATTTTCCCTAATCAGTAAGCAGCGCCGTTTTCAATGATGCACTAAAAACTCGATTCCGTGTATTGACTTCGCTTCGTCAATTCGCATAATTCGCCTTCCTTTTTAAGCCAGTGTAGCTCAGTGGTAGAGCAGCTGATTTGTAATCAGCTGGTCGGGGGTTCGACTCCCTCCACTGGCTCCAGTTTAACCATAGCCATGCGGTAGCGGATTGAACGTAGATTGCACGACTTATGACTACTCCTTCACAAATCCGCTCGTTTGGCGGTTATCGGGAACTGCTGCGGATTGCGTGGCCGCTCATTATCAGCACAGGCTCTGTTTCTCTGATGACCTTTTGCGACCGTATGTTTCTCGGTTGGTACAGCCCCGAGGCGTTCCGCGCGGCAGTTCCGGCAGGCATTTTGACTTTCACGATGCTCTGCGGGTTTACTGCGCTGGCATCTTATTCCAGCACCTTTGTGGCGCAGTATTTCGGGGCAAACGAGTATAAAAAATGTGCTGAATCGACTATGCAGGGCATCTGGATTTCACTGCTCTCTTGGCCGTTGATCCTGCTGCTGATCCCCGTCGGCCTCTTTATTCTAAAGATGAGCGGACATGGCGCCGTCGTTTTTGAGCAGGAGCGGATTTATTTCGGGATCCTCATGCTCGGCTCATTGGCGCAGGTGTTGACTGCAGCAATCAGCGGTTTTTTTTCCGGACGCGGTGACACAATTACCGTGATGTGGGCCAATGTGCTGGGAAACTCGATTAACATTGGGCTCGATTATATTTTAATTTTCGGCAAATGCGGATTCCCGGAAAAGGGCATCGCCGGCGCGGCCACCGCAACGGTCATTGCAAGCTGGACGATTCCACTTATTATGCTATCGATCTTTTTTTCCAAGCGAATCGATCGGAAGTTTTCCACGCGGAGCGCGTGGCGCTGGAACGCCCTGTTGATGAAGAAAATCGTCCGTTATGGCGGGCCGTCGGGCATTCATCTCTTTCTCGACCTCGCCTCATTTTCATTATTTGTGTTGCTGCTTGGACGACAGGGCGAGGTATCGGCGATTGCGGGCAATATGGTGCTGAGTATTAATTTATTTGCCATGATGCCGCTGATTGGACTGGGCATTGCCACCTCCATCATGGTGGGGCAATATATGGGCGCAGGGCAACCGGATTGGGCGGAGCGCTCGGGCTGGATGGCGCTGAAAGCGGGCTGCGCTTACATTGCCGTTATTGCAGCCACTTTCGTTTTGTTCCCCCACTTTTACGTCCAAATGTTTGCAAGCAAGTCGGGGAGCGGGGTTGCGCTCTCTCCGGAGGTGTTTGAACTCTGCCGCACGCTGCTGATTCTGCTGGTGGGCTGGGGTTTTATGGACGCCGCCAATTTTATACTCAGCGGCGCTTTAAAAGGCGCCGGCGACACCCATTTTGTGATGGTTTTTCACAACTCGGTGGCTTGGGGTTTCTTTGCGCTCGGCGAACTGCTGCTGGTGCTGGTTTTTCAGGTCGGCCCGATCGTGGCGTGGACGTGGTGCCTCATCTACATCACCATTATCGGACTCGGGTTTGGGCTGCGTTTTAAATCCGGGCGCTGGAAATCAATCGATATTTTAGACCGCCGCACACCGATTGAGGACATCCGGATTCCGGTGGAACATTAAGCACCGATATCTGCACGGAAAGAAGGACTGACTTGAACGGCACTTAGTTAAGGTCATTTTTCTGTTGTAGGGCGGGAATGGTTGAAAACCTTCCCGCCGAAGCCCAACTCTTAATTAAGTGCCATTCAGGACTGACTTCTACGTAGTGAGCATTGTCACACCTGCCCGATTCTTCCACGAGTGGCCCGCCGCAACTACATTTTCTCAATCACGGCCGCACCAAAGGTAAAGCCGCCGCCGAAAGCGGTGAGCCCGACTTTATCGGCCGCAGCCATCTGCGGCATCAGCTCGGTTAAGGCGATCGGAATCGTGTTCGACGAGGTGTTGCCGTACTTCCGAATGTGATTAAACATTTTTTCCGGCGGGCATTTGATCGTCTTGCGGATCGCTTCGATAATGCGTTCGTTGGCCTGATGCGGAACAATCTTCTGCAGATCTTCAACAGTGATTCCATTTTCTCGGCAGGCTTCGTCCAGCATGTCGATCATTTTGCGGACGGCCAGTTTAAAGACGGTCAGACCTTCCATTTCGATGACTTCACCACTGCCCATATTCGGCACATAAAGTACTTTGGCATCGACGCCGGTGGCGGAGAGGACGGGGCGGTTCAGCTTAATCCCGATATCGCCCGGGCGCTTTTCGCAGCTGACTAATGTGGCGGTGGCCGCATCGCCGAACAGCGCCATGGTTTTTTGGTCGTCGTGGTTCAGCATCGGCGAAAGAGTTTCGGCGGTAATGACGATCACCTTTTTGTTCGGTGCGTTCGTTAGAAAATCAAAGGCGGACTGCAGGGCATACATGTAGCCTGAGCAAGCGGCGTTCACATCGTGCGCCTGCATCAGCACCTCTCCCCTTTCCGGGCTGAGTTTGTAGAGTACGCTGCAGGCAAGCGACGGCGTCATAGCCAGCGGCGTGCCGGTAGAGCAGATGATGGCCCCGATGTCGGAAATGTGGAGCTGTTCTTTTTCGAGCAGATCACGCGTGGCCTGAACCGCCAACGTAAGTATGTTTTCGTCGCCCTGGATCCAGTAGCGGTTTTCAATGCCCGTCCGCTTGCGGATGGCTTCTGAATCCCACTCACCGTGCCCCTGCAGCAGTTCATCGTTCGAGAGATGCCGCGAGCCGAATACGGTGCAAATATTGGAGATGTAGATGGAGTTTGGAGTTTGCGGTTTGAGGTTTGGGGTTGTTCCCGGTTGAACCTCTTTTACCCTTCTGCGCTCCATGATCGGGGTGCCGGGATCTTCCTTGGTCAGCGGCTTCAGTTGTGCCGCTTCGCTGGAGGCAATTTTGACCATCGGCGTTCCGACACGCAGCACGTCGCCTTCAGCGGCCAGCAGCTCAGCAATCGTTCCGCTGACGGGCGCGGAGATATCCATGGAGGCTTTGTCGGCTTCAACGGAAGCGATCGGGTCGCCTTCGGCCACGGTATCGCCGAGCGCTACGGCCAGTTCGACAATCGTAATCGTTTCATCAGACGGGCTGGAGCCGATCGCTTTCACGGTAACGATTCCGGCCTCTTCTTCAATCGGCTTTTCCCAGTGGAGATCAATCTCAAGCAGCTCGCAGCATTTTTCAAGCGTGCGTTTGTAGGAAGGCAGCACATCGATCTGGCAGGAGTAGTCGTACGGAATATAGGTGTCGGGGCGGGTGACGCGTGCAATCTGAACTTCGTTTCCTGCGCGTTCGGCCACGACGGCGGCAATCTCGCCGCCCATGCCGGCGGTCTGATTGTCTTCGTGAACAATAATCAGTTTGCCCGTTTTCTTGGCTGACGCGAGTACGGTCTCTTCGTCCCACGGGAAAATCGTACGCAGGTCGATGATTTCCACATTCACGCCGATTTCTGCAAGCGCTTCTGCGGTCCGCTCACAGACGGGCATTGATCCGCCCCAGCTGACGAGTGTGAGATCCTTGCCCACACGCGCAACGCGCGCCTTGCCGATCGGAACATACTGTTTCTCCACGTCAGCGGAAGTCGTGTTGGTGCGGTCGTTAATCAGATTCTTCGGGAAGAAGAAGACCGACGGGCGCCCCGACTCGGCAATGGCATTGAGCAGACCAGCAGCGTCAGCCGCGGTCGACGGCATAAAGACATCAACGCCGGGAACGTGCGCGCAGATCGACTCCATCGTCTGAGCGTGGTAAGGGCCGAGGCCCGGGCGATAGCCGCCGCAGATCGACATAATCAGGACGGGCGATTCCCACTGGCCGTTGGTGCGCCAATACATCGCTCCGATTTCAGAAATGATATGGCTGTAGGCCACCGGCAGGAAATCGGCAAACTGCATAAACGCAATCGGATGTCCGCCGGCGAGCGCCTTGCCGGTAGAAACGCCGAGAATGGTGTTTTCTGCCAGCGCAGCATTTTGCACCTGATTCGGGAAGGTGCGGCTGAGGCCGCGCGTCAGACCAAACACGTCGCCTTTTGGATCTTCAATATCCTGACCGAGCAAGGTGGTTTTGGAATCTTTTGACAGGCGGGCTTTGAGTGTTTCGCGCATCGCCTCGAGCATACTCAGCGTGCGGCCTTCTTCGGTTCCGCGATATTCAGCACGCGGTTTCGGCAGCGGCTTCTTTGCGGTTAGATCCGCCTTGGGTGTCATCCCTTTTCGGGCGGTATGGAAGGCGGCGTCGATGGCGGAGCGGACCTTGTTCTCCACCGCAGTAATCTGTTCTTCGGTGACTCCGCTGGCGAGCAAGTCAGCGCGCAGGCGACGGCACGGATCGGCATTTTCCTTGGCGTGTTGAACTTCTTCCTCCGAACGGTACATCGTTTGATCGTCGGCGTTGGTATGACTTTCGAGGCGCTCAACATGAAATACGGCCAGCTGCGGTCCGCGGGTGTCGCGGAGGGCTGAAACGATAGCGCCAAAGGCGTCGTGGGCAGTTACGGCGTTCGCGCCGTCGATCCGATGAATCGGCAGACCGTAGAACGAGTCGGAGTCGCCGCTCGGCAGCGAGTAGAAGGTTTTCCCCTTTGTGAGGGTGGAGAGAGCAAAACGGTTGTCTTCAATTAAAAAGAAGACCGGAAGGTGGGCGCGTACGGCCTCGGCGACCGCTTCATAAAAGTCGCCCTGCTGCGTAGCGCCATCGCCGACGCTGACGAGCACAAACGGATTTCCATCCTGCTCCTTGATGGTTGAGGCAACGCCGACCGCCTGCAGTACATTGCTGCCGACCAGCGTAGGGGTGCTCAGGATGTTGAGCGATGGATCGCATTGGAAGCCGGGCATGCGGCGGCCGACAGAGTTGGATTCTTCTTTGGCGAACAACCCGTAAAAGGCACTTTCGTACGATACGCCGCGCGCGTAAGCCAGTGCGCGGTCGCGGTAATGCAGGTGCAGCCAGTCGGCATCGATCAAGTGTGCGTTCAGCGCGGCGGTGGCCTCGTGTCCCGATGAAGGGATATAAAAAAAGACCTCTCCCCTTTGTGCGGCGGCCGACTGCACTTGATCGGTGTAGCGCGACGCGATCATAGACTCATAAATAGAAAGCATTTTTTCAGTAGAAGATATACTCATAGTACTTCCGAATAATTAAACGAAAACAGTATGCCATCTCTTCCAGTGAGGTCGATTCGTAAATGAGAGAATCTAACAAGACCCCACTTTCCCCCGAGGTCTCCCGATGAACCGGGCCTTCGGCCCTATTTGCTTCGCAAATTATCTATTGCTTTCGGTCTACACAAAGAATGTCCGCCCATATTGCCTTCCCGTCCAGTCCACGCGGGCAGCTTTCGGAGCAAAGTGATTTCGGAGCTCGATAGCCCGCCTGTGCTTCCCCCTGTCAACGGTTGCCGCTTCGCTGCCGTCGCTTCGCGCCAGCCTCACTTCGTGTCCCCACGCCCTCGCGCGTCGTCCAGGCATGACTCAGGGCCAATGTGGATCGCTTCACCTTCATTGTAAAACGCTACACATTCTCTATTCTCTGCCGGTTTTAATCGGCGCTTTCGGACTGGCACCTTTTCCATCTTGATTCTTGAGAAATGACCCCGCGCTTTTCAATGACGAATTAGGCAGCCCGACCCCTTTTTCGACCCCTTTTTTACTCAATGACGCAGGTCGTGCTTTCGAGATAAAAACAGCGCACACTACCCTGCCCATCCACAATGGTAGTTTCCGGGCCGTTCGCACTTTGGACCGTGATCGCTTTGGAAACGGTAATTTCGCTTAAGAGCATATAGTGCCCGTCCCAAACCTGAACCGTATCCCCATCGATAGCCGCATTGACAGCGGTTTGGATCTCTTTGGCGGCAGTGTCGCGGCTCGCGTAAGGCGCTGTTGGATTGGTACTGTTGAGATCGACGTGCAGCGTCGCCGCCATCAGATTTGTTCCTGCCAACACCGCGAATAGAAAAACCAAAATCCTTTTCATAAACAACCCTTTCAAATCAACCCTTGCCTAACACGCCCGCATTCGCCCAATGTTCCCCCGGTATCTCCGAGATTATTAATCTTTCCGCCATAACCAAACCCGAGCGGTCAAAATGTAGCCGTTTTTCTCTACGCTGATCATCCTATCCCCGCCGCTTTTTATGCCATTTTTACGAGATTGAGGGACTCCCCTAGGCCCCGCATAACCAACCCCTTTTCTAAAAAATGTTTAAATGTTAGGACCGACACCTGCCTCGGACACGGATAGCAGTCAATCTTGATTCTTGAGACCTGGCACCTTTCCACGCATCGAATATCAGGGAGTTGAGCGAGCCTTTTGCGGAGCTCAGCGAAACTACCTGATTTCGGGGCGGGGGTAAAAAAAGACCTCCGTTGTAAGATGAAGGTGGCAACACTT
>JAAYDL010000009.1 GCA_012729265.1 Lentisphaerota bacterium | reverse complement strand
CTCCGCCATAATGCTTTGACTAAAAAGATGTCAGAGCCTGAAAAGCCCGCTACTGCGGGCTTTTCAGCATCTCAGAAGCCTTATTTTTACTTTCCTCAAACCGTGGATGTCAAGATGCAAAACAGAGCAAACGGCTTTTTGACGGGATTTGAACCACGCATTGCGAAAATGAGTAGAACATGCGCGTTAAGTCATCGCCTGGTGGAAGTTTCGCTATTTAGCTTCTTCTTTCGGTTTCTCTCTTGCGGCCTCACCTTCGTACCGGTGCGTATCACGAAGACAATAAGGAATGCTCCCGCAACCAAAAGAATAATTGTTCCAATGGAAAACTCCGTATCTGCTTCCAGCGCGTTGATGTATGGAAACACCCTTAGATAACGGACCGGCGCCACACCCTTGGATATGCCTGCGCTGTATGCGTTGCCAATCACCTTTGTGTTTCCACAGATGATCGTGCCGTCGTCCAGTGCAAACTCGTATCCCACTGAGTAGCTGTACCGATTGGGAACGGCTTCGTCCCTCTCGCCACCTTCCCTGTGGATGACTGTGATCTCACCTTGTGTCCTTATGCCGATTACGGACAACAGCGGCATCATTGCGCCATACAGTAAAAGGGCGATGCCGATGAAGACCAATAATAGATTGATGAGCACCTTTTTCATGTCAGTCCTATATACCCGTTTTATGTCGAACGAATGCCGCCACCTGCGCGTAGTTTTCCGGCGTGCAGAACACAGCTATTTTCTCCGAGAATCCGCCCCGCACGAGAATTGTATGCCTTTGGAGGTCATATTTGACCTTTTGAACGCTTTTCCACCTGAGGCGCACGACCTGCCTTGACTGCGCGGTCATGCCCGTACCCACAGCGGTGGGATTACCGGATATTGCGCCCAAAGCAATCAACAAGCCATTGATGACACGGTTGCACTTTACCTGTCTGGCCTGCGTATAGTTGGTAATCCCTGTTTCGTCCACGATGAAGCCGGGGGCGTACTTTCCGCCATAGATGATCATGATCAACAAGAATGTCAATAAGAACAGCAAAACGATCAGCCCCAGTGCGTATTTAGCGTCCGTCCCGAAGATATCGCCTTTGGCCGTGATGATGATGAGTGCGATGACGATCCCGAACGGAAGACCAACGGCAAGCGCCAGCCCCTTTAGTATGTAGCGGTTCCGGAATATCGGCACATAAAATTCCCATTGCAGTCTGTCTATAACTTTTTTATTCAGCATATTGGCCTCGTGACCTTTCCTTCCTGTTCGTTGTTCCGGCAGACGATTTCTATCATCCATTGGGCATGGATTCGCGTGCGAACAGATAGAAACAATCGCTCGCTTCAATTTCCGGGGTTAGTTAGGAGGAAGCTCCTCGACCTTACGCATGTCGAAATCGACCTTGGTCCAGTCAAAAAGGTGATTTTCGGTTTGCTCCTCCCAGTTCCAATACAGCTTGCCCTTTGCTATCATCGGGTTGCTATAAAAATCAAAGGTAATGGTGGTGTTCTCCTGCATCCACCAGGTCGATTGCATGGGGTCTGCCGGCCGATTGTTGTCTATTCCGACAAAAACGCCGGCAATCTCGTCATATTTACCCGTGAGGACGGTGCCGGCGGCATTGAAGAAAGTAATGGTCATACCACCGTCTCCCGTTTCCTCAACACGCGCACGCCAATCGGTGAGCGCCTCTGGGCCTTCACCGCCTAACACGCTACCGTCCCAAACGCCCTTCGCCTCATAAATACCTGAAACAGACTCGTATAGCTTCAGCGTCATAAATGCGCAGCCTTCAGTATCCATTCTGACAACCCTTATAAAAACGGAATCGTCCTCAATTGTAAGATTCCAAACGGCCTCCTCGCCGACTTGAACGCTTTGTACCGTATCTTCCTCAATACTGCATTTCCCCGTGACTTCGATTTTCAAGGATACGCTTGAGCCATCGGCATCGGGTACGCTCGCTCTAACAGTGTATTCTCTAAAGCCTGTCTCTGCAAAGAGATTCACTGTGCTCCTGTCTAAAAGCTCCTGCATCGAGTAAGGGCTTTCGCCTTGCTTTTCGCGTTCGTTATTGATGGCTTGGAGAACAGCCTCGTCTACGCGTAAAATGCCCTTGCCCATGCCTTCGGGAATTGGCGTTGACCCGCTCTCTGTGTTGATTGCTCCCGCTGCCGTTTGGACGAGTAAATCCTTAATCTGAGCTGCGTCCATGCCGGGACTGATTGACTGGATCAGCGCGATGGCCGCGGTGACCTGCGGCGCGGAAAAGCTAGTGCCGCTCGCCTTGATTGGCAGCCCGTTTTCATCTGTACCGACAACCATTGCTACCCCTGGGGCGGAAAGTGTGACCTCCGCATCACCGGTGGCAAAACTCGAAAAGTCAGCGCGAGTGCCGTCGTTGTTGATTGCACCGACTGTAATCACATTGGGCAGTTTTATACCGGCCGGGCAGTCGTTTTTGCCGTTCAGTGCACCTTGGCTTCCATCCGCATTGCCTGAGTTTCCGGCGCTTGCCACAAAAATGATGCTCGGGTTCGTCTCTTGCATTTTCTTAAAAAACTTTGTGTATGCTTTCACTATGGGTTCATAATTATCACTTGGCGGTCTAAAATTGAAGGAACAGTTAATAACCGTAGCACCGTCGTCCACCATCTTCTTTAAGTATACCAGCGTTTTATCGATATAGGCCACACCGCTCGCTGGGTCCGTATACTGCGTCAGATCCTCGGCATCAGCCTGCGTAGCGGTAAATTGGGGGTTGGCATCAAAGACATTTCTCACATTGATTGTAAGGTTTTCCTCCAGTACCCCGGCAACGCCAACCATGCCGCCGTTTTTAGAATCTGCGCCTATCACATGGGCGACTTTGGTTCCATGTGTGAATCCTCCATTGACAATCTGGTCGTTTTTCTTAACCGGATCGTTTGTGGTATCTCCGGATAGCTTCGCGTTTCCATTAAACTCATCCGAACCCGTGTAAAATGCTTCATCCAGGACGCCGACATCCACTTTATTCAGCGATATTCCACTCCCCTTGATGATCTTCCAAGCGTTCTCCATCCCGATGATGTTATAATGCGAATTTGAAGGATCCGCGTATGCGGGATCTTTGAGCGGCGTACATGGCTCACCTGCCGTATCCGAGCCGTACGCCGGCACATTGGGAAAAACGAGCTCGACGCCATCCATACCGGATAGAGCGTCCAGTTTGGCATTCAACTCAGACTCGGTTTTATCGTCAGTTTCAACTTGATATAGATTGATAAATTCAAGTTCGCCGACAATGGTTCCCCCGCTTTGCTCGATAATCTTTTTGGCCGCGGCTTTATCCACATCGTCATAAAATACGATAATGATCTGATTGACAGGCACATAACCCCATTGTTCCGTATGAATGATAGAGGCGGGATCCGGATCTTTATATGTTGAAAGCCCTCCCGTATGCTGAAGACTGGGAATAGATAAACTCCCCGAAAGGATATGTGTTCCGTTAATAAATTGGAATATATTGAAGCATAGTCCCGCCGCAAGCGCAATAATAAGTATGATAATCAAAGCGCTTCGTCCGCCCGCCCTTTTCGAGCCGCCGCCTGCAGGAGGCTGATTCGGCGACTGTCGAGGGGGAATATATTGCCTGGATGACTGCGGTGGCGGAGCCTGAGCCGGCTGTTGTGGGAAGGTATTATAGGTTGTCCCGTCCTGGCGGTTTATTCGCTTTTCATCAGTATTTTTTCTCTCGACATTCGCCCCGCACTTCGAACAAAATTTAGCGTTATCTTTAACTTCCGATCCGCAATTTCTGCAAAACATAGTTTTCCCTCCTAAAAGCGCTTACGCTTATCTCTTTTCGAGCTCGATGGTTACACGGCTTTGCAAGTTGTAGTCATCAACGACTGCCACCCATGTAAAATCATAGGTACCGCTTAGCTGGCCGTTTTCTGCGGTGACCGGAATTTCAATATAGTTAGGCTGAATCGTGTCGCTTACCTCTAAGGCGGGATCGAGATAGAAATCATCGAGATCGAGATATAGCCTAAGCATATTGCCGACAACTTCGCCTGTGTGGAGCTGAGGCTCGATTGCAAGGGAATCGGCATATGACTCGCCGTTTATGGTGCCTTCGTAGGGCATGATATCGCATTCAAACTGATTTCCAGGATAGATTTCCATCCAGAGGAAAATTTCTTCCATGCCGATTGATTCCCATGAACCTTCGTTATCAATGGAATAATAGCGGCGGAAGGTCATATCCCAGACACCGCTTGCATCAAGCTCCAGTGGGGCTGGTGTTTCAACAGATGTCTCCATTGGAGCAGTCTCATCAAGCTCTTTCGGGGGCGGTGTTTGCACGGGAGGCTCAATTTGGGTAGTCTCCTCAATTTTTTGGGTTTCCGGGATGTAGGAGTCGCCCTTTTTGAATAAACTTAAGCCACCGGAGGAGCCTTTAACCCAGCCAGCAAGACCCAAGCCCCATACCACAAGCACCAATACCATGAGGACGGTTACTATTCCATTTCGCTTTTTTGAGTTGTTCATGTCATTCACCTGCAATTTCTCAGTTTCTTGATGTAACTGCATTTATTCGTCATATGAGCGAGGTGTGCCGCTTGCCTCATGCATGAACGAATAAAGCAAATCTTTATAATGCCGTCCTGATGATTCGTTTTTCATTTTTACTTTAACAGCGGGCATTTGCACCGGAAGCAAGCGTCCTCGCTTATGTCGCACAATGTCCCGCAGGCGTTGCAGGGGATGAACCTGTCGCCGGTCTTGTCATACTTTTCATAAGAATTCAGCCCCGCGTGGTGTCGCACCCGGTCGCTGATGTTAAAGTAGTTGTACAGCGTGTCGTTGTCCTTCCACTTCATCACATGCCGCTTGCCCTGGTCGCTGCGGACGATGACCGAATACTCCAGATAGTCATCGTATTGGACATTATCGTCGCCGTAATCGTGCCGCGAGGTCTTCTTTTTGATCTTCCTGTCCTCCACGGTACCGTCCCACGTCCGGCCCCCCTTGCGGCGCAGTATCTGCACCAGCGCGATCACCAAAAACATGCCGCCGATGCCAAAGCCGATATAGAGCGACCCGGGGTTACTCATTCCCTCCGCGCCCGCCTCGCCGGCGATATAAAAGCCGATTACGGCGGCAACGGCAAGAATTATGGAAAATATGGCCGCCCAGCGGTTGCTATTTTTGACGTATTTGGCGAAGGCCGGGTCGTTGATGCGCGGCGAGAATCCGCGCAGGCCCGCGGGCTGCGGCCCGTTGGGGGACGCCTGATTGATCCCGCTGCCGCAACCGGGGCAGAATCTCACGCTTTCTGATATTTGTGTTCCGCAATTTGCACAATACATAGCTCATTCCTCCTGTTTTACCGAAATGCCGTTTCTTGGAGAGGTCTTACTGCGGCGCTTATTTTTGCGCGCTCCAGGAATAGGAGGCGAAGGTAACGCCCATCATGGAAAGGCGCATAGTCCCGCTGATTACAATCCGGTCTCCGCTTCTGCTTACGTTCCCAATGAAGGAACAGTAAATCGTCGCGCCATCCTCCTCCATTGTCACGGAAAAAGTGACCGAGCTGCCCGTGTATTCCGCTTCGCCGCCAAAGCCGTACACTTCCACCGTACCCGTACCGCCCTCGTTGAGATACAGCGTTACCGGCAGACTGTCGGGAGCCTCCACGTCTTCTTCGATATGCTGCAGCACCGCGTTGCCGCTATAGGTGCCGGCCATCTGCGGCGTGATGGGGGCCGTGGCGGTTTCCGGCTGCTCTCCGGTCAGGCTGCCGCCGTCTTCATCAGATGGTTCTGTCTCTTGCGGCGGTGGGCTTTGGTTTTCATCCTCCTGAGCGGCAGCGGAGATTTGAGCGTTAAGCTCACGCATTTTTTCGAGAGCCGCCTCAGAATCGACAGCGTTGGCCAGTATCAACTGCGAAAGAGAAACGCCTTCTTCCTTAGGGAAATGCAGCTTCAACCCTTCCAGCGTCTTTTCGACATCCGGGATGTTTTCACCCATCAGCTCAATAAGCCGCGCCAACACCAGGGAGTTTCCTTTTTTAGTGGTTTCCACCGCAATCCCTGTGACTTTTCCGGGATAACACCACTCCATCATCGCTTCGCCTAAGAAGGCGACCT
>JAAYDL010000122.1 GCA_012729265.1 Lentisphaerota bacterium | reverse complement strand
ATTCGATTCCCGTTTTGGGAACCGAACCGGCGTCCGAAAACCGGATTCGAAGTTGTTGCGGTTCAGCGCCAGGTATCCGGTTTTACTGCAAACCCGTCACCCTCGTCCGGTGCTGGGAAATCTGGGGAGAAAATCGTTTCTCTGGTCGGGTTGTCGGGAAGTGGTTGTGCGAGATGACTTCGGTGTTTATTATCAAGGAGTTACGGGGAGCGCGGGCTTTGAGACTGTTTTGCGGTAGGTCGTCGTTCCCTCCACCATTCGACTCGCTTTGCTCGCTCATGGCTGGCCATGAAAGTGAGCCTGCGAACACATCGAAGCGCTCTTGCCCGATTTCGAGATATAACCCGAAGTTGTGGATGAGAAAAGAGAACGCATCCTTCTGATAGATCAATATCAGAAACCCAGGGAGAATGCCCATTCCGGCCAACGGCCCGAAACCCTTTGAGAACAGAGGCTTTCCGGCAACCGAAAAATCGGAGCCGTGATGGGGGCCGTATGAAGACATCCATTTCCTCCTCTCTTCTTCGTGACTTCGTGTGAGACTTCTTTCTGGTTGGAGATGCCATTATGTCCGACCTGATCCCCAAACACGGCGGCTATCGTAAGCTGAAAAACTTCGAGGTGGCGCAGTTGGTCTACGATGTGACGGTACGGTCTTGCGGCCGCTATATCGAAAAATTTAGCCGGACGCGGGATCAAATGGCGATGGTCTTCGGTTTATATTATTCCAAAACTTGCAGCGCGAGTTCGACGATGCCGAAGGGGGCACTGACTTGGTAGCCGGCGACGCGGTCGGCGATGCTTTCGCAGATTTCGCGGGCGATTTCGATGCCGACCTTGCGTCCGTCTTCTTTGGTTTTGGCTCTGCTCATGCGCTCGAGAATGGCGGCGGGAACCTCCACGCCGGGCACTTCGGTGTTGAGGAATTCGGCGTTGCGGAAGGAGACCAGCGGCCAGACGCCGGCGACGACGGGGATCGATCCGCCTTTGGCTTCAGCCGCATCGAGGAAGCGCAGGAGCGCCTCGGGGTCGAAGATCGGTTGGGTAATGGCATATTCCGCGCCGGCGCGGATTTTGTTGAGGTAGTGCTCCAGCTCGAGCTCCGGCTCAACGGCGCAGGGGTTGGCACCCACGCCGATCAGTATGCCCGTTGGCGGATTGATCGGGTTTCCGCCGACGTCGCGTCCGTGGTTGAGGTTGTGCACGACCTGCGTGAGGCCGACGGCATCGACATCGAAGACGGGGGTGGAGTCGGGATAATCGCCCAGCTTCGGGGGATCGCCAGTAATGATGAGATAATTGCGCAGGCCGCCGGCATAGCCGCCGAGAAGGTCGGATTGCATGCCGATCAGGTTACGGTCGCGGCAGCAGTAGTGCAGCACGGTTTCAATGCCAACTTCGCGCTCGATCGTTAGCGCGGCAACCATCGGCGAAATACGCGCACTCGCACGCGGTCCGTCGGGAATGTTGATCGCGTCGATCTGGGCGTCTTTGCAGAGGCGGCATTTGTCGAGCATCGGTTTGAGATCAATGGAGCGGGGGGGCGTGATTTCCACACTGGTGACCTTTTCGCCGCGAGCGAGCTTGGCGGCGAAGGCGCATTTGTCGGCCATGGGGACCACCTTGATGTCCGGCAGTGCCTCTTCATAGTGGCTGATGGCGACGTGCTTCTTTACGCCGGACATCGATTTGACGGCCTTGGCCATCATGGCGATATGTTCCGGCGTGGTGCCGCAGCAGCCGCCGACGCCGCGTACGCCGATCTGGATCATGTTTTTGGCATATTCGGTGAAATATTCCGGCGTGGTCATGTAGATCATGCGGCCCTCAACCTCTTGAGGAACGCCGGCATTGGCCATGACGGTGAAGGGTTTGGTGGTGTGGGGCAGGGCGCGTTCCGCAACGCTGAAGGCCGCCGCCGGGCCGATGCCGCAGTTAATACCGATGCAGTCCACGTTGGGATCGTTGTTGAGCGCATCCACAATATGTTCAATCTTTTCGCCGCGGCGCGTTTCGCCGTCCTTGCCGACGGTTACGGAAACAAATACCGGAACACCTAACGCCTGGCCGATTTTAGCCGCGAGCTGGGCTTCCTTTACATGCGTGAAGGTTTCGAGCATGAAGAGGTCAACGCCCTCGTCGGCCAATACGCCCATGTGCTCGCGGAAGACGTCCGCCAGCTCGTCGGTCATGCGCTCGTCAAAGAGCTGATCCGATTTGAGGCAGGGGCCGACGGAGCCCGCCACAAACAGATCGTCGCCCGCCGCCGCACGCGCCAGTTTGACGGCCGCGCGATTGATGGCCTCGAGCTGATCAGCCAGTCCATACGTCTGGAGTTTGAGGCGGTTTGCACCGTAGGAGTTGGTTTCGATCACGTCCGCGCCGCCGTCGGCATACGCTTCGTGAATGCCGGAAATCAGTTTCGGGTTGGTCACGCAGAGGTGTTCATAGCAGGTGTTGATGAATACGCCTTTGGAGTAAATCATTGTTCCCATCGCCCCGTCGAAGACGAGCGGGCGCTCTTTGAGTTGTTCGAGAATATTGGTCATGATGTTGTCTCTTGTTGGGTTAAAGGGTTTGCGTGACGATTGACGTTTGAGCCGTGATTTTCTGTTGGACGATTGACGTTTGAGCTGTGACTAGAACGGAACCTCCTGATTGTTCCTGTTTTCGTTATATTTCGGTGTTTCTTCTTTAATGCCGTATCCGCGCTGATCGGGTACCATTTTGATCAGGAGACGGATGATTTGTGTGGATACATCCATGCGATGTTCTGCAACAGCGTCGCCAAGAACATGGCGGCCTTTATAATACCATCCACGGCTTTCTCTGGCTGATCCGAGCGCATATTCATAAAATCGGGCTCGGTCTTTTGCGCTTTGTTTGGAGTACCCTTCTTCAATATTGGCACTGATTGATCCGACGGAACGATAGAGTTGGTCCGATAAAGAACGGGCGCAATTATCGGTTGAGAGCTTCTTTGCGTCCTTCCAGCTGATGTCGGCCAAAAACATCGATAATCGATAAGCCTCAACTGTCCACAGCGAATCTTTCCGAATGATGCCGGGAACACGCTCTTCCCATTCTGTGTAGTTCATAGCCTTCTCCAGTCACGCTTCGCGTTTCAGTTGTCACGATTAGTCAATCACGGTTCAAACGTCAATCGTCACAATTGATCAATCACGGTTCAAACGTCAATCGTCACGATTAGTCAATCACGCCTCAATCGTCACGGCTCACTCTTCATGCCTCATACCCGAGATTAGGCGCGAGCCATTTTTCGGTTTCTTTCATACTCCAGCCTTTGCGTTGGGCGTAGTCTTCGACCTGATCGCGGTTGATGCGACCGAGCGGGAAGTAGCGTGACTTGGGGTGCGAGAAATACAGTCCGGAAACGGAGCTGGCCGGAATCATCACCATGCTCTCGGTCAACTCAATGCCGGTATTGTCGGTGGCGCTGAGCAGGCGGAAGATCGTCGATTTTTCGGTGTGGTCGGGGCAGGCAGGATAGCCCGCTGCCGGACGGATGCCCTGATATTTTTCCTTAAACATTTCCTCGGTGGAGAGGTTTTCATTCTGGCCGAAGCCCCATGCGTCGCGCGTCTGCTTGTGCAGATATTCCGCGAAGGCCTCGGCCAAGCGGTCGCCCAGCGCTTGTACCAAAATGCAGTTGTAGTCATCATTATCGCGCCGATACTGCTGCGCGATTTCCGTGACCTGCGGTCCGGCGGTGACGGCGAAGGCCCCGATATAATCCGCCACACTTGACTCCTTCGGCGCAACAAAGTCGGCCAGTGAGCGGTTGGGCGTGCCATCCTTTTTAATCATCTGCTGCCGTAGGAAGCGGAGCGTATCCAGTTTTTCGGTACGCGATTCGGCGGTGTAAACCTCAACACTGTCGCCGACGCGGGCCGCCGGATAAAAGCCGTGTACGCCGCGCGGCTGGAACCAATTTTCATCGACGATCTGTTTGAGCATCGCCTGTGCATCGTCGAAAAGCGCCTGCGCCTGCGGGTTTTCAAGAATGGCCGGATATTTTCCGTCGAGCTCCCATGTCCAGAAGAAGGGCGCCCAGTCGATATAGGGAACCAGTTCCTTAACGGAAATGCTGACGGTCCGCGCGCCGAGAAAGTCGGGCGAGGGCGGGGCATATCGTTTCCAGTCCAGTTTTAGGCCGTTTGCCCGCGCTTGTTCCAGGGATAAAAATTCCTTGGCTTCCTGCGCGGCGAGGTGTGATTCGCGGATGGCGGTATATTCGGTTTTGAGCGCACGGCGGTAAGCAATGTCCTGACTGAGCAGCGCCTGCACAACGGTTACGGCGCGCGAGGCGTCGAGTACCTGCAGGGCCGGGCCGCTGTATTCAGGTGCAATCTTGACCGCAGTGTGCTTTTTGCTGGTTGTCGCGCCGCCGACCATCAGCGGAACTTTCATTCCGGCTCGTTCCATCTCTTTGGCCACGTGCACCATTTCGTCGAGTGACGGCGTGATCAGGCCGGAGAGTCCGATAATGTCCGCGCCCCATTCCTGCGCTTCCTTCAGAATGGTTTCGCAGGGCACCATAACGCCGATGTCTTTCACCTCAAAGTTATTGCAGGCCAGCACCACGCCGACAATGTTTTTGCCGATGTCATGAACGTCGCCTTTAACGGTCGCCAGCAGCACTTTCCCTGCGCTGCGACTCTTTTGCCCTTCCTTTTCGGCCTCCATGAAGGGGAGGAGATAGGCCACCGCTTTTTTCATTACGCGGGCGCTCTTGACCACCTGCGGCAGGAACATTTTACCCGAGCCAAACAGATCGCCGACAACATCCATTCCAGCCATCAGCGGGCCTTCAATAATCTTCAGCGGGCGGTCATATTTCTGCCGCGCCTCTTCCATGTCGGCATCGATGAAGTCGACAATCCCTTTGACGAGCGCATGTTTCAGCCGCTCTTCGACGGAGCCTTCGCGCCAGGCCTGTGTTTCGGCTTCCTTCTTTTTTCCGCCGCCTTCGGCCTTAATCTGCTCGGCATATTCAATCAGCTTCTCGGTTGCATCGTCCGTGCGGTTCAGCACCACATCCTCGACAAGCTGGAGCAGCTCCTTCGGCACTTCGTCGTACACCTCAAGCATGCCGGGATTCACGATGCCCATATTCAGTCCGGCCTTGATCCCGTGATAAAGGAACGCGGCGTGGATGGCTTCGCGCACGCGGTTGTTGCCGCGAAAGGAAAAGGAGACGTTGCTGATGCCGCCGCTGATCATTGCGCCGGGCAGGTTTTCGCGGACATATTCTGCGCCTTCAAAGAAGGAGGTGCAGTTAATGCGATGCTCCTCCATGCCGGTACCGATCGGGAAAACATTGAGGTCGAAAATAATATCGGTCGGCGCAATGCCCAGCTCGTTCACCAAAATGGTATAAGCGCGCGTGCAGATCTCGATACGGCGTTCCGTGGTGTCGGCCTGACCTTTTTCGTCAAACGCCATAACCACCATGCCCGCACCGTAGCGCTGGATTTTCTTTGCGTGTTCGCGGAATTGATCCTCGCCCTCTTTCATGCTGATCGAATTGACGATGCCTTTGCCCTGAATGCATTTCAGTCCCGCTTCGATCACCTCCCACTTGGAGGAGTCGATCATGATCGGAACGCGCGAAATGTCGGGTTCGGATGCCACCAAGTTCAGGAATTTGACCATCATTGCTTTGGAATCGATGAGGCCTTCGTCCATGTTGATGTCGATAATGTTGGCACCGCTCTCCACCTGCTGGCGGGCAATCTGCAGCGCGCTTTCCAGATCACCTTCGCGGATAAGCCGCGCAAACTTGGGCGATCCGGTAATGTTGGTGCGCTCGCCGACCATCACCAGATTCATTTCCGGCGTAATATTCAGCGGTTCGAGTCCGCTGAAATGGGGAATTACTAAATTACGGGACTGACCCCTCTGTCGAGGCGGACGTTTTTTCACAACCTGCGCCATGGCGCGGATATGGTCCGGCGTGGTGCCGCAGCAGCCGCCCCAAATGTTAGCGAGGCCGGCGGCCGCAAAGTCATCATAAATTTTAGCCATATCCTCGGGCTTGTCGTCGTAGCCGCCGAAGGCGTTGGGTAGACCGGCGTTTGCATAGATGCTGATATAGCAGTCGGCGACCTCCGACAACTCTTCAAGGTAGGGCCGCATGTCGGCTGCCCCCAGCGCGCAGTTGATGCCGACGGAGATCGGCTTGGCGTGCTCAACGCTGTACCAGAACGCGGTGGGCGTTTGGCCGGAGAGGGTGCGGCCCGACTTGTCGGTGATCGTGACCGAAATCATGACCGGGAGGCGCAGTTCGCGTTTGTCAAAAATGGTTTCAATGGCGAATAGGGCGGCTTTGGCGTTGAGCGTATCAAAAATGGTCTCCACCAGCAGAAGGTCTACGCCGCCGTCGATCAATGCTTCGACCTGTTCTGCGTAGGCCTCGACCAAGTCATCAAACGTGACGGCGCGGTAGCCGGGATCGTTTACGTCCGGCGAGATGGAGGTGGTACGGTTGGTCGGTCCAATCGATCCAGCCACAAAGAGCGTACGGGTTGGGTCGGCAGCTTGAACGCGCTCCACGGCGCGGCGCGCCACCTTGGCTGCTTCGAGGTTTAATTCGCGGACGATCGACTCCAGTCCATAGTCGGCCTGCGAGATGGCGGTGGAGCTGAAGGTGTTCGTTTCAATAATGTCCGCGCCCGCTTCAAGAAATTCCACGTGAATATCTTCAATCAGCGCGGGGCGGGTAATCACGAGCAGGTCATTGTTCCCCTTCAGGTCCGACGGATGCTCTGCAAAACGCTCGCCGCGGAAGTCGGCTTCTTCCAGCTTATGCTTCTGGATCATGGTGCCCATCGCACCGTCGATCATCACCATTTGGGTTTTCAGCAGCTGTTCAAACTGTTTCCCGGCGGCGGTCGTATACTCAATTTTTCTGCTCTTTATGCTCATAAGATCCATTCGTTTTCAACGGTTGGAGAAGTAAATATCCGTTTATCCGGATATATCAATATAAATCTCAGGACAGTTTTGAATCTGCCTGTTTATCCGGCCTCTTGCGTAAAAATCTGTGTCAAATCGGTGAAATCTGTGGACGAAGATGGGGGGGGTATCTCCAGTGTTACGAGATGGACTCTACGACGATACGGCTGCCGTGGGCCTCCGCAATGCGGACTTTCGTCTGACTGGGAATGTAATCGCCGCGCGTGACAACATCCAGCTTACGATCGCCGAAGTAGGCCGTTCCGCCGGGGCGTAGATCAGAATGCGCGACGCCTTCGAGTCCGACCAGTTCCAGATGTTTTTCGGGGTTGTGCAGAACAGCGCCGAGGGCAATGCCCTTAAACAGATGCGTTTTCGGAAAAAACTTTGCGGTAAAAACGATGAGCGCAATGGATCCGACAAACGCCAGCGTAACGTTGAGCAATGGTCCAGTGAAGGTCTCCGGGGAAAACGAAACGGGGCGCCATTTTCCGGGGAGATGTTCGCTCATTGCGCTGACGAGCGAAACCACCATCAGCAGGAGTCCGCTGATCCCCAGCACGCCGAAGCCGGGCGTGACAAAAACCTCGAGGATGAGCAGAACAACTCCCACCACAAAGAGGAGCATATCCTCATATCCCGCCAGCCCGGCAATGTGATGGCCTAAAAAAAAGAGCGCCAGGCTTATAATGGCCGTAATCCCGAAAATGCCGAAGCCGGGGGTTTTAATTTCCAGCCAGATACCGCCGATGCCGATGATCAGAAGGATCGGTGCAAGCGCAGAAATAAGCCGGGCGATTTTTTCTGCTGCACTGACTCTGAGGTACGTTTTTTCTGCACCGGCGAGGCCGTCGATCTGTTCCAGCATTTCGTCCAAACTGTCAACAGTGCCCTGAGAGAGGAGCGGTTTTTGTTCTTCTCCAACCAGCTGTTCCGCCTCACTATTGGTCATCGTTAAAACCTTTCCCTCTGGACTAATAACCTTATCGCCGATTTTATATTCCAGATTGGCTCGAACCATCGCCTCAGCTAGTTCCGGGTCGTAACCGCCCTGTTCGGCAGATGAGCGAACATGCGCTGCGACATAGGAAGTCATTTTTTCTTTTTCTGCTTCGGGGAGTTCATTTACGCCACCCATCAAGCCCAAGGATATGGGTGTAATATCGCCGATCACCGCGCTGGGGCGCATGTAGATTTTGGAGGTGGACAACGCAATGAGTGCACCAGCGGAAATGGCCTGATGTTCCACATAGGTATAAATTGGAATCTCCGATCGCTGCATGAGCGCCAGGATTTCCAGCGCGGAGTCCACGCGTCCTCCGGTGGTGTCCATTTCAAAAATAATTGCATCGACGTTGTTTCGTGCGGCTTCATCGATACCGCGACGTACAACATAAACCAACGCCGGTTCAATCGTCTTTTTAACTGGAATAACATAAACCGTTGGTTTGTTGCCTTCTTTGGCGGCCTGAGCCGGAATAAGCGCGAGGCAGGTCAGCAGTATGAAAATCATTTTCTTCATCATGGATACTCTCTCCTGTTTGCGGAAAGCATTGTTCCTTGCCTGCGGAAAAAAGAAAGCGAAAACTTCCAATCACTATCCATTGAGCGTATGAAGGGAGAATGAATTTATCGGGTAAACGAGCATTGGTTACGGGCGGTGCGGTGCGCATCGGGCGTGCGATTACGCAGGCACTTCAGGCGGAAGGGGTCGAGGTGGTGGTGCATTACCGCTCTTCGCAGGAGGAAGCAGAGGCGCTTTCGGAGTATACAATACAGGGTGATTTGGCAGATCCTTCGATAGGTGCCGATCTGATTAAGCGCGCCGGGCCGCTGGATATACTGATCAATAATGCGTCGATTTTTACGAAGGAGTCGCTTGCGCAATCGACGTATGAGAGTGCGCTGCGTGAGTTGCAGGTAAATCTGCTTTCGCCCCTGGAGCTGATTCGTGCGTTTTGTGCACAGACGACGGACGGCACCGTGGTGAATCTGCTGGATCGGCGCATTCGCGGTCATGACACGTCCTGCGTTCCGTATTCAATTTCAAAAAAGGGACTGGAGGAGCTGACTCAGTTGGCTGCGCTGGAGTATGCTCCGCGCGTTCGGGTGAACGCGGTTGCTCCGGGACCGATTCTGCCGCCGCCGGATCGTCCCGATGCGGATGTGCGCGAATCAGCTGGTCGTGTTCCGTTAGAGGCTATGCCGACGCCGGAGCAGATTGCAGAAGCGGTGCTGTTTTTGCTGAAAGCGGAAGCGATTACTGGGCAGACGATTTATGTGGATGGGGGACAGCATTTGCTGGGAAACGGGGTTTAGTGTAGACGCGGCATCCTGCCGCGTTGTGGTTACCGAAGCAGAATGCTTCGTCTACGGGGAGAGAGCAATATGGACAAAATTTTTATTCGAGACCTCGCGCTGCGCTGCATCATCGGGATTTATCCGGAAGAGCGCCGGGAAAAACAGGATGTGGTGATCAACGTGGAGATGCGCTGCGATCTGCGCAAGGCGGGGATGTCCGATGACCTCAACGATACCGTCGATTATAAATCGATTAAAAAGGCCATTCTCAAGCTGGTGGAAGAGAGCCGTTTCCAATTGATAGAAACGATGGCCGAACGCATTGCCGCCATCGCGTTGAACGATGAAAAGGTTCAGTCTGTCGTGGTAACGGTCGATAAGCCCGGCGCCTTACGCTTTGCCAAAAGCTCCGCCGTGGAGATTATGCGCACGAGAAACAGCATGTAGTTCCGCCTTAGGCCGTCGGTTGCCGCTTCGCTGCCGTCGCTTCGCGCCAGCCACACTTCGTGTTCCACGCCCTCGCGGGGCGTCGAGACCTGACTCGGGGCCAATGTGGCTCGCTTTACCTTCATTGTAAGACGCTGCACATTCTCTGCTCGCCGCCGATTTTGAACGGTGCTTTCACTCTGACCCCGGCTCTTTTTTGGAAATGTTTAAATGTTAGGACTGACACTTTTTCTATTTTTTCCCGTATACCTTCTCCATCCCATCCTTCCCACCACACCATATTTCAGATCCTGCAAGAGATGTAACTGTAAACACGTAGAGGAGATCCTCATGTTGAATCATTTCTGCACGCATCACGGTCCCTCGGGATGCTAGATCGAATACTGTCTGTGAGCCTGCCGGTTGGAACTTGCCCCCATTCTCATGGCACTCAACGATGTCCACCCTAAGAGCGCTGGACTGAACATACAGGATTGCGGCATAGGCCTGCTCTGAATCCATTACGACATCACGGATCATCACTCGGTCGCCAAACCCCTTGCCCGATGGCACGACAAGAGACTCCACGGTCTTCTCCCAAATCGATACCGTCCCACCTTTTCTATTGGTGTACTTGGCGATGTAGTGCAGAACCTCGAACTCTCCGCCAACAGCAACAAAACCTTCGGGGAGTTTTTCTTGATCCTCCTTGGTCGGTGTTTTTTGTTGGCGTTCCACGTTCTGGACTACATCGACAGCCGTTCCATCGGGCAGCGTTTTCGAGAAGATATTTGTGGCACTGGCAGACGCAATGCTCGTAGTCACGATTACCATTATAGTGATAATGAATAAAGCTCTACCTCTCAACATAAATATATCTCCTTAGATCACAGAAAAGTAAAAAGGTGCCAGGCCGCCTAATTCGTCATTTTGCTTTTCAGATTGCATAATGCTCCCTCTTTCGATTGGTCTACTTCTCGAATATGACGTCAAAAAAAAAGTCGGTCCCATAATCTAGTATTTTTACGAAAATGCTCGCTATTTCCAGCTCGCTCGGGCGCACGATCCGTCGAGCGCCCTTTTGCGGACATAGAAACGCAAACAGGGCGAAGAGTCAAACATTGCCCCAATATATTCCGCAGAAACCGCAGCCTTTCCCTCCTCGCCTCGGATTTTTGATGGAACCTTTTCGCGCAATTTCGCGGGTTTCGCGGTCAATCTACCCGGTTCTCTGTTTT
>JAAYDL010000121.1 GCA_012729265.1 Lentisphaerota bacterium | reverse complement strand
TTCAAGTTTGTAAAGAGGTGCTGGGACCGACGGGGTTGCTGAAGGAAGATACCGAATATTATATTAACCCGACCGGAAAATTTGTGATCGGCGGGCCGCACGGCGATGCCGGGCTGACCGGGCGTAAGATTATCGTTGATACGTACGGCGGTGTGGGAAGCCACGGTGGGGGCGCTTTTTCCGGTAAAGATCCTTCGAAAGTGGACCGCTCGGCGGCCTACTATTCCCGGTATGCGGCGAAAAATATTGTGGCAGCAGGGCTTGCGGAAAAATGCGAGATTCAGGTGGCGTATGCGATCGGAGTGGCAAAGCCGCTGAGTATTAATGTGGATACGTACGGCACGGGAGTGGTGGATGATCATCTGATTGAAGAGGTGGTTAAATCCGGCGGAATTTTTGATTTTCGTCCGCGGGCGTTGATTGCCGATCTGGGGCTCCTTACTCCGAACGGCTGGAGTTATCGCGACTCTGCAGCGTATGGCCACTTTGGACGACCGCAGTTCCCGTGGGAACGGACCGACAAAGTTGATGCACTGCGGAATGCGCTTTTTTCCTAAGTGCGAAATATAGTCGGAAAACGGAAAACCGGCGGCTGGTCCGCCGTTTCTTTGTTGTCCCTGCTTGAAGAATGGATGCGCGGCGCTATAGTGTCCGCGCATTTCCATTTTTAAGGACTTATGGCTGAAAAACGAAAACTCGAACAACTGGAAACCTACCTGCTTGCTGTTCTTGATGGAACGGTCACCGGGAAGTGGCCGAGCACGCTTCGGCTCCTTTTTAAAGGGCTTTCGCTGGTTTTTGCGGCGGTGGTTCAGGTACGTCTGTTGCTCTATTTTCATCGGATTATTCGTCCCAGCACATTGGGGTGTCAGGTCATCAGTGTAGGAAATTTGACCGTTGGCGGAACCGGAAAAACACCGGTGGTGGAAGTGTTCGCACGGAATCTTCAGCAGCAGGGCCGGAAGGTGGCGATATTGAGCCGGGGGTACAAGAGTAAGGAACTCCCGTTTTTAAAAAAGATGAAGCAGCGGATTGTGAGCGGTAAAATTGAATCGCCGCCGCGTGTGGTATCGGATGGACGACATCTTCTGCTCGATTCCTGGACCGCTGGAGATGAGCCGTACATGTTGGCCTCAAATCTTCCCGAGGTGGCGGTGGTTGTGGATAAGGACCGTGTGAAGGCAGGGAAGTATGCGATCAGGGAATTGGGTTGCGATACGCTGATTCTTGACGATGGTTTCCAGTATCTGAAGCTCGGAAACCGGCTGGATATCGCGCTGGTGGACAGCACGAACCCGTTCGGAGGCGGACACCTTCTGCCTCGTGGACTCCTGCGCGAGCCGATGCGCAATATTAAGCGTGCCGGTTTTATCTTTATTACCAAATGCCCGGAAGGCGGTAACCACGAACTGAAGGAAGAACTTCGCCGATTAAATCCGATTGCGGAAATTTCTGAATGTCGGCACGCGGTGAAGTATCTGAAGGATGTTTTTGGCGAAAAAACATACGAACTCAACTGGCTGCAGGGAAAAAAGATTGCTTCGGTTTCTGCTATTGCCGTGCCGGAAAGTTTTGAGAATGCGCTGCACGAACTGGGGGCTGAAATTGTTTATGCCTGCCGTTTTGCGGATCACCACCGGTTTACACAGCAGGAAATAATCGACACGATTAATGAAAGCATCAACCTCGGTGCAGAGGCGGTGCTGACGACTGAGAAGGATGCGGTCCGCTTCCCGTTTGTGGATCGGCGCGATGTTCCGATTGTGTTTATGCGCGTGGAGATTGAGATGCTCAGCGGGGAAGAAGAATTCATGGATTGGATCGCCCGAATCTGTTTTAAGACCCCTCTGGAGAAGCCCGTGGTTTCTGGTTTGATCAATACAGCGGATGAGATTGAGGAGCATCAGGGTGATGGCAGCGTTTCGGTTGAGTGATGGCATGAAGCTTCTGCTTTGTATTCTGGCAGGGTTTTCGTTTCTCTTTTTGGGGTGTAAACGCAGGTCGGCGTATATTCCTGAGGAAGTGCTGCTGATTCGTGTTGATGATTCCGGGGCCTGTTTTGAAGCTTCTTCGTTATTGGATAATGAAGCGTTACCTGCTCGGGTTTCTGAATATGCCGAGAAGATGAGGCTGTTGGGCAAAGATCCCGAACGTATTTACGTTCAACTCGATTTTGGCCCCGATATCACCTATTCAACGGCACGGGATGTTGAGCTGCTGATTGGGGCTTCCGGGGTACAGATTGACTATCGTGGAGAGCAAAATTATTTTGATTCCAACGAAACTCCCACCCCGGCATCTCAAATTTGGGAAGAATATGTGCAGCGAAACGAGTATCTCCCGGAGTGTTCTGTTCAGGGCATTCAGGAGATTCTGAATCAGCGGCTATGGCTCAAGCGCGACGGTACGCTTATTCTGCATGAAAAAGAGGTGGATGAGGCCGTACTGCGTCAGCTTGCGCAGGATCGCTGTTATCTGTTCATCGAGGGCGGCGATATATTGGACGACATGAATGAAAGTTATTACGAATTAATGAGTCTCAATATAGTTATTGAACCCGGGGTTCGGTATTGGGATGTCCGCCGCATTCAACATGTGCTCTCGCTCAATTCCTGCCGATTGCAGATTGTCGACTTATTCGATGGTTTGGCAGATGAGGCCGAGGCGAAAAATGATGCGGTTGATGACCGGATAAAAAATACAATGAATGCTATCGGGGAAGAGCTTAACGACGTGCTTGATACTATGGAGACGGATGAAAGATAGCGTGGTTGAGGCGTTGGTGATCATCGAATGCCGCCGGCAGGCTCAAAAGAATGTTGGTCAGTGCCGCCACGGCCGTTGAAGTGAATATGCAGAACATAATGCCGATCTGATATTTTATCGCCTCCACAGGCAGCGCCCCGCCGAGAATTTGTCCGGTCATCATTCCGGGCAGCGATACGATGCCCATGGTGGCCATTGTTGCAATCGATGGATTGAGCGCTGCTTTGAGTGCGTCGCGCAGGTAGGGTCGCACCGCCTCGCGCAGGGTGGCACCGAGCATAAGATAGGTGGTGAACTCCTCTTCATTTTTTCGGATTCCACTGTAGAACCGCTCCAGACTGAGCACATTGCTCCGCAGGCAGTTTCCCAGAATCATGCCGGTAATCGGGACAAGATAACGTGCTTCATAGATGGGATCCGGTCGAATGCTGACGACGATGAACCAACCGCTGGTCAGCAGTGTACTGCCCGCAATGCTTGCCAATGTGCGCCAAAACAGAAGTCGGCACCGGAGTCCGGCTTTTTTGAGGGTGCTCGTATTCGCAACGATCATCATGACCGCAACCCAGGCTAGGCTCACGAGCGGATTGTTCCATTGAAAGATATATTTCAAGTACAGCCCGACTAGGATCAACTGTACGGTCATGCGGAGCATCGCCTCCAGCGTGTCGCGAATCAGCCCGAGCTGAAGATAAAAGAAGATTGCCAGCGGAACAACCATCAGACCATACATGGCGAGCATGGAGGCAATCGATAAATCAACGCTCATGGTTGTGTCTCCAGTAGTTTTTGATTTTGAATTTCGATTTTTCGATCTGCTTTTTCAATCCAGATCGGATCGTGCGATACGGAGAGCAGGGTGATGTCCGGGCGGAAAAGTTCCTCGATCACTGCGGAGCGGCTGTCGGGATCGAGTGCGGAGGTAATTTCGTCGGCTAGAAAGATAGACTTGTCGAGCAGTAACGCTCGTGCAACAGCGATCCGCTGTTTTTCTCCGCCGGAGATCTGTGCGCTGGGTTTTTCGAGAATGTCCCGGGAAAGACGCAGCCGCTGGAGCAACTCCTGCACCCGTCCCTTTGAAGGTTGATTGTGCCGGTGCGCTTTAAAGCTGAAAGGAAGCAGAAGAGCGTCTTCAACGCGTTGTGCTCCCAGTTTCGGCTCCTGTCCGATGTAGGCAATGCGCCCGCGGATTTCAGTAATCGTTTCGGCGGAGAGCGTCAGCCCATCAACCTGTATGGTTCCATCAGCGAGCGGGATCGCACCGATCACGCATTTGAGCAGCGAGCTTTTTCCGCAACCGGAAGGGCCGTGCAGAACGACCTTATCACCGGGCTCAATCTGCAGGTTGGTGTTTTTCAATAAGGTCTTTTGGTGTGCCAGTAATGTAATGCCCTCAAATGTAATCATGCGGTTCAGTATAGATACGAGGTATGCAAAGGTGCAAGTCGACTTTCGATTGCGCGTAAATGAATAATGATGTCGGGTTTCGGGTGTGGTAGTTTTATGCACTTCGGACAGAGATAAAGCGGCCCGAGTTCTTTTTGCTCTGAACGGTGATTGGATTCTTGCGCGGCCGATGAAAGGGGCCGCGCGGCTTGGGCAACCGGGGATTCTGGAGGAATAATCATGGGACGTTGGATTGAACGTAATTTTATGCTGATCGCTTTTATGCTGTGCGCGACGGCCATGTTTCAACCGAAACTGTTTGTTTAGTCGAACCCCGGAATTTCATTTTTACTCGGAGTGATTATGTTCGGAATGGGGATTACCCTCCGCCCGGAAAATTTTCGAGAGGTTCTGCGTCGGAAAAGGTTGGTTGCGGTGGGCGCAGCGGCTCAGTTTGTCTGTATGCAGAATTCGGGGTTGGGCGTTGCGCTGGCAACCCGACTCTTTAGTTCCATGCCGTTGGCCGCACTGCCGGGGGCGTTGTTCAGCTTGTGGCACAATCTCTCCGGCATCGCCGTTGCCGATTGGTGGCAACGGCGTTCTGAATAACCTTCTTCCGGTTGTTGACAAAGGAACCATTTTCATCTAGAAAAAGGGCCGTTTCAAAGATGAAACCATCCTCTTTTTCAGTAATTCCATTCATGAAAACCATTCTGTTGATTTATGCTGAGTAGTCCGTGCAAATCCGTGGTCCTCTGTATTACCGGAGGGATTGCGTGCGGAAAATCTACGGTAGGTCGTATTTTCGAGTCCATGGGATTTGTGATGTGCGATGCGGACGGTGTTGCACATGAGCTGCTGAAAAAGGACACTCCGGTGTACCGGAAGGTGGTTGAACAGTTCGGTGACGAGGTGTTGGCTCCCGATGGTGAAATTTCGCGTCCAAAGTTGGGTGCGGTGGTTTTTGAAAATTCTGAACAACGGATCCGGCTGAATCAACTGGTTCACCCGGCGGTAAAAGCAGCGCTGGATGATTGGATTTCAGAGCGACGGAAGTGCGGAGAAAACGCGGCAGTACAGCTTCCCCTAGTGTTTGAGAGCGGAATGGATTCTATGGATTGGGATGGAATTATCTGCGTCAGTTCCGACCCATCCACAGTTCTTGAGCGGTTGGAAAAGAGGGGGCTGTGCCGAGCGGATGCGCTGAAACGTATTTCTGCGCAAATGCTCCTGAAAGAGAAAGAAAAACGAGCAGACCGGGTGATATATAATCTTGGAACAGTGAAAGAACTGGAGGCGGAAACACGGCGTGTCGTGGAGAGCCTTATGCTTGAAAGGTAAATATGAGCAATGAAAACGAAGTAGATGATGTTGTCGATAGCTCCGAAGAGTCTGCGCCGAAGAAACCGGCAAGGAAAACGACAAAGAAAAAAGCGGAATCCAACAACGAAGAACCCGCTCCTGAAGTGGTGACTGAACAGGATAACGGCGATGCTTTGGATGAAAAAGCGGATGTATATGAAGAATTTTCCGATGAATCAAATACCGATGAATCGGCTCAGCAGCAGAATAATGACGGCCAGTACCGTAATAAAAAAGGGGGCAAGTTCGGAAGAAACAACCGTAAAAACCGCGGCGGTCACCGGGATTATCAGTATCAGGATGAACAGCCTCGTGAAGATCTTCCTCCGCTTTCTCTCCACGAAATGCAGGTTACGCCGATAAATGATATTAAGGCAATGGCCGAAAAATACGGCATGACCGAATATGCCGGATTTAATAAACACCAGCTGATTTTTGAACTGTTGAAGCTGCACGGTCGGCGTGGTGGCCCTCTGCTGGGGCGCGGCGTCCTTGAGACGCTGTCGGACGGTTTCGGCTTCCTTCGCTCTCCGCTTAACAGCTACCAGCCGGCTCCGGATGATATTTATGTTTCGCCCTCGCAAATCCGCCGATTCGGCCTGCGCACAGGCGATTATGTAACCGGCAGTATTCGGTCACCGAAGGAAAAAGAACGTTTCTTTGCACTGTATCGCATCGACGAGATTAACGGGGATCTTCCGGAAGCTGCCCGTAAGCGTATTCCGTTTGAAAACTTAACTCCGCTTTTCCCGAACGAACGTTTAGTGATGGAGACCGATCCGAAAGAGATTTCCATGCGTGTTATGGATATTGTTACCCCGATCGGTAAAGGCCAGCGCGGGTTGATTGTGGCTCCGCCGCGGACGGGCAAAACGGTGCTGTTGCAGAAGATTGCCAACAGTATTTCGAAGAATAATCCCGAAGCTAAACTGATCATTCTACTGATTGATGAACGTCCGGAAGAAGTAACTGATATGCGCCGTAATACGCAGGCCGAAGTGCTGGCCTCAACCTTCGATGAGCCGCCGGAGCGGCACACGCAGGTCGCGGAAATCGTGATCGAAATGTCGAAGCGTCTGGTGGAGAAAGGAGAGGATGTGATTATCCTGCTCGACTCTATTACCCGCTTGGCGCGCGCATACAACACCACTTCGCCGCACAGTGGAAAGATTCTTTCCGGCGGGGTTGATTCAAACGCTCTGCATAAACCGAAACGGTTTTTCGGTGCCGCCCGTAATATTGAGGGCGGCGGTAGTTTGAGTATTATCGCTACGGCGCTGGTGGATACCGGCAGCCGCATGGACGAAGTGATCTTTGAGGAATTTAAAGGAACCGGCAATATGGAGCTGGGACTGGATCGCGAATTGGTCAACAAGCGCATTTATCCGGCCATCAATATTGAACGTTCCGGCACGCGTAAAGAGGAACTGCTTCTCCATCCGGATGAACTGCATCGCGTTTGGACGTTGCGCAAAGCGCTGAAGGATGTGCCGCAGGTTGAAGCCATGGAGTTGTTGATTAATCGACTGAAGAAAACCAACAACAACCTTGAGTTTTTGATGACGCTTCAGGGCGCATAGTGCGATCCGTAAATATCCAAGAGAAAGACCTGCCAGAGAGCAGGTCTTTTTGTTTAAAGTACAGGAGTCATCAGCGAACAAAGGTTTTCGCCCAGTTTCTGAATGGCGGTCCGCAAAAGCCATTCCTCTAAAGTCACTTCCGTGCTGGCGGCTATGTCTTCAAGAAACAACTGTTTGAGTTTGTTCGCGGCCTCTTCGTCATCGATCAGCACCATGGTTTCATAGTTCAGTTCAAGGCTTCGGATGTCCAGGTTGGCTGTGCCGACGAGGGCGGCACTGCTGTCAATAATCATCGTTTTGGCATGAATGAAAGGTGGTTCTCGATGAAAGATGCGAACACCCGCCGTAAGGAGATCCTCATAGAGCGCTCGGGATGCCAGACCCGTACAGTGATGGTTGTTTTTTTGGGGCAGAATAAGCCGTACATCCACCCCTCGATGTGCCGCAAAACGCAGTGCTCTCAGAATGTCATGGTTAGGGACGAAGTAGGGCGTCACAATAAGAATCTGCTGTCGGGCAAGAATAACCGAATTGAAAAATGTTTCCGTAGCCAATCCCGGGGGACTTGAGGGGCCGCTGTCGATGAGTCGCATTCGTACATCCCCAATCGAGAGCATTTTGGGAAAGTGTTCAGTGCAAATCAGTTTTTCGACGGGTTCGTTCGTCATGAAATACCAGTCGCGCAGAAAAGAAAACTGCAGTTCGTGAACCATGGGGCCTTCCACCTTAAAATGATAATCGCGGATGCCCTTGCGTTCTTCCGTCGATACATTATCCGAAGCAATATTCACTCCGCCGAAGAAGGCGACTTTCCCGTCAATAATCAAATTTTTTCGATGATTTCGCAGGTTGATCTGAAACTGTCTTTTAAGCGGGTTGGCCTGTGTCCATCCACAGATCTGGAAATTTGGTTGTTTACGGTATTTGCGGAACAAACCCAGAAGGTGCGCTTTGGAAGAACCAAAGCGGTCAAACAAAAGTCGGACCATAACGCCTTCCGCTGCCTTCTTTTCTAGGGTTTTTAAAAATTCCTTTCCGATGGCGTCATTGCTGATAATAAAACTCTGCAGGTGAATGTGGTTTCGGGCGTTTTTGATGGCTTCAAGCATGAGCGGATAGGCTTCATCGCCGCCGGCCAACGGGAGAATGACGTTGCCGTTGAGCAGAGGATGCTCCGGGCTAAGGATATCCATACACCGATTCAATTCTCTGCTGTAGTCGCTGTTAATATCACTAAGATGCGTGGTGAAATTGTAATGCCAAGCAACAAAGGAAGTTTCATCGGTATGTCGATTCTGACGTTGTTTCATCATGTGCTGGTTGGCCATGCGATTGCGCAGACCTTTGTTCGTCACTCGATCAATACCGAAAGCAATGTAAAGCAGGGCACCGATAAAGGGAAATGACCAGACCACAAAGATCCAAAGAATCGTTGCGCTTGCGTGTCTCCGCCGTTTTAAAGCGTGCAGGCTCACGGCGGCAAAGGCAACTATGTGCAGCGCTGCCAGGATAGATAGATTGGATAGGTTTATCGACATGTCTTCAGAGTAGAGGAGATTCAGACTCAGTTACAGTATACTGAACAAGTTCAAATCGAGCAACGCTCTCGACATGATTGGTCTGCGGGAACATGTCAATGGGGCGGCAGTGCGCCAGTCGATATTGGCCGCCCTCGCACAGCCTTTGACCATCTCGCGCCAGTGATGCGGGATTGCAACTGACATAGATGATTGCGGGCGGAGCCATTTCCTGTAGCATTTTGATCGCCTTGGGGTGCATGCCGGCGCGGGGTGGGTCGGTAATGACGACATCCGGCGGACCGAATTCGCGCATATCCGGTTCAAGGTCTCGGATGTCTTTGAGGTCAAGACGGATAAATTTGCAGTTTTCCACGTTGTGGCGTTTCGCATTATCCCTTGCATCGTTCACCGAGCTTTCAAGCAGTTCTACTCCGAGTACTTTTTTGCAGTGTCCAGATGCAAACAGGGAGATGGAGCCGGTGCCGCAGAAGAGGTCGTAGACCACATGTTCGGGCTGGATCTGTGCGCTCTTCAGGATCTGATTATAGAGGGTTTCCGCCTGCGCTGTGTTGGTCTGAAAAAAAGAATTCGCTGATATGCGGTACACATAGTCACCCAATCGGTCGGTGATGGTGCCGGGACCCTGAAGTACAAACTCTTTTTCGCCAAATGCTACTGTGCTTTTGGCGGATGTGGTGCTGTTGACAAAGGTGGTCAGACGGTCACCGAGCGCTTCTTTTAGTTCAGCGCAGAGCGACTGCATAAGCTCCGGGTGATGCGTGGTCGTCACGAGCTTGACCATAAACTCGCCGGTGTTTTTTCCGTGGCGGACCACGAGATTGCGCAGTTCGCCGATGTGCGTGTGGGTGGAACAGATCGGCAGCTCGTTTCTATGGCGCAGGCAGAATTCGCGTACGATGTTGAGCGTGGTGTTCATTTCCGGGGTTGAAAGGGCGCAGTGGTCGATATCGATCGCCTTCGAAAAGCAGCCGGGGGCATGAAAGCCGAGTGCAAAATCAAGCGGTTTTTTGTGTTCTCCAGGCTGAATGCCGACTTCGTCGGGGGTTAGGTAGCGCAGGTCGGTGAAGGAAAAATCCATTTTGTTGCGATAACCAAAGAGTTCTGGAGCGGGGAGGCAGTCGTCGCATTCGATGCCGGAGAATCCGCCGATGTGTTCGAGGGCATCCTGCACCTGTTTACGTTTGAGTCGGAGTTGTTCGGTATAATCCATGTGCTGCCATTTGCATCCGCCGCAGAGGCCAAAGTAGGGGCAGATCGGCTCAATACGATGGGGTGATGGTTTGAGCACCTTGCGGAAACGGGCGGTTAGATACTTTTTCTTGACCTTGAAGATTTCTGCTTCCACAACATCACCGACCGCAGCGGGACCCTGAACAAAGACACCGATTCCCTCCTCAAGTCGTCCAAAGCACTGGTCTTTTTCCCCTAGATCGGTGATTTCGATCTCCAGTATCTGTTTCTTCTGGTACATGGCGGGAAAAGATAGTGAAGCGGAAGGCAGCAGGCAACTTTTCTGAGCAAGATAATCCCTTGCCCGGACGCCGATGCGTGCTATTCTCCCCCCATAACGAAAGGATTTTTATATGGAAACGATTAAGGCCATCATGACTCGGCGCAGTATCCGTTCTTGGACGACGGAACCAGTCTCTGCAGAGGAACGTAAAGTCATTCTTGAGGCGGCGATGAATGCGCCTTCGGCGGCGGACGCGCGTCCATGGCATTTTATAACGATCGATGATCCGGAGGTGATCAGAAAGTTTACCACTATGGGCGGAACGGAAATGCTGGCGGAATCCACTTTTATGGTGTTGGTCTGCGGTAATGAATCGAAAGAAATTTATACCGGTTTCTGGCCGCAGGATTGCTCTTGTGCCGCACAGAATATGCAGTTGGCGGCGCACGATTTGGGCATCGGCTGTGTCTGGATCGCAGTTTATCCGCTGGAAGAACGGGTTAAGATTTGTCGTCAAATACTGCGCATTCCAGACTCGATTACGCCGTTTTCATTAATTGCAATGGGGGTCCCTAATGAAGTACTTCCCCCTGAATACCGCTATGATGAGGCGTTGCTTCATCACAATGCTTGGTGAGATTGATAGAGGGGGCATTTTGTTTGTTATTTTCAAGAAAGGTGACATAATCAGGGCGTCCAAATGACAGGAGATATAATATGGCTGAAGGTGTAATTGAATTAAACAGTAACGGATACGATGAAGCGACTAAGAGGGGTGTGGTGTTGGTTGATTTCTGGGCCCCGTGGTGCGGTCCTTGCAAGATGCAGGGGCCGATTCTGGAAAAAGTTAAGGTAGAAATCGGCGGAAAAGCGATGATTGCCAAGGTGAATGTGGACGAAAATCCGGAGCTGGCAGCCAAGTACGGAGTGCGTTCGATTCCCACATTGATTCTGCTTAAGGATGGTGAAATGAAACAGCAGTTTGTTGGTTTGCAGCAACAGCCTGCGTTGGTTCAGGCGATTAACGCTGCGTTGTAAGTTTAGACGATGCATATACCCGTTATTTTCGGGTAACGAAAAAGCCGCCGAAAGGGCGGCTTTTTCATTTCTACAAAGGGCTCTCAACTTTCTTTTAGCTGGAGTTTTTTTCCAGAATCCAACCAGTCGCCCAGAATGATCTTACAATAGGCTCCGGTTGACAGTTGCATGGATGCAGCGCGTTTTTCCAGTTCTGTTGCCATATCCATCTTCATATTAATGCCAATCGTTTTTGTTCCTTTTCCGGCGGGATTAGTAGCCATGTTATCCACCTCCTTTTCTTATTTCAGGAGAAATATATATCAGAAATCACATAATGCAATAAAAAAGAAGAACATTTATTAGAGCAATTTTATGTGTGCTAAATGCAAAATCCTCATGTTTGATATGGTGAAGAATATGAGTTAAAGCATCAATGCGTATTGACTCGTATTCGATTTTTTTCGACAGAGTTACGACGTTGTCTAACCGCTTCATACAGTATGATGGCTGCAGCGGTGGAGACGTTCAGTGAATCATTTCGGCCCAGCATGGGGATCGATACCTGAGTGTTAGATTGTGTCTTCCAAAACGGAGAGAGACCGGTGTCTTCTGCGCCGACAATGATAGCGGTTCCGCCTCGCAGATCAACCTGAGTGTACTCCTTTTCCGCTCTAGGAACAGCAGCAATGGTTTTGATCTGATTTTGTTTCAGCCAGTCCAATGTTTCCTCAGAGCCGGCTTCGGCGATCGGAATGAAAAAGAGGGTGCCGATGCTTGAGCGGATGACGTTGGGGTTGCTCAGATCCGTTTTGTGGTCGCAGGCGATGACCGCATCCACGCCGGCGGCATCGGCTGTGCGGAGAATGGTGCCGAGGTTTCCAGGTTTTTCAAGATCTTCGGCAATCAGTAGCAGGGGGTTAGGGGGCAGTTCCAATTCGTGGAGTTTTTTGCCGACCAGCGGCGAGAGCGCCATAAGTCCGTCGGGCGTGTCACGGTAAGAGATCTTTTGAAAGACCGCTTTGGTGCAGTGGAAGGTTGCAATACCGGAGTTGTGTATTTCTTTTGCCAGTTTTTCGGAGCCGGGATCGATAAAGAGTTCGGGGCAGATATAGAGCTCTTTAAAACGCCATCCGCTTTCTGTCGCTCGCAGGAGTTCGCGATACCCTTCGACGAGTGTTGTTCCCGTTTGCTTCCGTACGTTGCCTTTTCGCAGCTTTACCGCGTTCTTAACCCGTGGATTCTGAAGGCTTTCAATTAGTTGAATCTCTTCCATTCTGCTACCAGCTTTCTTAAAAACTGCGGCAGTTCCGGATCGCGAGCCCCCATGCCGAGGATGGTGTCGCCGGATTCGGCACAGTTTTCCAGTTTCTGTTTTAAAGCGTCGTAGTCTGGAACAAACTGAGCGGGTACACCAGCCGAATTGAGTTTTTCAATCAAATCTTCAGTGGTTATCGTACGGCTTACGGTTCCTCCAGCGTAGTAAACGGGGAGAATAAAGATGGATCCACCGTAGGTTTTGTAGTGGGTTGAGAAGGTTTCCACCAATTCCTTCAGGCTGTTGGCGAGCGGGGCAAAGCCGTGCGGCCGCCAGAATGCATGAACCCGGCCGGTGGTTTGGGCAAGGGCAGAAAGAACGGCACCAATTTTTGCGGGATTGTGCGCGTAGTCGTCGATAATGGTGATCCCGTCTACCGTTCCAATATGTTCAAGCCGGCGTTCAATCCCTTTAAACTGCGCGAGCGCATCGCGCACGTGTTCAAGATCCATTCCAAGTGCGCTGCAGAGGCGAGCGGCGCAAAGCGCGTTTTCTGCGTTGTATTGTCCAATCAGCGGAACGACAAATTCGATTCCGTTTAGGCTGAAACGATTTGGTGCTCCGGGGGCACCGATCGGTAGCGGGGTTCCTTCAATTACCGTTCCTGATGTTTGATCGCGGAATTGGGCAAACATTGCGTGGAGCTCGTCGAGTTCAAAATGGTCTTTGGATATGTTGGTGATGATGGAATGGGTGGGATGAAAATTCAGGAACGATTTATCGGACTCATCGGCTTCAATAATCCAAAGCTTATCTGAGCCTGAGCGAACATTTCCGGGGACCCCGTTTTGTTTCCAGTTGAGTACTGATGCGCCGTTGTAAACGGTTGGATTAAGACCCAGAGCGTCAAAAATCCAGCCCAGCATTCCGGTGGTCGTGGTTTTTCCCGCAGTGCCTGCAACGGCGATCAGTTCTGCATCCGGATCAATCAACTGATTCAAAAATTCTGCGCGATGGAGCAGGGGAATATGTAGATTTTTTGCCGCAGTCAGATCGGGATTGTCGGATTCGATGGCGGTGCTGTAAACCAGATGACTCGTTTGCGCATTCACGCCGGAGCCATCCTGAGGATAAAGAGAAATTCCGAGCTGTTTTAGGTGGCAAAAAAGCGGAGTGGAAGGATCATACGCACGATCGGAGCCTGAAACCAAAAAGCCGCGTTGAGCGGCTAGTTGGGCGAGGCCGTTCATGCCGACCCCGCCGATCCCGACAAAATGAATTTGCGGAATGTTTTTCAAGATTAGTTTTGATATTGGAGTGCGCTGTCCGATCCGTTCCAATCCTTCGGTCCTATGGATGTGTTATTGTAGATTCTCTGGGTTTCGCCCAACAACTCATCATTGTTCGTCATGACATAAGGGGTCATCAATACCACCAGTTCACGTTGAACTTCAGACTGGCGAACAGAGCTGAACAGGAAACGGCCCAGCAGAGGAATGTCGCCCAGAACCGGAATCTTGGATACACTGTCCGTTGTTTCGGTTGTGATCAGGCCGCCCAGTGCCACGGTTCCGCGATCCGGAACGGCAATCGATGCATCGAATGAACGTTGAAGAATAATCGGAACATCATTTCCATCGATGGTAGTTGTTCCGCCAAGCTGGTCAGCCTGCTGGCTAACTTCCATGACGACAAACCGGTTCGGATTAATGTGCGGAGTTACCGTCAGTTGAATGCCGATATCGCGGTAACTGTATTGAGAGCTCGTACCATAGGTGTTCTGCGAGTTTCCGGTCACGACAGGCCTTGATTCGCCAATGGAAAGGCTGGCTTCGGTATTATCGGTTGTCATGATGAGTGGGGTGGAGAGCAGCTTGGCATTGTTGTCGTCCTTGGAGAGTCTAATGGCCAACTGGGCATCAATGCCCGTTACGTTCTGGTAATAGCTTAACGCGCCAGCTGCCGCACTCTGGATATTCGATGCTACGTTTGCTACATTCCATGCGCCCATGCGATTTTGGGCTTGGTAAAGCCACTGTATGCCGTGCTGTAGATCATCGGTTAGTCCAATTTCAAAAATGGCGGCTTCAATGATTACCTGCTCCAGCATGATATCCAGCTGTGCAATCACACTTTTGATGAGGGCAATGTCGTTCTCGCGTCCGGTCAGGATGATGGCGTTGGAGCGCTCGTCCGATATAATGGTCGTATTTTCTGAGAGCGTCGCTAGACTTTCCGATGCGGTTGAGGCTGCTGCAGCTGCGCCAATGTTGATTAAATTATTATTGTTCCGGTTGGCGTTGTTGTTGTTATTGTTTCCGCTTTCTTGGCTGGCCGCACCAATCAGTTCATTCAAGATGGTGGTAATATCAGCTGCGTTCGAGTATTCCAGATGGACCACTTCAAATTTAACGTTAGGGGTGATCTCAACATCGAGCATTTCGACGATCTCGTCGAAGAACTTAAAGTTTTCTTCCTGAGAGAAGACAAGGATAATGTTGGAGGGTTCGTAGGCGGTGACCTGAACATTGCCCCTAATCATCATAGAGCTTCCGGCTCCTGCCGCCATCGTAGAGACGGTTGCAGCGGCTGTAGTCGGGGTGTTCCGTCCGCCGGCACGTATAACGCCTTGAGGCGTCGGAGCATTTCGATTGGCGTTACCGGCGTTTGTCCCCCCACCCTCTTGGCTGGCCTGCGCCATACTGATGATTTGCTGAAGAGTGGACGCCAAATCGGCAGAGTTCGTAAATTTAATTTCATATTTGCGCATCACGACTTCGGTGGCCGCCTGATCAATAAAGTCAAGGAGCTTGCGGATGCGCAGAACATTGCCTTCGGTATCGGTTACGAGCATACTGTTATTGCCTTCCAGTATGTGAATTTTGCCGTATGAATTCATTAGTTGCTGAGCGGCTGACTGTAATTGCGAAATGGAAACATTCTGAGCCGTAATAATCTGACTGACAATTCGGTCCGTTCCCTCGTGCTCCTGATCCGGATTTAAAATGATATCTCCTCCGGCGTTATCGTTCGCCGTAACGACCTTTACAAACTTTTCCTGATAAGGAACAATTTTGATGTTGTTCATTGCCAGGACGGTCTCGAGGGCATCGATACACTCGGCTGTGGTTAATCGGTCCGCCTTTAAGGTAATCGTTGCCGTCAAAGGTTCGGGCTTGATGTAGTTTTTCCCTGTCCAAGAACAGTACATCTCCATAACCGTATCGATGTCGGCACTGACAAATTTAAAGGATTGAAGAGTTTCTGCTTCCGGTGCCGGTCTCTCACCGGGAACACCAGGGCCGACAGGAACCTGCTGTGCGCGGGAGATTGACGGAGCCGCCAAAAGGCAGAGTGAGAAAGCGACTGTGGTAATGTATTTCTGTTTCATAGGCGTATATAACCATTCGTTTCTAGATTTATTGCAGTCTAGTTTATGAATTGGATAAAGCAAGACAGGGATAAAAAAAACCGCCCAGAGCGGGCGGTTTTTGATTTTAGTCGACTTTGTTACTTTTTGTAAACGAGGCGTTCCTGATAGCTGGTATGAAGCAGTTCGTGCGCCTTGTGTCCGAGCGGTTCGCCAAGAAAGTCCTCGTAGATCTTGGTGATCATCGGGTTATGGTGCGAACACCGATGTACTGACTTTTCATCGTCGGTATAGATCCCGGCTGTGCGCTTCATCCGGATTTCGTCGGTTGCTCCATGGGGCTGACCACCCCCGCCGATGCAGCCGCCGCGGCAGGCCATCACTTCGATAAAGTGCCAAGGAACATCTTCGCCCTTTTCTTTGGCTTCACGAACCCGATTGAGTACAGCTTCAACGTTGCCCATTTGATGGGCAACGGCAATCCGCACCTTGGTACCCTTAATGTCGATCTCCGCTTCCTTTACACCCTGCAAACCACGGCATTCCATAAAGTTGACATCTTCGAGATCTTCCTTGGTGATCAGGAAATAGGCCGAGCGCAGCGCGGCTTCCATCACGCCACCGGTGACGCCGAAGATGGTGCCGGCACCTGAATATTCTCCGAGCAGGCTGTCGGCCTCCTCTTCGGGAAGCGCCGCGAAGTCGATCCCAGCCTGTTTGATCATGCGGGCCAATTCGCGGGTGGTCAGTGCCACGTCCACGTCCTGGAATCCGGTCGAACTCATGTTGTCGTCGCGCGACACCTCGAACTTCTTGGCGGTGCAGGGCATAATGGAAACGACAAACATGTCCTTGGCTGCGACGGCGGATTTTTCGGCATAGTAGCTTTTCGCCATGGCGCCGAGCATCTGCTGCGGCGACTTGGCCGAAGAAAAGTTCGGGATAAAGTCGTTGGCGAACTTTTCCATGTAGTCGGTCCATGCCGGGCAGCAGCTGGTGATTTGCGGCAGAACACCGCCTTCGGTCAGGCGCTTCACAAACTCGGAACCCTCTTCAAGGATCGTCAGGTCGGCGCTGAAGTTGGTGTCGAACACGACATCGAAGCCCAGACGACGAAGTGCGGCATAGAGTTGGCCTGTCGCCAGCTCGCCCGATTCCATGCCGAAAGCTTCTCCGATCGCGACGCGAACCGCCGGGGCAATCTGGACCACGCAATGTTTGCTTGTGTCCTTGATGGCGTTCCACACGACGCGGGTCTGGTCGTTTTCAAAAATGGCACCGACCGGGCAGTGGGCGGAGCACTGTCCGCACTTGATGCAGGGGCTGTCGTTCAGCGAGACATCGGCTGCCGGCGCGAGACGGGTGCCGTCTCCACGACCGATGAATTCAAGGGCGTAAACGCCTTGCATCTGCTGGCAGACGAGGACGCAACGACCGCACTTGATGCATTTTTCCGGGTTGAGCACGATGGTCCCGGTCGAAGTGTCCGGCTCGATCCTTGTAACGCGCTTTTCGAACGGAATCTCGCGGATGCCGAAGTCGGCCGCCAGGCTTTGCAGTTCGCAGTTGCCGGAGCGTCCACATGTCAGACAGTCGTCTGGATGGGTAGAGAGGATCAGCTCGAGCACGGTGCGGCGGACTTCCACCACTTCGGGGTCGTGCGTCAGCACTTTCATACCCGGGCCGATGGCGGTGGCGCAGGCACGCAGCATTTTCGGGGAGCCTTCCACTTTGACAACGCAGATGCCGCAGGCGGCCCACGCGTCAAGGTCGGAGTGGTAACAGAGGGTTGGAATTTTAACACCCACTTTTTTGGCGGCATCCAGAATCGTGGTTCCCGCCGGGACGCTTACTGGAATTCCATTGATTTCAGCTTCAATCATAGACATTTTCTTATCTCCTTATCCCTTGAGGATTGCGTCAAATTTACATTTACCAAAGCACTGTCCGCACTTGATACACTTGCTCTGGTCAATCTCATGCGGTTTTTTGACTTCGCCGCTGATGCAGCTAACCGGGCAGACGCGGGCACAGGCGGTACACCCTACGCACTTGTCTTCGATGATCGTGTAGGACAGCAGGTCCTTGCATTTGCCGGCGGGACACTTCTTGTCGATGATGTGCGCCCGGTATTCGTCAGCGAAATATTTCATGGTGGACATCACCGGGTTCGGCGCTGTCTGACCGAGCCCGCAGAGCGAAGCTTTGCGCATGGCCTGAGCGAGATCCTTGAGCTTCTCGAGATCTTCCATGGTGCCTTGGCCCTTGGAAATCTTGTCGAGAATGTTGTAGTTGGTGCGTCCGCCGATTCGGCAGGGAGCGCACTTGCCGCAGGATTCGTCGACCGTGAACTCGAGGTAGAATTTGGTTACGTCGATCATGCAGTCGTCTTCGTCCATCACGATCATGCCGCCGGAGCCCATCATGGAGCCGATGGACTGGAGACTTTCGTAATCAATCGGTGTGTCGAGGAATTCTTCGGTGATTACACCGCCGGAAGGTCCGCCGGTCTGTGCGGCCTTGAATTTCTTTCCGCCTTTGATACCTCCGCCGATATCATAGATGATTTCGCGCAGAGTCGTGCCCATCGGAACTTCGATCAGACCGGAGTTGTTGATCTTACCGGTCAGCGCAAACACCTTGGTGCCCTTGCTGGTTGCTGTGCCGATGCTGCTGAACCAAGTGCTGCCCTTGAGAATGATCATCGGGACGTTGGCCCAAGTTTCGACGTTGTTGATCACGGTCGGCTTGCCCCAGAGGCCTTTTACGGCGGGGAAGGGCGGACGGGGAATCGGCATGCCGCGCTTACCCTCGATCGAGGCGAGCAGGGCCGTTTCTTCGCCGCAGACAAATGCACCGGCACCGAGGCGAAGCTCGATGTCGAAGCTGAAGTCGGTGCCGAGAATGTTGTTGCCGAGCAGGCCGTATTCGCGGGCCTGAGCAATCGCGTTTTCGAGGCGCTCAATCGCCAGCGGATATTCAGCGCGGATATAGATGAAGCCTTGGTTGGCCCCAACCGTGTAACCCGCGATGGTCATTGCTTCAAGGATGGAGTGGGGGTCGCCTTCGGCCGTGGAGCGGTCCATGTAGGCACCCGGGTCGCCTTCGTCGGCGTTACAAACCACATATTTCTGATCGCTTTGCGCATTTTTAGTGAAGCTCCATTTCAGGCCGGTCGGGAAACCGGCACCGCCGCGGCCGCGAAGGCCGGCTGCTTTGAGCTCGTCAATAACATCGTCGGGGGTCATTTCGAAGAGTACTTTTTCGAGCGCGGCATAGCCGTCGCGGGCAATGTATTCGTCGATATATTCGGGATTGATGACGCCGCAATTGCGCAAAACAATGCGCTGCTGTTTCTGGTAGAATTCGATTTCGTCCGCGGTCTTTGCCTGACCTTTGTCGTAGAGCAGGGCTTCAACCTTGCGGCCTTTAACAATGTGTTCGGAGACAATTTCTTTTGCGTGTTCGGGGCCGACTTTTACGTAGAACGTTTCGTCGGGAAGAATCTTAACGATAGGACCCTGTTCGCAGAATCCAAAGCAGCCGGTTTTAACCAACTGGGCTTCTGCTTCAACGCCCCGTTCCTTGAGCTCCTTTTCAAGCGCTTCGTAGAGCGCAACACCTTTGCTGGATTCACATGCGGTTCCAGCACATACGAGAATGTAGTTTTTGTATGCCATGGTTCGTGCCTGCCTATTTGATGATATCTGCTGCGGGTTTGTCAAAAATGTGATCGCTTACGAGCGCCTTGCCGATAATGTGTTCCTTGACAATGCGGCGGGCCACTTTGTCGTCCACGTTGCCGTAAATGACGCGCGGCATTCCGGGAACTTCCACTTCCACCGTCGGTTCGGAGAAGCACAGGCCCATGCAACCCGTCTGCGCAATCTTAGTGTCGGTAACGTTGTGGCTGCTCAGCTCATCGAGGAAAGCATCAAATGCTTCCTTGGCCCCTGCCGCAATACCGCACGTCCCCATGCCTATGATGATACGCGCCGACTTGTCACTGCTGTCACGCTGAGTCATCTCTGCCTTTTTTCCTTCGCGCAATTTGCGAAGATCTTCAAGTGTCATTTTTGCCATATATTGCCCACCTTTCGTTAAAATTTCCGATTGTCGATTGCTGATTTCTGATTTCTGGATGAATCACCGGAAATATCGCTTCACAATCTAAAATGTCCTTCTCATTTTCTTCAATAAACTGCTTTAAGAGAATCAGACTCTCCATCTCGCTCAAATCTCCGAGTACTTCGATCAGTTCGGCTTTGTTTGCGGTGTAGCTCTTTTTGTTCACGCTGTGCTCAATCGTCAGGTCGCCTTCAAAACCGTGACTGATCATTGCAACCGCCGCCTGAGCAAAGTTTCCAAACTCAGGAAGGTCAATGTGCGACGGGTCAAGGTTAAAGCGCACTGTTGTTCCTTCGCCCTCCTGTGAACGGATCGCTACGGTTCCATGGGTCATTTCAACTGTCTGGTAAAGAAAAGCAAGCCCGAGGCCGACTTTGCGGTGTTTGTGTTTCTGTCCGTCCGTGTAAAACGGGTCCATCGCCTTTGTCAGCGTTTCCGCATTCATTCCTCTGCCGTTGTCTTCAATCACCACACTAAGATTTGAGTCTTTCTCCTCTATTTTAAGGGTTATTTCCGTTGCGCCCGCCTCGATCGAGTTGTGCACTAAATCGATAATCATATTGCATATCGTGGCGTGCATATTTGTAGCCCGTTATTCATAATGCGTAAGAATGAACATTCGAATTACGCATTATGAATTACGTTTTTACCTTTCGTCATACTGATCAATGATTTTGCTTATCTGTTTGGTGGTAACGCCACCGTAAACCTTTCCGTTGACCGTTAATACCGGAGCCAATCCGCAGCAGCCGATGCAGCGGACCGCTTCAACGGAAAATTCACCGTCTTCCGTTACTGTGTTGAGGCCAACGCCGAGAATGCGCTCGCATTCGTCGATCAAATCCTGTCCGCCCTTCAAATAGCAGGCGGTCCCCATGCAGATCGCAATCTGGTTGCGACCGGGTTTAGAGAGTTTAAAGAAATGGTAGAAGGTGATTACGCCGTAGATTTTCGCCACGGGAATGTTCAACGCGTCCGCGACTTCGAATGCAGCTTGGCGCGGGATGTAGCCAAACTCTTCCTGAACGCGGTGTAGAATCATGATCAGGTTGCCGGGTTTCTCGCGCCATTTTTCAATGAAGGCTTCGATTTCCGGTGTCAGCATTTTTTCTGTTTCAGCAGTTGCAGTCATATGTTTTCCTCGTGCTCGGCCTAGGCCGAAGGTTGCTGTTTGCGGTTCTATTTCCTTGGAGTTCAAATCATTGTACATCAGGCTGTTTACCTGATAATGGTTCCGATTGAAAGCTCAAGATTCCACTCTTCTATGCAAAAAAGTCGCGGGAACATATAAGGATATGGGTAATGCGTAAATTAAAAAATCGATGCAATCATAGTTTATACGCAGTGTAGGTAATATAAATAACAAAAAAAGCGCCATCGGGTGCGTTTTTGAGCATAATGTTGGCACTAAAAAGTTATTAGCGTAACATAAAAAGGGATTGAATTGCTCCGCTGAAAGGCGTAGTAGAAGACTGTTTTAACTCAATAAGCCGATAAGAAGGGGGCTGAAATTTTATGATTTTGAAGCAGATGGTCGATAAACTCGAAGCAATTCCAGTCTACGTCCCAGAGAACTGGGAAGAGATTCAGGTGGGTTCCGTTTTTGCCTCCGACCTGATCAGCGATATCCTTGTCAGCGAAGGCGAGGAGCAGCTCCTGCTGACTTCGTTGACGACGCCGCAAGTAGTACGCACGGCGGCTATCGTTGGTGCAGCAGCGGTCATCATTGTTCACCGCAAACAGATTCCTCCCGGACTGGCCGGCAGTGCGCGGATTGAGGAAATTCCGCTTTTCTACAGCTCAACCTCTAAGTACGATGCGTGTGTGCGTCTTGGAAAAATGGAGGATGCGCCATAAACTCCGACGTTCCAGAGATGCTCGACAGTTCCGCACTTCGTGTTCAGGTTCTAGCATACGGCCTTAAAATCCGCGATGTGATGACCACCAAGATTTTTGCGGTGTCGCGGAACTGCACGATGGGCGATGTGCAGACGATTATGAAAAACAACGGGATCAGTGGAGTGCCGGTGGTTGACGAGCGCCGCGTGGTCGGCATCATCAGTATGCACGATATTCTGATTGCTTTGGAAAACAGCCGTCTGCAGGAGTTAGTCACAAAGCATATGACGACCGATGTAAAGACGCTGAGTGAGGAGCTTCCGCTTTCGTTTGCCATTTCTGCGTTCAGCAATCATCCGTTCCGGCGCTTTCCTGTAGTCAATCAAGCGAATGAGCTGGTGGGCATCATTACGCCGCGCAATATTAATCTGGCGCTGATTCGCGAGCTCTCGCGCCAGCTCGACGAAATCGAAGAGGAGCTTGCGCCGTCGGCTGTGCCGAAGGCCAATTCCGTATTTCACCGCGCCTACCGCCTTACACGCTACGACTTTGAACATGCCGGAATGGCCTCTGCCGAACTGAAGCGGGAGCTGAAAAAACGCGGCGTTCCGCCGAAAATTATCCGCCGTGCCGCCATTGTAAGCTATGAGTTGGAGATTAATATTGTGGCGCATTCGCACGGTGGAACGCTCACGCTGTTTATCGACGACCACCGCATGCGCATTACCGCCATCGATTTTGGACCCGGCATTCCGGACCTCGATGCGGCGATGCGCGAAGGATTTTCGACGGCCAACGAGTGGATACGCTCGCAGGGTTTTGGCGCAGGAATGGGACTGCCCAACGCCAAACGAGTTTCTGACGAGTTTGAAATTCAGTCCGGCGTGGAAATGGGAACGATGGTAAAGGCCATTGTTTTCCTCAATAGAAATAGATGATTCAGGGAGTATGTATGAAAACAAGCGAACTTGAAAAATTGGGATTCGAGTGCCTTCAGAATCAGTTTGAGGATGTCGAAATTGCCGGAGGATATACGTCGGACCTCCTGAGTGATGTCATGGCTAATCTGGCGGAGCACCAGGTGCTGATTACGATTCAGGCCCATAAAAACACGGTGGCGGTTGCTTCGCTGGCTGATGCCGCGGCCATTGTATTCTGTCACGGCCGCAAGGCGACTGCGGATGTTGTGAGCGCCGCTGCGCAGGAGGGCATTGCGCTGTTCAGTTCTCCAGACAATCAGTATAACACCACCTGCCGGGTTGCGAAGTTTCTGGGAGCGTAACAGAATGAAGAAAGCGCGGATTGATTTCCATATTCATTCCTGCCTTTCGCCGTGTGCTTCGTTGGAGATGTCGCCGCGTGCGATTGCTGCGCAGGCCAAAAAGCTGGGGCTGGACTGTATTGCGTTGACCGATCACTGTTGTGCGGAAAATCTGCCGGCATTTCATGACGCCTGCCGAGAAGTCCATCTGCCGTGTCTGCACGGGATGGAAGTTTGCTCGGAGGAGGAAGTCCATGTGCTCTGCCTCTTTGATCAGCTGGACCCCGCGCTGGAGTTTGGGCGAATGACGTATGATTCGCTGCAAAATTTTCCCAACAATCCTGAGCGCTTCGGCGATCAGCCCATTGTTTCTGTAGAGGGCAATATTTTAGATTTTGCTGAAAAGCTGCTCATTGGTTCCACCTCCATCTCCTTTTTTGATCTGGTGCCTATGGCGCTCGATGCCGGTGCGCTCTGTATTCCTTCGCACATTGACCGCGATTATTACGGGGCATTGGCGCATCTGGGTTTTCTGCCGGACCTTCCGTACAGCGCGGTCGAGGTAGTGGCGCGCAGCGTTCCGGAGGCGGCGGCCGGCTGGCCGCTGGTTCGTTTTTCCGATGCACACTGTCTGAACCATTTAGGCCGACGTTATACCGAACTGATGGTGGATGAATTTACGGTGCCATCGCTGTACGCCGCTTTTGCGGAACAACTTCGAACGGAGAAATAGTCATGAACACGAATCAGGAAGTAATCCGACGGCTATCCCGCTACCGCAATATCATGCGTAAAATGAAGGCGCTGGGACTCGTAAAAGTGTTTTCCGATAATCTCGCCGATGCCCTCGGCGTATCGCCCTCGCTCGTACGCAAAGATTTTTCCATGTTTAACCTGACGGGAAACAAGCGCGGCGGATATCGAATTGAAGAACTGGTTGCCAAACTCAATGTGCTCCTCGGCAAAGATAAAAAACAGCGGATTGTGATTATCGGCTGCGGAAAGCTGGGGCAGGCACTGATGAACCATAACGGTTTTCCCCGCGTCGGTATCCGCGTGGTCGCCGGCTTTGATTCCGATCCTGAAGTGCTCAATGCCGATGCGCCGATTCCGATTCTTCACGTGAAAACAATCAAGGAATTTATCACCGAAAACGAAATCCGCGTAGCAGCGCTCACGGTCCCCGAACCCGCTGCGCAGGGGATGGTTGAAACGCTCAAAAAAACCTGCTGCAAAGGCGTCATTAACTTTGCGCCCATCGTGTTGAAAAGCTCAGAGGACTTTCTGATCCATAACATGAATATTGAGCAGGAAATTGAAAACCTCTTTTACAACATTCACTTTTCTGAAGCCAAGGACCAGCAAGAAGCCGCTCAATAAAAGGTTCTACCTAAAGCGGCTACGTTTTTTTTAAAACGATCCAGAATAAAAAACGTGGGGCAGGCATCTCTGCCTGCCCATCTTAATTTGCATCGTTTCAGCGTTGGCTCTGCAAGCAGGCCCTACTCGAGGCACCGGCCCCCTGAAAGACGGCCAGAGTTGGTCATTGAAAAAGCTATCCTTTCAGGAATTCAGACAAATATTCCTTATCCGCCTGCGAGAGCGAGGCAAATGGGACAGCAGCTTCTTTCCCGTTTTTTGCGCTCATAATGATGATGCTCTTTGTTCGGTTATCCAGATCAACAAATTTTGCGTTCAAAGAGACGAGTTTTGTCTCATTTTTTCGAGTTGTCTCGTTTTGGTAGGTCCAGGAAATAGTCCAGTCCCGATATTCAGCTACTTTCTTTTCCTCGACAATCTCCGGAGGACCATCATCAATGGCAGATATTTTGTTCATATCTGCTATGGCGCTTGCCTCAACCGGATCAACCACAACTTCTGTTGTTTGCTCTACATCCTCTTTTTTCTTCGGGGCTTTAATAAACTGCGCTGACTCGTAAGCTATATAAATACTGCCCGGAGGCCCTTTGTCGGGAATCGGAACCTTGTCGGCATCCACGTCGTCCATGTCCTCCTCGTCCTCTAACTGGAAAATGAGTGCACCTTCTTCTGTGTCTATCGGTTCCAAAGATAGTTCGTAGTATCCGAGGTACTCGCCGTCATTGTCGAAAAATATCGATCGGTACGTCTGCGCCTCCTTATCGTATCCCCTGTAGACGTGATAGAATGTGGATTCAGTTTCAACGGCACCGACTTCTGCCACCTTCATGCCTTCTTCCGGCCAATGATCGCCGCCAAGTTCTTTTAATAGAGTTTCGACTGCGCGCTTGTTTTCCGGTCCTTTTTCTTTAACATCCGCCGCAATAGCCGCAGAAAAAAAGCCTGCACCGAATACGGCAACCAGCAGTGATTTAGCAATATTCTTCATTCGTGCCCTCCGTTTTTTTGTCCTTCCACAGGAATCTCAATAACACATCTGCCCATATAGATATATTTCTTTTGAGCTGATTTCCACGTTATTCGACAAAAAACGTATCATCGTGTTGAGCGGATGAGGGGAAAAACTGCGGGTGTCGAATAATTGAAGGAAACACGCCTCTTTCTGTAGGACAAGTTTATTATGGAAGGCACATGTTATGCTTGAATGTATTGGATGAAAATGATTAATGGGTACACGAAATGATAGAGCAACCTAAAAGTTTACTGGACTGCCTCCTACAGGTTCGTCCTGTTGAGTCCGGTGTTTTTGCTTCGGCTCAGCAGGGAGCGGAGGCCAAGCAAGTACCTGTGGAAAAATATCTCCTAGAACAGGGAGTTGTTTCGGATGTCGATCTGGTGCTGGCGACGGCAGCTTATCTGGATATACGCCCTATTTCGTTGGCTGCTTTTACGCCAGAGTTTTCTTTGATCGAGTTAATGCCCAAAGAAAAGTGGGGGGAGCTCAAGGCGATCCCGGTTTGCCGGATGGGCGGACAGCTTACCGTCGCGATGGTCGACCCTTTCGATATTGTTGGACGGGAAACGATTTCTTCAACGACAAAGTTGGAACTGGTTCCTCTGGTGGCGCTGGAACGTGAAATTGCGACGTTAACGGAGCCGCTCGCTGCCCCCGAGGTAGGGCGGGCGCTTGAAGATATTTTGAAGGATATGGCCGATGAAGGCGATGTTGAGGTTGAACAGAACCTATTGGACAGCACAAATTTGGATGAGGATATTGAGAGTGCCGGAGATGCTCCGGTTATTCGAATAACCAATTCAATTCTGATTGAGGCCCTGCGAAAACATGCCTCGGATATTCATATTGAGCCGATGGAAAAAACAGTGCGTCTGCGTAATCGTATTGACGGTGTTCTCTACGAGTCCCCGAGTCCTCCTAAAAATCTGCAGAATGCAATTATTTCCCGTCTGAAAATTATGGCGCAGCTGGATATTGCCGAGCGCCGGGTTCCTCAGGATGGGCGCTTCAAAATTAAAGCGTTGGGTAAAGAGGTCGATGTGCGCGTCAGTATTCTGCCCACCGTTCACGGAGAAAAAGTGGTTATGCGTATTCTGGACAAAACTGCTTTGGCTCCGAATTTAGAGGCATTGGGGCTTGATCAGCTTTCGTATGACAATTTTAGGTATGCTCTGGCGCAGCCTTACGGAATGATTCTGGTCACCGGACCGACCGGCAGCGGAAAGACCACAACGCTCTATTCTGCGCTTCAGGAACTCAATAAGACCGAAACCAACATTATTACGACTGAAAATCCGGTTGAATATCAGCTCCATGGCATCAATCAGGTTCAGATTAATCCGCGCGTTGGACTGACCTTTGCAGCAGCTCTGCGTTCCATCTTGCGTCAAGACCCGGATGTGGTGATGGTGGGGGAAATTCGTGATGCAGAAACGGCAACAATTGCTGTGGAGGCCGCATTGACGGGTCATATGGTTCTCAGTACGCTCCACACCAATGATGCTGCTGGTGCGATTGCCCGCTTGACGGATATGGGCATTGAACCCTTTATGTTGGCCTCTTCGGTTTTGTTGACACAGGCTCAGCGCCTTTACCGCAAGCTTTGTCCGGTGTGCAAGAGAGAGATCGACGTGCCCGTGGAGGTTTTGAGAAAGAACCGAATTGACCCTGCGCGGCTGGAGGGGGGAAAGTTATATGAGAAAGCGGGTTGCCCAAAGTGTAACGGTTTGGGATATAAGGGCCGAGGAGCACTAATGGAAATTTTGTTAGTCGATGACGTGATTCGTAAAACCATCCTTCAGAGTCCCGAAGCAGATGCCATTGCCAGAGTTGCCATCGGAAATGGAATGAAAACATTACGGGAGGCCGGAATCGATCGTTTACGTGACGGAATGACATCTGTTGAAGAAATTTTGCGGGTTACGAGTAATCAGTGAGCGCAGTAGAGGGAATTAATCATGGCGAGAAAAAACACAGTTAAAGGGGTGCACCCTATTGTTAAAGGTGCCCGAAAGATTAGGCTGAAGGAACTTTCGATTTTTACCCGTCAGATTTCGGCCATGTTGGGTGCAGGTATGCCGTTGGTGCAGTCGCTGGCTGCTATGGAAGAACAGACTTCGAACAAAAATTTCAAACCAGTTGTTGCCGGGGTGCGGGCACGGGTTGAGGGCGGGACGATGTATTCCGAGGCATTGGCCTATTATCCGAGCATTTTTAATGAACTTTACATCAGTATGATGCGTGCTGGAGAGGTGGGTGGTATTTTGCCGGAAACCTGTGGGCGTGTAGCGGGCTTTCTGGAATCGAACAATCGGCTTCGGGCGAAAGTTAAATCGGCCATGATGTATCCGAGCATCGTGATGTGTGTGGCCCTATTGCTGGCGACGCTGCTGATTGTGTTTGTTGTTCCGATTTTTGCCAAAATGTTTGGAGATTTTGGAGGTAAGCTTCCCCCAATGACACAGGGGTTGCTGGATTTTAGTGATTTGCTGAAAGAATATTGGTGGATGGTGCTTCTGGGAGGCTTTGCATTGGGTTATGGGTTTCGTTCTTACAAAAAAACGGATCGGGGACAGTATAATATCCACTTATTTATTTTGCGCTTTCCTATTTTGGGGACACTCGCCACCAAAATTGCCGTGAGCCGTTTTGCCTCCACGTTTTCTCAGTTGCTCCATAGTGGTGTGCAGATTATGGAATCGCTGGAGATTGTCGGTTTGGCTACCGGGAATCGAGTAATCGGCGATTCGTTGATCGAAGCGCGAAAGACGATTCAGGAAGGTCAGCCGCTTTCTTCAGTGCTGGAACTCAATCCCTTTTATCCGCGCATGCTGGTTCATATGCTGTCTGCGGGAGAAAAAACCGGACAGGTTGAAGAGATGATGGATAAGGTTTCTTCCTTTTACGACAATGAAGTTGAAACCTCACTTGCTGGGCTGACTTCGATGATCGAGCCGTTGCTCATGGTCTTTATTGGTTCGGTTATCGGAACAATTGTTATCGCTATGTTCCTGCCGATCTTTAAGATGAGTGACGTAATCATGTGAGTTTGAGTGGTCCGATTTTTCAAATTTGCGAAATTCCGCTCTTGCGCCCAACGCCTATTCCGTTTAAAACCGACCGATTTCAATTCAGGTCAATTGGATGGTTTGGTTTATGGACTTGATCCTGAAGCGGGGAATTATGGTAATTAAAAGACCATGAATTGAGAGGGGGGGTGTGGGATGGCTAAAATTTTAATGGCGGACGACGATCCGACTATACTTAGTTTGCTGAATAAGATTTTGACGTCAAAGGGCTACGATGTTCAGCTGGCTAAGGACGGAAGTGCTGCCGAAAATCTACTGCAAACAGGGCAGTTCGATCTGCTGATCTCCGATATCAAAATGGAACCGGTCGACGGAATGCAGCTGTTGAAAAAGACCAATCAAATGCGTCCGCATATTGCGGTGATTATGCTGACGGCCTACGCGACCGTTGAGACAGCGGTTGAAGCCATGAAAGAGGGCGCTTTCGATTATATTCCTAAGCCGTTTAAAATTGATGAACTGCTTGAGACGGTTGGGCGGGCGTTGGAATATCAGAGGGCTTTGTATGATCATGCGCATGGCATGCTGGGGAATGAACCCAAAAAGTTTTTCGGAAACATTGTTGCGGTCAGCGATCAGATGGTGAATGTCTGCGAAATGATTAAACGCGTTGCACCGACGAAAACCACCATCATGATTACGGGCGAAAGCGGAACCGGGAAAGAGCTGGTGGCCGAGGCGATTCACAGTTTCAGCGCACGTTCTTCCGGCCCTTTTCTTCCGGTCAACTGTGCAGCGCTCCCGGAAACATTGATCGAGTCCGAGCTCTTTGGACACGTCAAGGGCGCATTCACGGGGGCAACTTCCAACAAAGAAGGGTTATTTGAAGCGGCCAAAGGCGGTACGATTTTTCTAGACGAAGTGAACTCGATTCCGCTTTCGCTACAGTCCAAGTTGCTGCGTGCTATTCAGAACAAGCGTATTCGTAAGGTCGGTGGAACGGAGGAGTTTGATGTGGATGTCCGCATCCTTGCAGCCTCGAACCGAAGCTTGGAGACAATGGTCAAGGACG
>JAAYDL010000008.1 GCA_012729265.1 Lentisphaerota bacterium | reverse complement strand
GGGAACTGAATGCCGAAAAAAACGACGGCGGTCAGGCTCAAGGCGATAATGAGCCACGGGAATCGAATACTGAACGAGGTCATTTTTAAACGTCTCATTACGGTTCCTTTCGTTAGCGCGCAACACCGGAAAGCTTATATATATCTCTCTCCTTGTCTAGTCCTTTATGCCGAAGAAGCAGTATGGATGCACCCTTGCCACACCTCCAAGCTTGACCCTCAACGCCGAGAAACCTACTGTGACCGCTCAGGAAATGATTATGAAAGAATTTACACAGAATGATCTCATCAACTTTCTTCCGCGCTTTGAAACCTTTGTCGGCATTGACTCCGACGGCTGCGTCTTTGATACGATGGAGATCAAACAAAAGGATTTTTTTCACCCCCACATTATTCGGCACTGGGAGTTGGAAGCGATCGAACCACAGGTACGTTCAGCGGCGGAGTTTACGTATCTCTACTCCACCTTTCGCGGACTCAACCGCTTCCTCGGTCTCTGCAAAACGCTCGAACTGCTCCGCGACTGGCCCGAAGCCTGCGAACATGCAGAAATCCCCGATCCCACCGATCTGCGTCGCTTCTGCGACTCCGGCCAACCGCTCAGCAATACCACCATCGCCGAGGAATCAGAGCGCACCGGGAGCAAACTGCTCGCGCAGGCATATGATTGGAGCATAGCGCTCAACGACGACATCGACCGCAATATGCCCGCCCCACCCTGCTTCAAAGGCGCGGAAAAGGCTCTTCAGCGCATTCAGAAAAACTCCGACGTCATCGTTATTTCCCAAACGCAGGCCGTCACCCTGCTCAAGGATTGGTACCGCGACAATCTCGCCCAATATGTGTCTGTCATCGCGGGCCCCGAGTTGGGCAGCAAGGTGGATCATTTTTCTATGGCCGCCGTCAACCGCTACCCCGCCAACGCCATTCTTATGATCGGCGATGCCCCCGGCGACCTCGCCGCTGCACAAAGCATCGGCTGCAACTTTTTCCCGATTAACCCCGGGCACGAAGTCGATAGCTGGCAACGATTCCTCGACGAAGCCTACGACCAGTTTCTCTCCGGCGGCTTTTCAGATGAATATCAGCATCAACTCAACCACGAATTCAAAGCCCTTCTCCCCCACACCCCGCCGTGGGAGCAAACCGATTAACCACGAAGCCACAAAGATCACGAAGTGATGACTATTTAAAACCTTCGTGCGCTTCGTGTCTTTGTGGTAAAAAATGGATCACTGCGTCATGGAAACAGAAAAAATCAAAAACCTGCTGAACCGATTAAAAAACGGCGAAACCGATTTGGAGCAAACGCTCGATACGCTCAAACACCTGCCGTTTGAAGATATGGGATTTGCCAAAGTCGACCACCACCGTGCCCTGCGCACCGGCTATCCGGAGGTCGTCTTTTGTCAGGGAAAAACCTACGAGCAGGTGGAAAAAATCTACGATTCTCTGCGGAAACACAACGAAAACGTTCTGCTGACCCGCGCCGAACCCGGACTGTTTGATCACCTGCACAAGATGGATCCGCGCCTCGTCTACAACAATCTAGGACGAACCATTTCTCTTGAAACGCAAATCAGGGAAAGATGCGGAAGTGTACTCATCATCTCCGCAGGGACCGCCGATATTCCTGTCGCTGAAGAGGCCGCCGTCACCGCCTCGCTTTCCGGTGCAAAGGTGGAGCGGCTCTACGACTGCGGCGTGGCCGGCATACACCGCCTCCTCGCCCAGAATGAAAAGATACAATCTGCGCGCTGCATCGTTGCGGTCGCCGGCATGGAAGGAGCGCTTCCCTCCGTTGTCGGCGGGCTTGCGCCCTGCCCGGTCATTGCCGTCCCCACCTCTGTCGGCTACGGATCGCACTTGGGCGGAATCGCGCCGCTCTTCACCATGCTCAACTCCTGCGCACCCAACATTACCGTCGTCAACATCGACAACGGATTCGGCGCGGGCTTTTGCGCCGCCATGATCAATAAATCCTCCCTCGACCGATAAGAAAACACAGCGCAGTTTGGATGCTCGAAGCACGGCAAACGGAAGGGAGAATGCCCAATGGGGAATAGACCCGTATTTGGAACAGTACATTTATTGAAAACAAAGAAAAACCCCCGGAAAATCGCTGTTTTCCGAGGGTTTTCAAGATGGTGGTGGGGGATGGATTCGAACCATCGAACTCGTAGAGGGCAGATTTACAGTCTGCTGCGTTTGACCGCTCCGCAACCCCACCGTTCCCGATAAAGGAGCGATCACCGTACTCAAATTTTTCGGTTTGTCTACTATGAATTTCCGGAAAAAACCGATTAATTGGTCTGCGAGATGAACACATCTACACAACCGATTATATGCTGTGGGTTTACACCGTGCGTTCAACGCATTCTGGAGTTTGGCCTCATCAAAAAGGGCGCGGTAAACCGCGCAAAAAGCGTCACATTAGCCATTGGAGGCAAGGGAGCAAACACGGCTCGAATGGTTCATCAGCTTGGTCAAGAGGTGCTTTTGCTGGGCTTTTCCGGAGGCCCGAACGGCGCATTGCTGGAAAAAATGCTGGGGGACGAAGGCGTAACATTCCGACATGTGCAGACACAGGGCGAAACGCGTATCTGCCAGACGCTGGTGGAAGATGGGCATTCGGAAACAACCGAGCTGGTCGAAGAAATGCCGCCGCTGCACGCCGATGAATGGCTGCGCATGGTCGAGCTTCTGGAAGAACTTGATCTGACAAACTCCATCGTTACGGTTTCAGGCAAACTGCCTGCCGGCGCACCAATCGATGCCTATGCACAAATTGCTCAAAGGGTGACCAAAGCCGGAGGAAAGCTTATCCTGGATGCGCCGGGCGAACCAATGCTGGCCGCACTGAAATACAATCCCTTCTTGCTAAAAATCAACGATGTCGAACTCCAGCAGGCGCTGGGCGGCGAGGACTTGATCGACGGCTGCCGAACATTGATCGAACGCGGAGCGCAGTCGGTATTAATCACGCGCGGAAGCCGATCTGCGCTTTATATGGATACGGAACAGACGCTGGAGCTGATTCCCCCGAAAATTCAGGCCGTGAACGCGGTGGGCAGCGGCGACGCCGTAACGGCAGGCATTGCCGTGGCGCTTGCACAAAGACATTCACTACACGAAATGCTGATCCAAGGAATAGCCTGCGGCGCTGCGAATGCTTTAAATCTTGTATCCGGCACGCTCCTTATGGAGGATGTCGCCCTTTTACGCCGCAAAGTCCAAATTTCGAAATTTTCCGGCGCATAGTCAAAAAAGGTTTAAAGCAGGATTCAGTGACATGACAGTCGATACAGAGACGTACAATCTGCCCGAAGAGGGCTTTCGGTGGTTTGGTCCGGGCGATCCCGTACCGCTTTCTTATATTCGTCAGGCAGGGGCTTCTGGCGTATTTACCTCGCTCCACCAAATTCCCTACGGCGAGCTGTGGCCGCGCGAGGCCATTCGCGAGCGCAAGGCGATGCTTGAGGCGGCGGGCCTGCGTTGGAGTGTGGTGGAATCGCTGCCGGTTCACGAAGCAATAAAAACCGGTCGAGGCAACCTAAAAACCCTCTTTGCAAACTACACGCAGAGCCTTCGCAATCTGGCAGAAGAGAACATTCATACCATTATCTACAACTTTATGCCGGTGCTCGACTGGGTGCGCACCGAAATGCGCATGGTGCTGCCCGAAGGCGCGATCAGCATGAAATATGATCCCGTTCACTTTGCCGCATTCGAAATTCACGCACTCCAACGTCCGGGTGCGGAGGCGGACTATTCCGCAGAACAGCGTGAGCAGGCCGCAACGTGGTGGAACAGCTTGAACGATGAAGCACGCGAAACTTACATCCAAAGCATCATCGATGTTTTTCCCGGCTGCAAGTGGGGCCTTTCGCTCGACGATCTGCGCGAAATGCTGGCGCAGTATAAAGAAACCAGCACCGATGCCCTGCGCACCAATCTGAGTCGTTTTTTGGATGCGGTTATTCCGACCACAGAAGAAGTTGGTGCTCGGATGGCGGTTCACCCCGACGATCCCCCCTTCCCCGTACTGGGTCTTCCGCGTATCGTTTCGACGGCGGATGATGTGGAAGTACTGTTTAACATGGCCGACTCCCCCGCCAACGGCTTATGTTTCTGCGCCGGGTCATTCAGTGCGCGCGACGACAACGATCTTCCGGATATGATGAAGCGCTTCGGCCCGAGAATCCATGCAGTCCATCTGCGCAGCACACAACGACTTCCCGACGGATCGTTCTACGAGGCCGGCCACTTGGGCGGCTCCGTGGATATGTATGCGCTGGTGAAAAATCTCCTCAGCGAACAGGATCGACGGAAGGCAGAGGGCCGCGCGGATTGGCAGATTACGCTCCGACCAGACCACGGCCACGTCATGATGGATGACCTTGCAAAGCCGGAAGGAATTACGCCGGGCTATTCCTGCATTGGAAGAACCCGCGGACTCGCAGAACTGCGAGGATTGATGTACGGCATTCGGCGTTCAGAAAACGGTTGAAACACAGACCCCAAAAATAGAATCCGATCTTTTTCACGCTTGGCGCTTTTACGCCCGGTTGAAAATGCGCTACAAACAGGCATGAAATCGGTCGATAACGAAAGTCAAAAGCGAGTATATGTGCTCTTCTCCGGACGAGTACAGGGGGTGGGTTTCCGATGAAATATGCCGTTTTGGGGGATCTACACGCCAATCTGGAGGCACTGGAGGCCGTTTTACACGATGCTGAAAAACAGGGAGCAACCCACTATGCCTGCACCGGAGACTTAGTCGGCTACAACGCCGACCCGCGCGCCTGCCTGAAGGTCCTCCGGACCCTCGGCTGCAAAACCGTGCAGGGCAACCACGACTTTTACGCCTGCGATTCGAGCTCCATGGAACTCTTCACCCCCACGGCGCGTAAAAGCATTGAGTGGACGCGAAAACAACTCACCGCGCCCCAACGAAAATATCTAAATACCCTTCCGCTCATCAAAGATCTGGAAAACTTCACGATCGTACACAGTTCGCTGCAAAACCCTGAACAGTGGAACTATATTTTTAAAGCCGACACAGCAGAATCCAGTTTTCGCAATCAGTTTTCCAACGTCTGCTTTTTCGGCCACACCCATGTTCCGCTTGCCTTTATCACCGATGGAACCTCCATGGAAAAAGGCTTCTACAAAACCATCCGAGTGCGTCCCGGCTTTAAATACCTCGTCAACGTCTCCAGCGTCGGCCAGCCGCGCGACCGCGACCCCAGAACGGGGTATGTGCTCTACGACCTCGAAGCACAGACGATCACGATGCGGCGGATTGAATATGATATAGAGACAACCCAGCGAAAAATCCGCGATGCAGGCCTCCCCTTCCGCAATGCGTTGCGGCTCAGTTACGGACGCTGAGCGCGAATCAAACCAGTTTGGCGTTGATATATGCCGAAGCGATTGCGAGGTCACCCGAGTTGCGGATCTTCAGGTTCAACGGACCGGACTCGACCATATGCACCTCCGCCGGCTTGCGGATGAATTCCGATTCGTCATCGATGATTTTAAGCGTCTTATTTTTTATAATCTTTTCCAGGAGATCGATTTTAAACACCTGCGGCGTTTCCGCACGCCACGCCGTACCACGTTCGAGCGTGGCAGCAGCCTTCAGCCCCTTCGGCGCGGTCTTCACCGCATCCAACAATCGATGCGCAGCAATCGCACATCCATAGCGCTTGGCCGACTTTACCGCGTTGTCAAAAACGGCCTTCGTCGTAAACGGTCGCGAAGCCTCGTGCAGAAGAATCACCGACGGCGAATTCGGAATTTTATTAAACACCGTCTTGAGTGTACTCGCTCGACTCGTTCCACCGACCACCACACCTTTAATCTTGGAAAATCCGTACCGCCGGATCAAATGAAGCGCTGCATCCACCCGTGCTTTTGAGACCGCCAGAATCACTCCGTCCACGCTCGGGGTTCCCTGTAGCGTTTTCATCGAGTGGGCCAACACCGGCATATCCCCTAAAGTAAGAAAACCAACTTCCGCCCCGGAATCAAGTTCCTCTTCCTTTCCACATGCAATCACGACGGCTAACACATTCATAACGCACTCTCTCCTCAAGCTGTTTTCTCACGAACACCCACCCAACAAAAGAGGTATATAATGCTACACGGTCTCTGTCAACATCTTACACCCTAAATAACCATCAAACGAATCTCATCTTTACCTCCGCACCGCGAAATTCCGGATCGTCAAAGACACTGGAGCACCACAGTGCAGAGAAGCGGAAAGGAAGGAGCAATGCGGAAACGTATGCACTACGGCCCATCTTTCGCTTCTTCCCGACGTCGCGGTTGAGATCCGTGCACCCACGAAATATTATCCTGCCTTGAGCCGAGCACATAAGCCATCCGTGTATTATATCTCACGCAAAGCCCCAGAGAACGCTAAGCTAACAAACAATTCTCAATTAGTGTCCATCCGCGTTAATCCGTGGTTCCTTCTCTACCATGCACCTAAGCTTCGTGTCCTTCGTGGTGAAAATTTCAGGTTTACAGCCCCCGAGCATCCATTTTCTGCAGCGCAAGCTCCGCCGCGGCGGCGATTTGTCGGTCGTCGTCGAAGGTGAACGATTCGAGCAGTTCGCGGTCTTCGGGCGTCCCCGTTTCGCCCAGCGTAACCAGCGCGGCAGAGCGCAGGTAGGCCGTTTCACCGGTCTGAGCCAAAAACCGCGCTGTATCCGCCACCTGTTCATTCACATTTCCAGTTTCAGGTTTCAGGTTTTCAGAGGCTGAAAGCCTCAACGCCGTCAGGCGCGATTCGTT
>JAAYDL010000120.1 GCA_012729265.1 Lentisphaerota bacterium | reverse complement strand
GGTCGGCAGTATAGCCGGCCATTCCTACTCACCTTCATATTATAAACGCCACGTCCGCGGAATCGATTGTGCAACCCGAACAAAAAACAGGGGTATTAGCCCCGAATTTTATGAGTACCTAACGATACCAAACTTCACTCCTTGGAACCAAGCCCAAAACCGAGATAACCACAATATGTAGTATCCGAAATTGCCGGAATACCGCATATTGTGGCTATTAAAATCTTTACCCCATGTCCGCTAAAGAAAGAAGCGGGGTCACGCCTGTGTCGTGGCGAAAAGAAGTAGATTATTACATGCGAGCAACCGACAAAGTGCAGGCATGACCCGATTGCTTCAGCCCATAAAATTCGTCTACCAAAATATGGTTGACATATTATAATATGAGTATATAATAAATTGTAGAACTATGTCACCGTTTTTGTAACCGGGCTATTTGTCATCGTGGCTCGTATATTTTGATTTTCCCCCCTCGACCAAGAGCATCGGATGTTCAACATCTTACGAACAAAAAAGAGCACAGGAGGATGGAAGGATGAGAGGCAATCGGAAACTCATTTCTATGGTGCGCAGGATTCAGTTTCCAGCATGGCAGCGAGGACTAATATGTATTGTACTCATCTCTGCTGTCCTGGCAAGCGTAGCAGGGTACGCCTATGCGAGCGAGTCAAACCTGGGTGGGCCTTTGTACCAACAGGCACAAGCTCTTGAGACGGAGACGCGATACGGCCAAGCAATAGCATTATACAATCAGGCACTGACGTTATTCCTCGAAGAAGGCGACGATGAGAGCGCCTACGAATGCGGCGAGGCTGCACGAAAGCTCTCGATCATACAGCTTACATATCCCTGGACCCTCGAGCAGTTGAAACAGCTCATTCGCGATGCATACCCCCACGCTACCGACGAGCAGATCGAAAGCTGGACATCGGGCGAGAACGTGCAGCAAACCCAGTATGATGGTGAGGCGCACTACTTCAGCGACGCCGTCGCCAATCTCAAGTACCGCCATATGGACCTGATGCACGCAGACGAAGTTGTCCAGCAGGCCTATCATGACCTGGTTGGAAACATCAACAGCATTGCGCAGACAGAACCAGCGCTTCCCTGGGCGCAATATCACAACCCCGCCACGTATCGCGGCACCCACACCATCTCGATCCCGCGGGAAGAGCTTCCCAAGACCGGCACAATCCGGGTCTGGCTTCCCATCCCCATCAATAATGGGCCGCAGACCGGGGTGACCGTCGACTCCATTTCCCCTGAAAAATGGCTGAAACTGCCGCCCAGCGTCGATCAGGACATTGGCCTTGTGTACATGGAAGTGCCGATGGAAGAACTGGAGGAGGACCTGTTCATCGAGGTATGCTTCACCTTCACGCATTATGAGCAGCGCTTCGCGGTTGATCCGTCCAACATAGGCGAATACGATACGGATTCCGATCTGTACAAGAGCTATACAAGCCCTTACGGCAATACGGAGATCAACACGGAAATCCGTGAGATGGCGCACAGCGTTGTCGGCGATGAATCGAATCCGTATCATGCCGCGAGGAAAATCTATGATTACATCGTCGAGAACGTTACATATAGCTTTATGCCACATTTTGTGTTTTGGCCGCGCACAGAGTTGACGGAATCAACCTATGTGCACCGATACCAATGGGGAGACTGCGGCGCACAGTCGATGTACTTCAGCGCCATGTGCCGAGCCCTAGGCATCCCCGCGCGCACGACCGGCGGCTGGCAGTTGTTCAGCGGCGAGTTTAGCGGACATTTCTGGGCAGAATTCTATCTGCCAAACTACGGTTGGGTTCCCGTGGACACGTCCGCAGCACAGGCCGAATTGTACCTGAAAGATATCGGCGATGCACAGAGGCGGACCTTCATCGACTACTTCTTTGCGAACCAAGACTCTATGCGCTGCGTCGTGCAGAAGGACACGGATGTGCCGCTCATCCCACGCGTAGGAAACTCTGTCCTCCTGCCAATGGCAATCCAGACGCCGGCCGTTGAGTATTCTCTCCCGACGAGCGAAATACTGGACGAGGTGATTCTCGACCACTGGACAATGCAATGTGTGAGGATTGAGTAGCTGAAGGCCTCCCCCCTTTGATGATCGATTAATAAGCAAGGTCTCCTCCTATAGACAGAAATATAACGAGAGAATGTTAGGAGTGTACATGATGAAGAACATGCTGCGCAAGCTAATCTCGGCGTCTCTGTGTATCGTGCTCGCGATTGCGTTTTTTGTCCCCGCACAGATGGAAAGTATCGACCCCTTGGCAGAAAAAGCCGGCCAAATCGCGGAAACCATCGTCAGCGACTACGGCGCAACCAGCGTTCAGTACGCCCTCATTGATCACGACAGCATCATATTATCCGGCGGTGGCGGCGTATTTGATAAGTCCGAAAACCGTGCGATCACCAAGGACGATATGTACGGCATCGGCTCCACGAGCAAAATGTTTGCGGCGGCCGCGGCAATGGTGCTTTGGGACAAAGGGCGGATCGACCTCGACAAACCCCTCACAACCTACATACCCGAATTCACCATGCAGGACGAGCGCTACAAAGAGATTACGCCCCGCATGCTGATGAATCATTCATCCGGACTTTATGGCTCCAGTTTCGCCAATACATTTTTGTTTGACGATAATGATGCCGTTATGCACGACACCCTTCTGTCCAAGCTTTCCAAGCAGAGGTTGAAGGCGGCGCCGGGCGAATTCTCGGAATACTGCAACGACGGGTTTACACTGTTAGAAATCCTTGTGGAACGCGTCAGCGGCATGCGATACACGGACTTTCTCGCGGAGCATTTTGTCGCGCCGCTCGGCCTTGAAAACACCAAGACACCGCATGACGACTTCGATAAGGCGAAGCGGCTGGTCAAGGTATACGCGCCGTTTTACGCGGACCAACTCCCGGATGAAACGATCAACGCGTTGGGCACGGGCGGCCTATACTCGACGGCGGAGGACTTGTGCAGATTCGCGCGGGTGCTGATGGGGAAACGGCCGGACATACTGTCCGAACAAGCCACCGTTCTCATGCAAAACGAGGAATACAAACGTGGGATCTGGGTCGAAGCCGAGAGCGGCAACTACATCGGCGAATACGGCCTTGGATGGGACACTGTTCACGGCTACCCCTTTGTCGATTACGGGCTTCAGGCGCTGGCGAAGGGTGGGGATACGCAGCTGTTTCATTCCTCGCTCGTTGTCATACCGTCGCTCGATATCGCAATGGCGGTCGCTTCATCCGGCGGCGCCTCAATTATCGACTATGCGTTTGCCGCGAGCATACTGCAGGAGTATCTGCTGGAAAAAGGGATAATCCCCCAAATTGCTCCGCAGAAAACCTTTGCCGCGCCGACACAGGCCGAAATGCCCGCTTCGTTGGAAGCATACTCGGGGCTTTATGTAAATGCTACGACATCCGCCGGCGTTGAAGTGAAAGGTGGAGTTCTGACACTCACCAAGCGTAACGGCGAACCGGAAACAAAATGGGTATATGCTGGCGAACAGGGTTTTCTGTCTGAGGACGGGAGCACTTCAATAACGTTCTCCCGGCAGACGGATGGCGAGCTGTATCTGCTGCAAAGCCAGCTGATTGCTCTGCCGGGGGTTGGTCAAGCATCCTTCAATCAACTGATTTTCAAGATGGCTAAACCGTTCGCTCTTGAAGGGTCGGTGACGGATGGCTGGGAGGTGCGTGCGGGAAAGACATACTATGCCGTCAGCGAAAAGGCGACCTCTCAAGCCTACTTCTTGGGCATCGATGCTCTCCGCGTGCGGCTGAACGAAGATTTCTCCCATGGATTCGCCTATGGCGGCGCGAAGATTGTCGACGATAATTGCGCCGTCAATACCGTGAAGTTCCGCGATGTCACAGACCTCGAATTCTTTGTCAAGGACGGCAGGGAATACGTAAACGCGAATGACATGGTCCTCATTCTGGAAGACTT
>JAAYDL010000119.1 GCA_012729265.1 Lentisphaerota bacterium | reverse complement strand
TGGTTGGCCATGTGACCGACGAGGGCATGCTCGGCTATGTCCAGCCGGTTGGCGCCGCGCCGGGAAGCGCCTGGTCGGACAAGAGCGAGGTGTATGGCGTGGGCGCCTTTTTGGCGGCGGGGTCGGAGGTCTGCAAGCTGCTGGAGCCGCAAAAGGAAAACGTTTCCTTCATCACGTTCATGGAAGATGCGGGCTGGTGCTGGTTTCAGGATCCAAGGGCGCTGATCGCGGACGGCAAGCTGCTGGTTGGCGGGATCGATGGACAAAGCGGCGACGTCAAGGTTGGCGTTTATGACCTTAAAACGAGCCAAAGTCTGGGTGTTTCGATTTTGAACAAAGGCTTCGAGGCGGACGACCACGATGCACCTGCGCTTTATCTCCGACCCGACGGGCGGTTGCTGACGGTGTATACCAAGCATGCCAACGACCGGATTCACCGCTACCGGATTTCCGAGCCGGGAAACTACCTGGAGTGGGGGCCGGAAAAGCAGTTTGTGCACGAATACGAAGGCGGCTGGGGAATCACCTACATGAACCTGTATCCGATGAAGGACGAGGGGCTGCTCTACTGCTTTTTCCGGGATGGCATGAACATAAACCCGTCGTTCATCACGTCGTCCGACCAAGGGCAGAGCTGGGGAAACCGCACACACTTTATTGCGGACCAGCTGGATTGGCAGCGGCCCTATGCAAACTATCTCCAGATGGATCCGAATACCGTTTCGGTCTCCTTCACGGACGCCCATCCGCGCCAATATGGCAACGGAATCTACTATGCCGAATTTCGCAACGGGCAGTTTTTCCGGGCCGACGGCACGAAAATCAAGGCACTTTCCGATGGGCCGCTTCGCCCATCGGAAGCCGATTGCGTCTATAAAGGGAGTGCAACGCGGGAAAAGCCGGCCGGATATGAAAGCGTGCCCGACAGCGCATGGCCTTGTTCCATGGCGCTTGACGCCGACGGGAATCCCCACGTTGCCTATTCGCTCTACTTGAGCAACGGCGACCACCGCTATCGGGTGGCCTCGTGGAACGGCAGCGCGTGGGCGGATCGGCAAGTGGCGTATGCCGGAACGTGCCTCTACCCAGCGGAAAGCAGCTATACGGGGCTCATTGCGATGGACCCGACCAATCCGTATCGAATGGCAATCTCCTCCGATGTCGATCCAACAACCGGAAAATCAGTCGGCGGAGTGAATGAAATCTTTACGGTCGATGTCGCCCAGAAAAGCGGGACTGGCGCAATCGAGTGGAGGCCCCTGACCCGGGATTCAGAGGCGACCAATATTCGTCCGGTGATTGTCGAGGAGGGGGGATACAAGGTACTGCTGTGGCTGCGTGGCGAATACAAAACATATACAGACTACGATTGTGACATTGTGGGCGTTGTGCTAGAACGACCTTGATTATCTCAAAACGGGGAAGGGAGAAGGCATGAATAAACCGGTTTCATATTTTGTGGGAGGAATCCTTGTCGGGGCATTGATCGCATCGGCGGGTTTTTCACTGAGCCAATATGCGCAAAAGGGCAGCGGTGGCGACCTGAAGGTTCTCAAGCTGGGGCATGGCTTGAATACTGAGCACCCGGTCCACAAGGCCATGGAGTTCATGAAGACGCGGCTGGAGGAGCTTTCCGACGGCTCCTTAACCATTGATATCTACGCGTGTTCGGTGCTTGGATCGGAAAACCAGTGCATCGAGATGCTCCAGAATGAGTCGTTGGACATGGCTAAGGCCTCCGCGGCTACCATGGAAAACTTTGTTCCGGAAATATCGGTTTTTGGCCTTCCCTACATCTTTCGGGATGCCGATCACTACTGGAACGTGTTGAATGGTTCGATCGGCAAGCGGCTGCTGGAGGCGGGAGAATCCAAGTTCTTGTACGGCCTCTGCTACTACGATGCGGGAAGCCGCAACTTTTACACCAAGGATAAGCCGGTCCGGACGCCGGACGATCTCTTGGGGATGAAGATCCGCGTCATGTCGAGCCCAACCGCCATCGCCATGGTTGAGGCGATGGGTGCTTCGCCCACGGCAATCGATTGGGGCGAACTCTATTCGGCGTTGCAGCAGGGAACCGCAGACGGCGCGGAAAACAATCCGCCCAGCTTTACTTCGAGCAAGCACTACGAGGTCTGTAAGCACTTCACGCTCGATGCCCATACCCGGATTCCCGACATGCTGATCATCAGCACCAAGACTTGGGAAAAGCTCAATAGGAATGAACGGAAATGGATCCAGCAGGCGGCTGACGAATCTTCTGTCTTCCAACGCCAGCTCTGGCAGGAAGAAACGGTAAAAGCCCTGGAATTGGCCAAGGCCGAAGGCGTCGAAATCTATGAGGTGGATACGGAGGCCTTTGCGGCAAAGGTGGCTCCCATGCTGGAAGAGGTCAAAGATCGCAACGTTCGTGCACTGCTTAAAGAAATTTCCGAGGTGGAATGATGCTGGACGTGTTGCTGAAACTCAAGAAGGGGATGATCGCCGCACTGAACGGGGTGCTGATTGTTGCGGTCTTCATGCTGGTTGCCAGCGTGGTGTGGGGCGTCTTGACGCGTTCCATTGGGAGCTTGGTGGTGAAAATGGCCGGCGATTCGGGTTGGGAGCCCTGGAGCTGGCTTCCTACGGGACAAGCCACTTGGACGGAGGAGATTGCCCGGTTTCTCCTGATCTGGGTTTCCCTGCTGGGCGGTGCGGTTGCGTTTGGAACCAAGGGGCACCTGGGCGTCGATTTTTTTGTCGGCAAGTTTGATCCCGATGCCAGAAAGCTCATGATGGTGGTTTCGCACCTGATCGTTCTCTTCTTTGCGGCGGCGGTTTTTCTGTATGGCGGCTGGCGTGTGGTGGGCGGTGCCATGGAACAGAAGACGTCGGCGTTGACGTTCCTGAAGATGGGACACGTCTACATGGCGCTTCCGATTGCCGGAGTGTTCATGGTGCTCTTTACCATTGAAAACCTGATTGAAACGTTGGCCACGCCCGCCTCGAAGTTGTGCGAGCCGGAAGCGGAGGTGGAGTAATGGGTACCATCGCCATTGTGCTTATCGTCGTTTTCGTGCTGCTGCTGATTATGAATGTTCCGATCGCGGTGTCGATCGCGCTGGCCTCGTTCTTTGCCGTGATTGCCGCCGGCATCGAGCCGACAGTGGTCATTGCCGGGAGGATGGCCAACGGGGTCAACAGCTTTGCGCTGCTGGCCATTCCCTTCTTTATTCTGTCCGGCCATTTGATGGGGAGGGGCGGCTTGGCGAGGCGTTTGATCGATTTTGCCGCAACGCTTGTGGGCCGCCTTCCTGGCGGCTTGGGCTATGTCAATGTCCTCACCTGTATGCTGTTCGGCTCCATTTCGGGGTCGGCGGGCGCTGCCGTATCGTCGGTGGGCGGCTTCATGATTCCTGAAATGAACCGCAAGGGATATGGCCGCGAATTCAATGTGGCCGTCACGACGACCGCCGCCACGACGGGGCTTTTGATTCCGCCGAGCAATATCATGATCGTCTATTCGGTAGCCGCCGGCTCGGTATCGATCGCCGCCATGTTCATGGCGGGGGTTCTTCCCGGTATTGTCACGGGATTGTTCATTATGCTGGTGGCAGGAATCATTTCCGCGATGTCCGGCTATCGGGGTGACGTCATCGAAATGCCGAAGTGGAAGCCGCTGGCCGCCACGGGCATCGTTGCGTTCCTGTTGGTTTCGGTTATCGTTCTGAATGTTGTTAAGATTCCGGATTCATCTCCTGTTTCTGGATCAAGATTGGGCATGCTGGTTTTTGTCGCCGTGTCGGTGGCTTGCTGTGTTTGCTTTAGAACGTTCCGCCGCGCCTATATGACCCTTTTGCTGATCCTGATCGTGATCGGCGGCATTCTGAAGGGTGTCTTTACGGCCACGGAGGCGGCGGCGATTGCGGTGGTCTATTCCTTTATCCTCTCCGTCATGGTTTACCGCGAGATCAAACTCCGGGAGCTGCCCGACATCCTGCTGCAGACCGGGATCACGACGGCGGTTGTTATGTTGCTGATCGGCGCCAGTTCCGGCATGAGCTGGATCATGACCATCGCCAACATCCCGCAGACGGTGAGCGCCGCTCTTCTGGGGCTTTCCGATAATCCGATCATCATCCTGTTCTCCATCAATATCCTCCTGCTGTTTGTGGGAACGTTCATGGATATGACGCCGGCGGTGCTGATCTTTACGCCGATTTTCCTGCCGGTGGTGCGCGAGCTGGGCATGCATCAGATTCATTTCGGCATCATGATGATCGCCAATCTCTGCATCGGCTTGTGCACGCCGCCGGTTGGAACCTGCCTCTTCATCGGCTGCGGCGTCGGCAAGACCACGATCGCGAAGGTAACCAAGACCATGCTTCCCTTCTTCGGGGCGATGATTGCAGCGCTGATGGTGATCACCTATGTTCCTTCTGTCTCGCTCTGGCTCCCGGTGCAGTCCAAGCAGCTCAAGGTGGAAGAAGTGGAAAAATCCACATTCATGCGCAAAGCGAAGGCCGAAGAACCCATAAAAGAAGCCGCAACTGCGAATGAAGAAAAGGATGCGAATGCGGAAGCTAAGTCAGCGCCGTAGTGGATGATTTTTACGGCGTTGTTTTTTGGGTCTTTTCTAGTCCTTACCCGTCGCTCTACGTGAGCGACGGGCCAGTTTTGCCGCGTTTTTCCATGTGATTGAAATGGCTTTCTGGAGGTTAAAACAGAGCTTCGCCTAACAGATGAACCCAGCGGTCGAAATGTGTATCATCGGGGTCGTAGGGTATCGTTCCATACCCATGAAATTTTCCCTGATGGGGAGAATCTACATAAACGGGATCGCTTTCAGCGTATCCGTTTATTCCGTAACGGATCCCATCCTCTGATCTCATGTCTGTCCACGACTTATTAAGATTTAGAGAGAATGTAATCACTCTCTTTTCTGTGTATTCCAGAAATGCAATGTTGATTTCCTTTTTTTAAAAGCTCTATGTCATCCGTTCCGATGATGGATTCGAGGGAGGCTTCGTATCTCTCCTGGATTTCAAAGGGTGCTTTCGGGATTTCAAAGTACGCCGATTAACCCAAACCGGACATCAAACCACGATCATCACCACAGCTCGCAACCTGTCGAGTCCCGTTCTTGCCGGGCGCATGTTCTCAAGATGGTGCCAGGAAAACTTCTTTGGTTATAT
>JAAYDL010000118.1 GCA_012729265.1 Lentisphaerota bacterium | reverse complement strand
GAAAAAGCATCCACTGTTGCTCCTGTTCACGATGGTCGGGACCATCGCTACCGTGGCCGATGAAGCGGCATCCAACCGTTTGCCCGTTCACGAAATCACCGTCTTCAAGGATGGCCACGCCTTTATCCAGCATTCTGGCACCTTACCGGTCGATGAAAGCGGTAAAATCATTATGGACTACCTCCCCGCGCCCGTACTGGGCACCTTCTGGCCCTATGTCGACGACCAGAACGCTACTCTGGGATCCGTTGTGGCCGGCATCCGCAAAGTCGAAACAGAAAAAACAGCGCTCTCCATTGGCGAAATGATCGAGGCCAACATAGGAGCCCGCATCATTTTCCGTGATGGCGAAATTGATCGCGAAGCGACCATTGTAGGCATTCCCACCCGCTCCTCCGAGGAACTGGCCTCCTATGCGAGTCCCACGGACCTCCCCCAATTGCCCCAGAAAAGCGACGTCCTACTCCTCCGCACTACTGAAGGCATCCGAACGCTTCCGCTCTCAAGCATCGACCAGCTCACCTTCGTGGACGAACGGAAAGAGAAGGTTGTACAGGAAGAATTCCGGAATCGACTTTCCCTCAACGTAAAATGGAACAATCAACCCAAAGAAACCGCCAACGTGGGACTGGTCTACCTCCAGCTCGGCATCCGCTGGATTCCAAGCTACCGCATCGCGATTCAAGACGATGGAACCGCCGTGCTAAAACTGGAAGCAACCCTGATCAATGAATTGATCGACCTCGACGATGTGACCGCCAATCTGGTGATCGGCGTTCCGTCGTTCGCATTCAAGGATTCCGTGGACCCGATCTCGTTGCGCGAGGATATTGCCCGCCTATCCTCCACCTTTCAGAACAACAGCCGGACCGCCACCGCATTATTAAGCAACGCCATCCTTTCCCAAATGGCGGTTCCCATGGTGGAAAGCGGATCGGGAAATGCATTGGAAGCGGGCCCGGAAGTGGGCGAATCGGGAAAGAGCGAAGACCTCTACATGTTCACCGTCGATCACATTACCCTGAAAAAAGGAGAACGCATGGTACTGCCCATCGCCGAATACGAACTCTCCTACGAAGATGTCTACACCTTGGACATTCCGATTGCCCCGCCAATGGAAATGCTCCAAAACATGAACCAGAACGACCGAATGACACTGCTCCGCGAAGGGCTCACCTCCACGGTCGCACACAAAATCCGCATCGAGAACAAAAGCCCGCATCCATTCACCACGGCCCCCGCCATGATCCTCAAGGATGGCCACATCCTGGCCCAAGGCATGATGAAATATACCCCGGTCGGCGGTCATGCCGATATCAAGCTTACGGCAGCCATCGATATCAACGTCAAGAAGATCGATAGCGAAACCAAGCGGACGCCCAATGCCGTGGAATGGAACGGGGATCGATACACCCGGATCGATCTCGACGGAAAAATCACGCTGAAAAACTACAAGATGGAACCCGTTACTGTGGAAATCACGCGCCATGTTCTTGGCAACCTCAACACCGTGGGCGATGACGGAACCAAGGCCATGATCAATCCATTGGAGGACCAAAGCTATCTTCCCGACGAACAGGTCGCCGATTGGTGGTTCCGCTATTCATGGCCATGGTGGTGGTACCAGTTCAACAGTGTAGGCCGTGCCTCCTGGACCACCACGCTTAATCCCGGAGAAGAAAGCACCCACACCTACACCTGGCACTATTTCTGGCGATGAGCAGAACCTAATCCCGGCGCTGGCGCGGCGCGGCTTGGGCCCGCCGCCCGAGGCCGCGCCCGTATGCTCACGCGCCGCCCAACGAAGGTGAGCAGAGGAGAAGAGGCTCGTATGGGGAGTTGAAGAGAATTACAGCATCGGCATTGACAAAATGGGGGAAATCACCTTTTATCCGCAAATACGGATAAACGGATATGAATGAAATTCTCGATATTTTTAAAGCGCTCGCGGACGAAGGACGCCTCCGAATTCTGCGAGCTATCGATCAGGCGGAGCTTTCGGTAGCGGAATTGGTTCAGGCGCTGGAGATGCCGCAGTCGTCGGTCAGCCGCCATCTTAAACCGATGCGCGAAGCGGGTCTGGTGGCTGCGCGGCGCGATGGAACCTCTGTTTTTTATAATCGAGGTCCCCTCTTCCACGACACAGCGTTTTCACAGATTTTAACGCATCGTCTGCAGGATATTTCCGTGGCGAATCGTGACGCGGCGGCGGTAGAGCGTGTGGTGGATCTGCGCCGCCGTCGGAGTCTTGAATTTTTTGATGAGGTGGCGGGGCGTTACGGCACGCTGACTGAACCGGGCGGCGGATGGCAGGCGCTGGCGACGGGACTGGCGGCCGGATTTTCGGAAAAAATCGTGGGCGATCTGGGCTGCGGCGAAGGTGTACTGGCGCTTATGCTGTCGCGCTTTGCCAAGAAAGTGGTGGCAGTGGATCAGTCGGAAAAAATGTTGCGTCTGGTGGCAGAAAAAGCGGCGGAGCAGAAGACGCTGGATCGTTTAGAACTCAAGATCGGAAATATCGAATCGTTGGAGCTTCCGGAAGGATCGTTTGACGCGCTGTTTTTGAGTCAATCGCTGCATCATACGCTCAATCCCGACAAGGTGGTGAGCAACGCCGCGAAAGGGCTCAAATGTGGCGGGCAGATGATTATTTTGGATTTGGTGCGCCACGAGCATGAGTGGGCGCGCGAGGAGTGGGCGGACCAATGGCTGGGCTTTGATCCGTTGGAGACCCGCCAATGGTTTACGAGCGCCGGACTCGAAACGGTGGCACTGGATTCACTGACCGGAGCAACGCCGGATTTATCGGTATTTATTGCCGCTGGGAAGAAAATATAGATTTAACAAAGGAAAATTCAATGAATGATGATACTGATTATGTAATTGCTGATATGTCGTTGGCGGACTTTGGCCGAAAAGAGATGGAGCTGGCCGAATATGAAATGCCTGGACTGATGGCGCTTCGGGAAAAATACGGCAAAGAAAAGCCGTTGACCGGCGCGCGGATTACCGGATCGCTTCACATGACGATTCAGACCGCGATGCTGATTGAGACGCTGAAAAAACTGGGTGCGCAAGTACGCTGGGCGAGCTGCAATATCTTTTCTACGCAGGACCACGCCGCCGCCGCCATTGCTGCAACGGGCACGCCGGTTTTTGCCAAGAAGGGCGAGTCGCTGGAAGAGTATTGGGAATACACCGACCGCATCCTCGACTGGGGCGACGGCCTAGGACCGAATCTTATTCTTGACGACGGCGGCGACGCGACGCTGTTTGTTCAGTTGGGCTTTAAAGCGGAGAAGAATCCGTCGATCCTTGACAAGGAACCGGAGAGCGAAGAGGAAGGCATCCTCTACGCCCAGCTCAAGAAAGCGCTCAAAAAAGATCCCCATCGCTTCTCGCGCATTTCCAAGGAGATTCTTGGCGTCTCCGAAGAGACCACCACGGGCGTACATCGCCTTTATCAGCTGGCCGCCAAGGGCGAACTGCTCTTCCCTGCCTTCAACGTGAACGACTCCGTGACCAAATCCAAGTTCGACAATCTCTACGGCTGCCGCCATTCGCTGGTCGACAGTATTATGCGGGCAACCGACGTGATGCTCTCGGGTAAAATAGCGGTCGTTGCCGGCTACGGCGATGTGGGAAAAGGCTCCGCACAGTCCCTCAAAGGTCAAGGCGCACGCGTACTGATCACAGAAATCGATCCTATCTGCGCTCTGCAGGCGGCCATGGAAGGGTACCAAGTGGTAAAAATGGATGACGCGTGTAAGATCGGCGATCTATTTGTGACCACGACCGGCTGCTGCGAAGTTATTACTGAGGAGCACATGCTACAGATGAAGGATATGGCAATTGTCTGCAACATCGGTCACTTCGATTCTGAAATTCAGGTGGAAAAGATGAAAAAATACACGTGGACCAACATTAAGCCGCAGGTGGACAAAATCACTAAACCCGACGGGAAAAGCATCCTTCTGCTGGCCGAAGGACGACTGGTGAATTTAGGCTGCGCCACAGGACACCCCAGCTTTGTAATGAGCAACAGCTTTACCAATCAGGTACTCGCACAGATGGAACTCTACTGCAACCCGGGGAAATATCCGATCGGCGTTTATACGCTGCCGAAAATCCTCGACGAAGAAGTGGCTCGGCTCCATCTGGAAAAAATCGGGGTTAACCTGGATCGTCTCTCGCAGAAACAGGCCGACTATCTCGGCATTCCAAAAGAAGGTCCATTTAAACCGGAGCATTATCGTTATTAAAGGCAGGGGTTTAGCACATTTAACGTTTAAAATGCCGCCGCAAAATTGTAGGGCGGGAATGGTTAAAAACCTTCCCGCCGTGGCTGGAAGGGCGTTGCCCATTCCAGCCCTACAAAAACGTGATACGAGTTAAGCGGATTTTTTCTTTTTCTTGAGCTTAAGCCCTTCGAAGGGATGGAGCCCGTGCTCCACCATGTCGCGCGTGATCGTGCAGTGCGTCACATCGTCACGCGCCGGCACTTCATACATCACGTCGAGCATCAGGTGCTCGATGATCGCGCGCAGCCCGCGAGCACCGGTTTTACGCTTAACCGCCATTGCGGCAAGGGCGTGGAGCGCATCGGTTTCAAATTCCAGTTCAACGCCGTCCATCGCCAACAGCTTTTTATACTGCTTAACGATCGCGTTTTTGGGCTCGGTCAAAATCCGCATCAGCTCTGCCTCGGTCAGTTCTTCGAGTTTGGTGACGACCGGAAGGCGACCAATAAACTCGGGAATGAGTCCAAATTTCAGCAGGTCCTCAGACTCTACATTCATGGTGACAAAGTTGGGCGATTTCTCCTCTTTTTCAGGAGTTCCGAAACCGAAGTTCTTTTTATCGATGCGTTTTCGGATAATCTCTTCGATGCCCACAAACGCACCGCCGCAAATGAAAAGAATGTTGGAGGTGTCGATCTCGATGTATTCCTGCTGCGGGTGCTTACGTCCGCCCTTGGGCGGAACGCGGGCCACGGTTCCCTCGATAATCTTGAGCAGGGCCTGCTGAACGCCTTCGCCGGAAACGTCGCGCGTCAGCGATACATTGTCGGTGCGTCGACCGATCTTGTCAATTTCGTCGATATAGATGATGCCGCGTTGCGCACGTTGAATATCAAAGTCCGCTGCCTGTAAAAGTTGAAGCAGAATATTTTCAACATCCTCACCCACATAGCCCGCCTCCGTTACTGTCGTTGCATCGGTGATGGCATACGGGACATTCAATGCACGGGCCAGCGTACGGGCCAAGAGCGTCTTTCCGCAACCGGTCGGACCGATGAGCAACACGTTGCTTTTATCGAGTTCAACGCCGTCGGCATCCAGATGGGAGGCCATCCGCTTGTAGTGATTGTGAACCGCGACGGAGAGTACCTTCTTGGCTGAATCTTGACCCACCACATAACTGTCCAGCTTTTCCTTGATTTCCTGCGGAGTGGGAATTTGAAAATCTTCCACTTTTTCAACCGACTCGGTGAGATGAGGCATTCGATGATCCAGCAGAGCATCGCAGAGCCCAACACATTCATCACAGATAAATACGCCGGGGCCGGCAATCAGCTGCCGCCGGTCCTTCTCTGTTTTTCCGCAAAAAGAGCATTGATTAGGCTTTTGTGTATTCGACATAAGGGTGGTCCAACGTCCTATTTAGCATGCACAACAACTTCGTCGATCAATCCGTATTCAGCGGCCTGCGCGGCTGACATAAAGTTATCGCGGTCGGTGTCTTTTTCCAAATCCTCAATGCTGCGACCGGAGTGGTTCGCCAAAATACCGTTGAGAATCTGTTTAATACGCATAATTTCCTGCGCCTGAATATGGATGTCCGTGGCCTGACCCTGCGCTCCGCCGAGCGGCTGATGAATCATAATGCGGGCATTCGGCAGCGCAAAGCGCTTTCCGGCGGCTCCGGCAGCGAGCAGAACGGCCCCCATGCTGGCAGCTTGGCCGACGCAGTACGTGGTGATATCGCACTTAAGAAACTGCATCGTATCATAGATGGCCAGTCCGGATGTCACCACCCCGCCGGGCGAGTTAATGTATAGGCTGATGTCTTTCTCCGGATCTTCGCTCTGGAGGAAAAGCAACTGGGCAATCACTAGGTTAGCCACCGTATCATCGATCTCTGTACCGAGAAAAATGATCCGCTCCTTCAGGAGACGGGAGTAAATATCGTACGAACGTTCTCCACGTCCGGTCTGTTCTACAACCATCGGTACGAGCATTTGTGCCGTTTCATTCATGACAGGTTCCTTTGTTAAATGAATGAAAGGATTATTGAATCAATGAGGCGTCTCATCAACCCAATAATCCAGTTCTCTCAGGGTACAGAAAGCTTATTGGATTTTTGCGTTTTCGAACATGTAATCGATCGCTTTATTAAAGCGGATCTGCTCGCCTACGCTGTCGAGGGTTCCATTTTCTTCCATCTCTTTACGAACTTCGCGGGCATCCCGACGCTGCTGTATCGCGATGGAAGCAATCTCTTCACTGATCTCGTTGGCAGAGGCGGTATATTCAAGTTCGTCGGCAATCGCGAGGCCGATGTAACGGATCTTCACATTATCCAGCGCGCGCTCTTTAGCCTCTTCAAGTATTTCCATCTGCTGCTCAGCAAGCTGTTCCTCCGACATGCCGCCCATCATACGCTGGCGGGCAATATCATTCATCATATTCCGGGCCTGCTGCTGAACGAGACTATCCGGGACCTCAATCTCGGTCTTTTCCAGCAGATACTGAACGATCTGCTGATGCATTTTGTTGAGCGCAGCGTATTCGGAATTCGTTTCGAGCTGTTCGCGGATTTTTTGGCGCAAATCGGCTTCATCTTCCACACCCAGTTTTTTGCAGAGTTCCGCATCGATTTCAGGAATCTTCAGTTCACGAACGGCCGTTACTTCAATTTGGTAGAGTGCTTTAACGCCGGCGAGTTCCTTGACCATAAAGGTATCGGGAAAAGCGACTTCCACTTCTTTCTTATCGCCCTTGTTCAGTCCGACAATCGCTTTGCCCATGCCCGGAATAAAAGCGTAGTCATCGGCGGAAACCCAGTACCCTTCACCGGAACCAATGCCCTTGGCTTCAGGAATAACTTCCTGCAGCGGCTGACCATCGACCGTGGCCTCATAGGTCAGCTGTGCCATATCCCCTTCCGCCACCGCTTTGCCATCCACCTCTTCATAGTTGGCGTGCTGTCTAAGGAGCCCGTCAAGATACTCCTGAACCTGCTTATCCGTGATCACAACCTTCTCTTCTTTTACGGGAATTTCGGTATATTTCGGAAGCGAAAATTCAGGTTCCACATCAACGGTAACATCAAACAAAACGGGCTTTTCGTCTTCAATAATCACGTCGGTAACATCGATAATGTTCACGACCTTAAGCCCCGCTTCCTTAACGGCTTCGTGGTAATATTTCGGCAGAACACGCTCCTGAAGATCCTTATCTATGTCCTGTGCATATTTCTTAGCCACCACGCTTTTGGGTGCTTTCCCTTTTCGAAATCCCGGGATATTGGCATAACGCATATAGGCCTTAAGCGTCTCTTCGCGCTCCTTGGCAATCTCTTCGGACGGAACATCGATGGTCATCTTCTTGCGGCAAGTCCCCGCATCATTCACTGAAACGTTCATAAATCGGTTATCTCCTGTGTTTTCAAAGCCCACGTTCGGGAATAAAAGGTGGGAAGACTAAGCATGCAGGGGGAGCAGGTCAAGCTTGACGCAGTGTGTTTTAGCAACTCCCCCAATCTTACGGTTTGCTCCTTCTGCTACAGCGACGCTGAATTGGCTCGCAGAGCCAACGCTACAACCTGCAAAGATAGGCAGGCAGAAATGCCTGCTCAAAATCATTCCATCCCCCGTATCGCAGGCATCCTGCCTGCCTCGCCATCCTCCTCGTAATCTTAATCGTTCTCTTAATCGTCCTCTTAATCGTTCTCTTAATCGTCCTTGAAATTGTTCCGCAGGCATCCTGCCTGCCTCGCCATCCCCCAATCATTCTGTCGAATCTCTTGAAGCGCAGGTGCTTGGTTTAAGACAAAATGATTTTTAGGACAAGATCGAGTACGAGAATAGAGGACAAGTACGAGGACGAGGACGAAGCCATTCTGGAGTTTGAGACAGAGAACCCTGCGGTACGGGGAACGGCGAGGCAGGTTGCGGCGGGAAAATTTTCAACCATTTCTGCCCTATGCGAATACAGACAAGCTGGAAGCATGTTCTACTTTACATGGGAAAACCCTTAACTACGTGCCTTTTTGGACCGCACTGTTTACAAACACGTTCTCGCTTGAAACGCACGGACGGCTTCCGTATTTTCGCGCCTGTTTTACTGTTTTAATGCAACAAAGGAGATCATTGATATGGCTACAGAAACCATGGAGTTTAAGACAGAACTGGAACAGTTGCTGCATCTGATTACCCACTCTCTCTATTCCCACCGCGAAGTTTTTCTGCGCGAGTTAATCTCAAACGCCGCAGATGCCATCGATAAGGTGCGCTTCGAAGGGCTCAACAACGAAGAGATACTTGAAGGCGATTCTGACTGGAAGATTTCCATAAAGGCGGATAAGGAAGCAAAAACGCTGACGATTTCCGATAACGGTATCGGCATGTCGCGGTCCGAGGTGGTGGAAAACCTCGGAACGATTGCCCACTCCGGCACCAAGGCCTTTTTGGCCCGCGCCAAGGAGGCCGATCTAAAAAACAACCCGGAACTGATCGGGCAGTTCGGCGTCGGCTTCTATGCCTCGTTCATGGTCGCGGACGACGTCACTGTAGTTTCCAAAGCGCACGGCGAACCCGCCGTTCAATGGGAATCCAAAGGCACCGGCAGCTTTACCCTTTCCGACGCGGACAAAGAGACGCGCGGCACCGAGATTACCCTGCACCTGAAGGAGGATGCCGAAGAATACCTAAACAACTGGACCATCAAATCCACGGTAAAAAAATTCTCCGACTTCTTGGAACACCCGGTCGTCCTGATCTCCACGAAGAAGGACGAAAAGACCGAGGTTGAAGAGGAGGTCGAGGAACAGATTAACTCGCAGAAAGCCATCTGGCTGCGGCCGAAGAGCGAAGTCACCGACGAGGAGTACGGCGAGTTTTACAAACATATCTCACACGACACCCATCATCCGTCCGAAACGATTCATTATAACGCCGAAGGCGCCATCGAATTCAAAGCGCTGTTGTTCATTCCGGAACACAAGCCGTTCGATATGATGTGGAACAACGACCCGAAGTCGCACCTGAACCTCTACGTGCAGCGCGTCTTCATCGGCAACGACTTTGAAAACCTGCTGCCGAGTTACCTGCGATTCGTCAAAGGCGTGGTCGATTCCTCCGACCTTCCGCTGAACGTGTCGCGCGAAATCCTGCAGGAAAACCCGATGCTTGACAAAATCCGGAAAAATCTGACTGCCCGTGTGCTCAAAACGCTGGCGAAGATGAAGGAGAGCGACTACAAGGAGTTTGAAATCTTCCACGAAAACTTCGGCACCGTCCTTAAGGAAGGGCTTCAGAATGATTGGGAAAACCGCGAAAAGATCGCCGACCTCCTGCTCTTTGAATCCACCAAAAAGGAAGCGGGCGAAAAAACCTGCTTTGCTGACTATGTCGAAAATATGGCCGAAGGTCAGGAGGAGATTCTCTATCTCGCCGGCGAAAACCACGCTGCCATCGTGAACTCGCCCTACCTCGAAAAGTTTAAGGCCGAGGGCACCGAAGTGCTGCTGATGACCGACCCGATCGACGACTTTGTGATCCCCCAGCTGATGGAATACAAAGGCAAAAAGCTCAAAGCCGTCAACAAGGGCGATCTCGAAGAGGATAAGGAGAAGCTCAAGGAAGAGCAGAAGGAATTTAAAGGCTATATCGGATTTGCCCAAAAGCTGCTCGACGGCGTTAAAGAAGTCAGGCTGACCACCCGCCTGAAGGATTCCGCCGCCGTACTCGTGGGCGATGAATATTCCATGAGCCCGCACATTGAAGAAATGATGCGCCGTATGGGACAAGATGTGCCCAAGCGCGAAAGCATTCTTGAACTCAACCCGGAACACCCCGTGGTGAAAAAAGTGCAGGCCCTTTACAAAGCCGACAAAAAAGATCCCAAGGTGAAGACGATCACGCAGCTTCTCCACGATCAGGCCGTCATTGCCTCCGGTGCCAAGCTCGACGACCCCGTCGCCTTTGCCGCCCGTATGAATGAAATGCTGGCCGACTAACCCGCAAAAACATCATCGTTTAAATGCCAAGCCCCGCACGTTCCCGTGCGGGGGTTTTTTTGCATCATTCCTTACGCAATTTCATACAAATCAGCATCTTGTCCAACAAAAGTCTTGATTTCAAAACATCTGCGATCACTATCAAACCTACGAACTATATTTTCACTACAGGAGCACAACAATGAACCGCATTTATCAGGGTCGAGTCAAAACGGTTGAGTTACTGAAGAAAAAGACGAAGAAAGGGGAAAACCCTGTCATCCGGGAATGCACAAAAGCAGAGGGAGAGCAACTTCTATGGGAGTTTCATGAACTGTTTCAGGATGCGGTGAATTATTATCTCGTGTGCCTGATGGCACTGGCCTCAGACCCTGAAAATCCCATCACTAAAATCCGCTGCCGGGTTGATAGCAATGATCCGGAGTATAATGTATGGAAAACGTTTCGCCGAAAAGGACAGTATCGCGAGGGAATGTGCAGAGTCGCCAAGTATTTGGGACTCGATCCGCAAGAGGCAACGTTGGATGCATGCTGCAAAAAGGCGCTTGAAGGAAACGATTCTCGGAAGGACCTTTTGGATTTGGCGTTGCAAGAACTGCTGCACTATTGTTCCGGCGACAGCAATATTCAGAAGGAAGGGCGCTCGATGCTTCCTCGGTTCTGCAAATCTGATTATCTCGGTAATTATAACACCGGAAGCACAGCAAATCTGCGCGAGTATGGCGAAGGTCGTTTGAGTTACGACCTGCACTTGATAAAAACGGAATCTGAGCTGAATACCTTTGCCGATGAGTTGGAAATCGGGTGGGTTGTGAACGTAAGCAAACGAGGAAAGATTGCTACGGGAGAAGAAAGTCGAAATCGTCTACTCAAAGCTGTTGCCCATTTTGGTCAAGCCTATGGAATTTCTTCGTCCTCTACAAAAATGGGCGAACGCGTGAAGGATTTTTTAATCGCTAACCCTAAGTATGAGGAGAAGTTACGATCATTGGAGCAGCACATTAAATCCCTTCCGACGGATGACTTTCCCGAGATTCTCCCCAATGAAAAATCAATACCGGATCGACTGGAGGCCTTTCTGCTTCTCCATCATTTCCCCTCCTCGGACTTGGCTGAACTCCTCAAAGTGAGTTTCCCATTCAAAGAAAAGAGCGAACAAGAGGCAAATCCATTTGAATTCAAATCTGAGGACGCAATTAAATCCGCACGAGGAACTCGGGGATATGTCTTCCCTGCATTCACCGCACGGGACTTTTTTAAAGCGAAAAACGTGAAACCCGAATGGATTGAATTCGACATTGCCGCGTTCAAAGAGGCCCTGAAGGCACTTCACCAAATTGAGCAAAAAGGAGAAGAGCGGAAAAAGGAACGCGATCGAAATCAAATGATACTGGGTTGCATGAAGGGCGATTCAAAAACGCGTACCAAGCTCTTATCCGACGAATCCATTGAACTTCCCCCAGTCATAGAAGATGATCCAAGAATCGATCGGCTTGAAAAGGTTCTGGAATCATTGGCGCAAGTATCCGATTTGGCCGAAGAGGAATTATCGGAATATGGACTCAGCGAACGAACCATTCGCGGTTTTGAACTGCTGGTGGAAAAATGGAATCAGGCAAAGGTTGAAAACCTGTCCGAAATAGACGCTCGTGCAAAACTCAAGCAAAAGCTCAATGAGCTGCAGGTAGAGCTCAAGAACACCATGGGTAGTGTGGCGCTATTTGAAAAACTGATGGAACGGGAAAACTGGATTGTTTGGCAGAAGTCGGGCGATTGGATGCCGGACGATTACGAGGAAAAAGGATTTGCCCGAAACCCACTGGATGCCTACGTCCAGAAACTAAAACTTGAAGAGGACATTAAACGGTTGGAGGAACCGATACGTTTTACTCCCGCTGATGCACGGTATTCCCGCCGTCAATACCAGTTTGGCGACAAGAATACCTTTAGTAGTCTAAAGGGGCAGTACCATCATGAACAGAACCAGCTGGCGGTTGTGGTTGGCATGGCGATTCGTGAAAACGGGATTTGGGAAAAAAGACGGGTTCGTCTGAATTATTCAGCTCCGCGTTTCTTGCGCGATGGCTTGCGGGCAGATTCGGAAAGTCTCTCTAAAATGCCGTGGCTGCAACCTATGATGGAAGCCTTGGGAGAAGACATGGCATTCCCTCAGGATTTGCATAATTTCCCCGTCTTTTTAATGCCGAAGCGCGGACGGAATGACGAAATTATTGTAAACCTTAATTTCCCTGTAACTTTGGAGGAGTCTGCCTTGGTTGACGCACTGGGGAAAAGAGAGCGCTGGACAAACCAGTTTGCGGGAGGCCGGGATTCCAATATTTACTTGCTCTGGCCGAAAGACGAGTGGCCAAAGGGCTGGAAAGAAAATGCATGGTACAACCGCGTTGAGCCGTTCAGATTCGTTTCTGTGGACTTGGGGGTTCGCGATTCAGGCGCATTGGCATTGATCGAGAGCCATCCCGATCAGGAATTCTATACCAGCAAGGGCACAAAACGTCATTGCCGTTTTATCGGCGAGGCGAACGGGCAGAAGTGGTATGCCTCGGTCATTAAAACGAAAATGCTTCGTCTTCCGGGGGAAGATGAGATGGTCTGGCGCGATGGGATAATGCAGCAAGAGCTTTCTGGGGAAAAAGGGCGGTTGGCGACGAAGCATGAAACCGACCAGGCGCAGGAGATTGCTGCTTCGCTGGGCTATGCCGATTTTATTGGAGACGACATCCGGTTTTTCGAAGATCAAAATCACAAGTTGCTTGTGACATTGCGATGGGCACAGGGGCGGTTGCGAAGCTGGCAAAGCCTGAGTTGGAAACTTGACGTTGATGCAGAGAAAGCGGGTGCGCGCAACGCGCTTCGAGAACAGGAAAAACTCTCTGCCGCCTTAAAACAACTGGCGGAAAAAGATAAGTGGACGCTAGTACCGGAACAGCTTGAACGTGATATTGCGGATTTAAAGGAATTGCTTTCAGTCAATCTGGAGAAGATTGCCAACCGGGTGGTTCCCTTGCGCGGGCGAAATTGGGAATGGAGAATGCGGGATGATGGTGCCGGATATATTCTACGACAGACCGAACGAGGATCAGATAAAACAAAAACTCGGATTGCTGGACAGCGAGGGCTTTCGATTGAACGGATTGAGATGATCGAAGAGCTTAGGCGGCGGTGTCAGTCGCTGAATAAGGCGCTTCAGCATGAGCCGGGAACAAAACCAAAACTTGGATTTGGAACAAAAGGATCGGAAGCACCGGATCCGTGTCCCGACATCCTTGAAAAGCTAGATCAACTCCGTGAGCAACGGGTCAACCAAACCGCGCATCTGATTCTGGCCGAGGCGTTGGGCGTTCGGTTGAAGCCCCATTCAAAATCAAAGGACGAACGCATTTCAAAGGATATTCACGGTGAATACGAAAAGGTGCGCGATCCCGTCGACTTCATCGTCCTTGAAGACTTGAACCGATATTTGACCAGCCAAGGGCGCTCCAAGGCGGAAAACAGCCGACTGATGAAATGGTGCCACCGGGCGATTCTTGGCAAGCTGAAACAATTGTGCGAAACCTATGGAATACCCGTGTTGGAAGTAGCGGCTGCTTATTCCTCGCGCTTCAGCGCAAAAGATGGTGTGGCGGGATTCCGAGCCAAAGAGGTGACGGTATCGGATCGCGAAAAGTTTCCGTGGAAAAAGTTGATTGAGGATAAAGATCCAGACGCTGTTCGGTTATTCCGTCAACTGGATGAAATCAGCATCGGGCAAAATCCGGAAAAGCCGCGCAAATTGTTGGCCCCGATTGCAGGCGGACCGATCTTTATCCCAATGGTTGGAAGCGAAATCCAAGCTGACATCAATGCGGCGATCAATCTGGGCTTGCGTGCTGTGGCCGCTCCGGAGGTGTTGGAAATCCACCATAGAATTCGGACTGAATCCGATGGGAATGGTTCGCTAAAGCCACTCACCCGTTCAAAGCGGGAGACCGCTCGCTGGGACAAGAATCCTGAATCTTTCCAATTTGAAGGAACGCCCAAACTGGAACGGAGCTCCAATTGTTTTCCCCTTGTTGGTTTCCGGGCGGATTTTGAAAACTGCACTTTAAACGAACAGTGCTTTGCAACCGGGAAAGGGCTTTGGAGTACCATCAAGCAACGCCAATGGATACGGGTTCAGCAATTGAATGAACAACGAATCAGAAAAAACGGATGGGGAGAAATCGACGATATTCCATATGATTTTTGATGATGGAAACGCTCAGTACAACCGATGAACGGATACAACCACTGTTACCGGTGCGGCGCTTGCACAACTTTGTCTACTGCCCTCGCCTCTTCTATTTCCAGTGGGTCGAAAATGTGTTTGTCGAAAACGCGGATACGGTGGCGGGCTCTTCCATTCATCGGAAAGTCGATGTGCCCACCCAAATAAAGGATGGCCTTCCGAATGCATTGCCGGAAGGCACGGTGTTCCGAAGTCTGGAACTCTCGAGTGAAAAAATGGGATTGGTCGGGATTATCGATATTGCGGAATCGACCGAAAACGGAATCGAACTGGTTGACTACAAAAAGGGTTCCGCCCTGCGTCATGACAATGGCGAACGAGTGGCAAAGGAGCCGGATGCCATTCAGCTGGCGGCTCATGCGCTCCTTTTACAAGAACACGGACACACGGTTTCTTCTGCTTGGGTTTATTATGCAGCCGACAAGCGCAAGGTGGAGGTTCCGCTGACGGAAGAGTTGCTGGGACAGTGCCGGCAATACATTGGAGAGGCAACGGAAGCGGCAAAAAGGGTAACAATGCCCGATGCACTTTGCGGAGATCCGCGCTGCCTCTATTGCTCGCTCTATCCTGTCTGCCTGCCGGAGGAGTCTTCGTACTGGAAAACTCCCGGAGAAAATGCCCCAGCCATACAACGCCCGCCCCGTCCAGATAGCGACGAAGGCGAGGTGCTGATTGTACAAAAACCCGGTGCGCAGATTGGTGTGCGGGGAGAAAACGTGGAGGTGCGGCTTAAAAATGAAAAACTTGGCGGCATGGCCCTGCACCAGCTCAAACAGGTGTATCTCTACGGAGCGGTGCAAATCACCGCCCAAGCCGCTCAGCTTTTTCTGGAGAACGATATCCCCGTGGCTTACTTTTCCGCCGCTGGACGATTCCTTGGCATGCTCCAAGGATTGGGAACCTCCGGCACAGATGCCCGCAGAGGTCAGTATCGCTTGTTCGAGCGCGAAGATATTCGACTTCATCTCGCAAAAGAAATCATCCGCTCAAAAATTCACAATCAACGCGTCATGCTCATGCGCAATGGCGAAGTCGAAAAGACGGATATCGAAGAGATGAAGCGGCTTCGAAATCAAACAGAGAACGCAGACTCTCTCGATACACTGCGCGGATTGGAAGGCAGTGCCGCCGCCCTCTATTTCCGTCTCTTTGCATCTATGCTCAAAAGCAAAGGCTACAATTTCGACTTCAACGGACGCAATCGACGCCCACCGCGCGATCCTGTCAATGCGCTGCTGTCGTTGGGCTACAGCATGCTCGCTAAGGAATTGACGGGCATCTGCCATTCCGTTGGGCTCGACCCCTTCATTGGTTTTTTCCACCAGCCACGATATGGCCGCCCTGCGCTCGCATTGGACCTAATGGAGGAGTTTCGCCCGCTCATTGCCGACAGCGTAGCCATCAGCCTGCTCAATCGCCACGAGCTGGATGAAAAAGATTTTATATTCAGTTCCAAGGGAGTCTTCCTGAATCAGCAGGGACGACGGGCTTTTTGGGAAGCCTACTTCCGCCGGATGGACACCCTCGTCAGCCATCCCCAGTTCGAATATAAAATGCCGTACCGGAGAATGCTCGAAGTGCAGGCGCGTCAGCTCTGGCGCTACCTCCGAGGCGAAGCCAAAACCTACTGCGGATTCACTACCCGATGAAACGAAAGCGCTATATCGTTAGCTATGACATCGCCAATCCCAAGCGGTTGCGCAATGTGGCTCGAATTGCTGAAGGATTCGGCTATCGCCTCCAGTTTTCTGTTTTCGAGTGCATGCTTGATCCCCTCCGGCTTGAAGAAATGAAAGCAGAACTCGTGGAAACAATCCACCATACCGAAGACCAAGTTCTCTTTATTGCGCTGGGAACTAAACAAGCAGACAGCAGTCTCGCCATTGAATCTCTGGGCATCCCCTATAAACAGCATTCACGAATTACGATTATTTAATTGCCCTGCGCTACCCTTTTTGCTCCCATATCTAATCAGCTACGGCTAATGACCACTTTCCTTCCGCCATTAGGAAAGCAGGCTCTTTGAAAATCCAGCGAGTGCGGCATTGCCTCAAGAATCATTAGGGAGCGCTCGCGCAACAGTAAACAGCGGATGGATAATGCATTTTTTGCAATGTTCATTCTTGCCGATGTGTCATATTTCGACAGCGCTCGCACAAACGTCATTTTAAGACCGGATACATTGCCTTAAATTGACAGACCGTCGCTCACGCTGGAATTTCAAGCAGACTGAGGCGGGACAACCTTCTTTCGATCAGCGACGGCGGGAAGGTCGCTCACGCTGGAATTTCAAGCAGACTGAGGCGGGATGAAGCGGTTGATTGGTTTGATTCAGAAGATGTCGCTCACGCTGGAATTTCAAGCAGACTGAGGCGGATTAACAACCTGCTATAGTGTTATGTACAATTTTGTCGCTCACGCTGGAATTTCAAGCAGACTGAGGCGGCAGTATAATATATCAGAAGCAATCATTATGGATTGGTCGCTCACGCTGGAATTTCAAGCAGACTGAGGCGGGAGTACAGTGATTTCAATTCGCTCGTAGCAGTTCCGTCGCTCACGCTGGAATTTCAAGCAGACTGAGGCGGAACGAATGCTACACACTAACGACTGGTCTAAAGGTGTCGCTCACGCTGGAATTTCAAGCAGACTGAGGCGGCCAAATCCGGACGTCTTCCCATTACCGCATGTTTGTCGCTCACGCTGGAATTTCAAGCAGACTGAGGCGGGCTTTGTAGTCTTCATAATTCGCTAAACTGTATTCGTCGCTCACGCTGGAATTTCAAGCAGACTGAGGCGG
>JAAYDL010000117.1 GCA_012729265.1 Lentisphaerota bacterium | reverse complement strand
ACTGGAAAAGTGCTGTCAACCAAGGTTCAATCCGTGGACGAAGCTTCTCGGGGCCGAATTCTGCATCGGCGTCAAGCCAAGGACAGTCCATGTCTTTGCAGAGTTTGAATTTTTGTTTGCCATCTCCATCCACAAACTGGATAGGGGTTTTGTCGTCTCGTGTTTTGATGATGTTTACATCGTTTTCTTTGCTCATAAAATAGGCTCCAATTCATAAACGCGCACCTTCGCGGTCATCAGTTCGTGAAGAAGAGTGCGGAAAAGGTCTTGGAGAGCAGCTTGCTTGCGGACGGCAACATTCTGCTTGTCTTCCAATGTCTGGAATATGGTGACGATCTTCGCCTGCTCATCACGCGACGGCACCGGAATTGGAAGCGTCTTCAAGAATCCACATGTCAGGGCTCCCTTCGTGCTTCCGCCGCCGCGCGCAATTGATCGGAGATAGTCGTAGCGCGTTTGCATGAACCAGAGCACGAAATCGGGGATGATCTTGGCGGTGTGAAATTGGGCATAGGCAAGGTGCTGATTGATGCTGGTTTCAATCCGGGTGATCGCCGAGTTTCCAAGCGTCTTTCCTTGGCCTGTGATTGCAATGAGTAGGCTGTTAGACGCAACTCTGGGCAAGTGGCATTCTTTCACTGCTTGCGGCGTGACAAACTGGTCCGCTTCCGTGATGAAGAGATCATGAATCTTGGTGCTGTTCAACCACGGGATTGTCCCATCGAGCCAATACGCTTCCTTCGCGCGCTTCGGAGTCGATCCATTCCCAACCTTGGCGAGCGCACCCAACTCCACCACCTCCCAGCTTTCAGGCACCGGCCCGATCTCGGTTTGTTTTTGGGGTTCGTTGCGAAGGCCTTCGGTGAAGAGCTTGTGCATGAGAGCCTTCTTCAGTTCGGTGACGGTCTGGATGATCCGCTCCTGTTCCTCGATCGCCCGCTGCACCGTCGAAAGAATGTGCGCAATCTTCTTCTGCTCGGAAAGCGGAATGTCTGCTTTGTTGATGGGTAGCGTGGCTAACTGTGATTTGTTGATTGCCTTGAAAATTGCGCCAGAGCCAAGATTGTCGATGTAGTCCTCAATCTCCTTGAGATAGAAATAGAGGAAGTCGCGGTCGATGCCCTTCGCCCGAATCGCGGCGACGCCCCGACCGATGCAGGATTGCCTGTCGCAGAGGTTCGTTGCTCCCACTGGGGCACGAACGGACATCAGAATGTCCCCGGATTCCGCCAGCTTTTTTGGCTCGCGGCAATAAATGCGTGGCGTCGGGTAAGTCGCTCCGAAATCCGTTTTCCCTTGGTAGAAGGGAAGTCCTTCTCCGACGTCGTTATAACTGGTGGATGGGGGCGATTGCCCCATCACAATTTTGGCAACATCGGCAAGCTTTGCTGTTGCGCTCACGCCTTAACCCCCAATTGGTTGAGAATTGCCCGAAGCGTGTGATCCGTTTCGCGGGCTTCGGTTTCGATGACATCCAGTTCCGCGACGATTTCCGGGATGGGGCGGTAGGTCTCTTCATCGCCGGTGTGGATGTAACGGCTGGGTGAGATGTTGTAGTCGTTCTTTTTCAGTTCGGCATGATCGACGATGCGGCTGAGTTTTTCTTCTTCTTTCCACCCGGTGAGCGTCGCGACAATGCGCTGGATGCCCTCTTCCGGGATGAAGTTCTTGGGGTCGCCCTTTTCGAAGATCTGGGACGCATTGACGAGGAAGACCTTGCCGCGCCGCGCCTTGGGCTTGGCCTTGTTCAGAAACAGCACGATGCCGGGGGCGGTGGTGTTGTAGAAGAGGTTTTCCGGCAGGTAGAGCACGCTCTCAACAAGATCCTGATCAACGAACCACTGGCGGACGTTCTTCTCTTTGTTGGTGCCTGCGTTGCCCGATCCGCGGGAGACGGCCCCGGTGTCGAGGACAATGGCCGCGCGTCCGCGCTCGTTCAGGCTGGCGTGGATGTGCTGAACCCAGCCCCAGTCGGCGGAGGACTTGCCGGGGAAGCCCGCCCCGGCGGGGAAGCGGTCGAGTTCGTCGGCATCGTAGTCGGCCTCGGTGAACCAGTCTTGGTTCCACATGGGATTGGCGACGACACGGTCGAAGGTGCGCAACCGCCCCTCTTGGGTGCGGAACTTGGGGTTCTTGAAGGTGTCGCCGATCTCGATCTTGCCCTCCATGTCGTGGATGATCATGTTCATGTTGGCCATGGCCCAGGTCTCGGGCGTGTATTCCTGCCCGTAGAGTTTGAGCGGGGCGGGTTTCTGGCCTTTGGCAGCCGCCTCCATGGCAATCTCGCATTTCACGAGCAAGCCGCCGGAACCGCAGGTGGGATCGTAGATTTCCATGCCGGGCTCCGGCTGGAGGACGCGGGACATGATGGTGCCGACCTCGGACGGGGTGTAGAACTCGCCCGCGCTCTGCCCGCCGCCTTCGGCGAACTTGCGGATGAGATACTCGTAGCTCTTGCCGATGATGTCGGCCTCGACATCCGCGAGTCCGAGGCGCTTGGCGCTGATGGCCTCGATCAGGCTGGAGAGACGGTCGTCGTCGAGATCGCGCTGACCGTGCGTCGTGGCATTGAAATCGACGCGGTCGATGATGCCCTCCAGCTTCGGGTTCTCGCGGGCAATGGCCCGCAAGAGAGACGTGATGCGTTCGCCTTCGCCCACTTGTTCGGGATCTGTTGAGGAACGCTTCCGGATGACAGACCAGACGGGTTCTTCGGGATCGTCGGGGACGAACGGCAGGAAGAAGCGGACGAGCTTCCTGTCGGCATTGACCATGCGAAAGGCCTTCTCCCGTGAACCCATTTGGGCGGCGATACGGTTCAGTTCGTCATCGAAGACATCGCAGAGACGTTTGGTAAAAATGAGAGGAAGGATGTAGTCCTTGTATTTCGGGGCTTCTTTGGCACCGCGGATGGAGCAGGCGGCATCCCATATCCATTTCTCCAAAGATTTTCCGTTACCGTTCTGCCTTGCCATCAATCATCCATCCTTCACGTCACCATTATCTCACTTGTTACGGTGCCATTGTAAAACAATTGAGAATCAGGGGCAAGTCTGCTGAATGCTCCAGCTAAAAGGGCAAAAAGGGGCACGGGTTTCCCAACCCGTGTCACGGACAGGAATGTCCGTGCCCCTGTTCCCTTGGTTCGTTACTCTGGGTGTCACATATTCGCCAGCCGCCCTTTTCACCAGAAACGCATGATCCTCGCACCTCCCTGTCACTAACCGATTGCCTTCATTTTTCACACTTCGGCGTTCTGCGTTCAAAAAGCCGAGCACAGCTTTTACACTCGCCGTTGCGAGCCACTTTTTGTGACCACAGAGAGGTCACAAAGACGAGATTAAAACCTCACCATGCAGCCGCGCCGCGCCCATGACCATT
>JAAYDL010000116.1 GCA_012729265.1 Lentisphaerota bacterium | reverse complement strand
GCACTCATGTGCGGAGAGAGCTCATCATGCGGGTTTTCTTTATGCTGAATGTTTTCGGTGAAAAATTCCGGTTTAGCCATCTTGCCGATGTCGTGATAGTAGGCGCAGACGCGGGCAAGCAGCGCGTTGGCTCCAATGGCCTCTGCGGCGTTTTGGGCCAGCGTGGCAACCATGAGCGAGTGATGATAGGTTCCGGGAGCCTGCATAGCCATCTTCTGGAGCAGTGGATCCCCCATGTCGGAGAGCTCCAGCAAGGTGATATCCGTGGTGATTTTGAAGAGTTTTTCAAACAGCGGAATGAGCAGCAGGGTTAAGACGGAGGAGATCGCTACTGCGGAAACAGCGGCAGAAAGCTGCCGACCAACCACGGACACATGTTGATTCTCCAATAAGGCAATGAGAAGGACATAGAGTACTTTGGCAACGCAGATCCAAAGCCCGGCACGGAAAAGGCTGGCACGGCGATGGATCTTGCGCGTAGCCGTGGCAGCGGTAACGGTGACGGCCATGCCAAGCGCAAACGCGGAGAAGGAGTTTTCCAGCAGAATGGCAACGCAAAAACTGGTCCAGAATCCCAAGCAGATCGCGGCGCTCCCGCCCAGTAGAATGGCGCAAAGCATAATGGCCAGTGACCCGGGAATCATGTACATGATGGTGGACGGAGGTAAGAGCGAACGACTGACCGAAAGATAGGTGACCAAGCGGCTTGCGCCGATCGTGAACGCGGAAAGAATAATAAAGAGGAGCAGCTTGTCGAGGTTGCGGATTATGATCGGATTGACGATGCGCAGCATGGCGGCCGTGCAGGAGAGTGCAACAAGCAGCAGGAGTGCTTTTCCTATCAGTTCAAGCGTTTGCTCCGTGCCTTCCTGTTGCTGTTCAAGGATCAGCGCATGCGTTTTCAGCAACAGTTCGGTTTGCGCTGTAACCTGTTCGCCGGCGCGGATCAATACTTCTCCTTCAGGGTGAAACTCCATGACGGGCGCAACTTTTTCCGCAACCTCCAGCTTTTTGTCATCGGTCGCCTTGGCGTTGTACGTGAGGTTTTTTTGTATTAACGAGGATAGCAGCTTTTCAAGCAGGGCCCTTTGCGCACCGCCTCCGTAAGGAGCAAGAATGCTTGCAATGGCGGTGTCGCGCGAATGCAGTTCGTCGATCGCAACCGTCCGGGATGAGCCGATCGAAAGCGATTTGCCGGAGAGCTCATTTCGGTTTTCGTCAGATAATACACCTTCTCCCATCACTTCCGGAATGCGGGTGAGCAGCTGTTCCTTCACGGATGCAACCGCGTTTGAAGGGAAGGTATCGATAAATTCCTGTGCCCGAATGCCGATTTCAGAGCCCTGAAGCAGTGCATCCATAATGTTGAGTTTGGCACTTTGCTCATCTGCCGGGGCGGCAACATATTGTTCCAGCTGAGTGAATATACTCTGAATTTTTTCGACCGCTTTTTGTTGGGGTTGCGGGTCCAGTGTGAATACAGGCGGGACCGACTTTTGTTTTTCTTCTTTTGCCAGTGCAGTTTCGCTGAGGTTTTCGCACTGAAATGCAATCTTTGAAACAACGGTCGCGCTCGCGCGTTCGTCAAGCTTTTCGGTAATGGTCGGTGCGGTGCCTTTGCCGAAAAAGATCCAGGTGGTCAGCAGCCAGAGAATGAGGCCCATTCCGAGATTCTTGTAGTGAATTACACGTTTTTTCTTCGTGGAGGTTTTGCGTTCCGCGATGCCTTGGTGTCGTTTTTTTATAATGCTCTTTTTCATGGAATCCTCAGGGGGTTATGAGGTTCGTTTGTCCCGATAGGCTTCAATGACTTTCTGTACCAGAGGATGGCGAACCACATCACGTTCGCTGAGTTCGATGATTCCCAGACCATCAATGTTGCCGAGAATGGAGCGGGCCTCGCTAAGGCCCGAGACGCTGCGGCTGGGCAGGTCAATCTGGGTCAGATCGCCGGTGATCGCACATCGCGAATCGAAGCCCAGGCGGGTCAGAAACATCAGCATCTGCTGCGGAATCGTATTCTGCGCTTCGTCGAGAATAATAAATGCGTGGTTGAGCGTACGGCCCCGCATATACGCCAGCGGCGCCACCTCAATAATCCCGCGCTCAATAAAGCTCTCGATCGTTTCCGCCGGAAGCATATCGTAAAGCGCATCGTATAACGGCCGCAAATAAGGGGCCACCTTCTGATGAAGATCGCCCGGAAGAAAACCCAGATTCTCGCCCGCCTCAATCGCCGGGCGTGTAAGAATGATCCGGCTGATCTCCTCCTTCAGCAACGCCGAGACCGCCATCGCCATCGCCAAATACGTTTTACCGGTGCCCGCCGGGCCGATGCCGAAGGTCACGCTGTTTTTCTGCATCGCGTCCAGATAAATCTGCTGCCCGAGCGTCTTGGGGAAGACCGACGGCTTGCGCTGGCCGACATCAATACGGATGCTCGCCAGCTTTTCAAAAACCTTTTTTTCGCCGCGCGTCAGTGCGTCGTATGCATAAGCAACCGCCCGGTGATCCAGCTGAGTATGATTGCGTGCCGTGCGCAGATCCTCAATAAAATCCGCCACGGCGTCCACCGACTCCTCCGGACCCTCCAGACGTACAATCAGATCGCGAATGATCAGCTTCAGTTGAAAATCGCTTTCAATTCGTTCCGTCATGCGGTCCAGCGGCGCGCCGATCTCTCGTGCCTCGCTTGCATTTTCAAAATGTATCGTTGTTTCGTTCATCGAGTTGAGGGCCGAACGCGGCCGAGTCAGCGGATGGAAAACCCAACCGTTGCGCTGACGCAATTTAAACCTTATCGCATATCCGGGGCAGTTAATGGGATTTTGCCGGGGGCGTCAACTGGTATTGCGCCTTCTGTTTTGTTGCTGAAATCGCTTTCTGATCTCCTTGGCGTCACTCTTTTAAATGCAAAAAGGGATCCCTTTAACTCCTTGATCTAACCGTTTGGTTCTATATTCCATCTTCGTGGGGCAGGCATCCTTGCCTTCGCGCTGCCTGCCTTGCCGTCTTCGTTCCTAAAATGTATCGCAGGTAATTTACAGCATGGAAAAAGCGACGCAGGAGCGGTTCATGGACACTCTTCAATCGGCATTCGGCATTCGAAAATCGGAAATAAGCATGGGTTTTCCAAACCCCGAGCGGTCAAAATTCAGCCGTTCGTTTCCACGCTGATCATCCTCTACCCGCCTCTTTTTATGCCATTTTTACTAGATTACGGGACCGGCCCCGGGCCCCCCGCGTAACCGACACCTTATCTAGAAAATGTTTAAATGTTAGGACCGACACCTGCCCCCACTCTGTTCCCTTACCATACGCAAAATGTCTACTACAATGAGGACTCTCCTATCAATCTTGAATCTTGAGATCTGATAACCATTCAGAAGTTACCATTCATGAGTCGGTTGGGTTAGCATAAAAATGACGATAGTCAGCTAACCGAAAGGAACTCAAAATGAAACTGCAATGCGGAATGGATCTGCACGGGAAAAACGTGCTGTGTTCTTTGACTGATGAAAATGACAAGGTCGTGGCGGAGCGTAGGCTTCCGACGAAGCTTGCTGATGTGCTCGGGTTTCTCGAACCCTATCGAAAATCGGTCATCAATATCATCATCGAATCGACCTATAACTGGTATTGGCTGGTAGATGGGCTTCGGGAGGAAAAATATCCGGTCTCTTTGGCCAATCCCAATGCCGTGAAAACCTATGACGGGTTGAAGCATGGAAATGACAAAGGTGACGCGCGGCACTTGGCCCACCTGAGCCGACTGGGCGTGCTGCCGACCGGATATATCTATCCCAAAGAGCAGCGTGGGCTTCGTGATCTGCTGCGCCGACGTATGTATCTTGTTCAGGAGCGAACGGGTTTGATTCTGAGCCTTCAATCGCTCTGTGAGCGGCTTAACGGAGGTAAGATTGCTGCCGAAAAATTCAAGCATATGAAGCCGGAGGCTTTGGTTGAAAAGATTGATGATCCATATCATCGGCTCGGAGCCATCGAATATCTCGAAATAGTTCGGCGGATCAATCAGAGTATTTATCGACTGGAGACAAAGGTGCTTCATGAATGTGAAGAAACGCATCAGTTTAAACTGCTCACAACGATTCCTGGCATCGGCAGGGTGCTGGGCATGATGATTGCGCTCGAAAGCGGGCCGATGAACCGCTTTGCGGGTCCAGGGAATTATGCATCGTATGCCCGTACTGTAAACGCCGACCGATATTCCGACGGGAAGAAAAAAGGGGAGAACAATCGTAAGTGCGGCAACAAGTATCTGGCGTGGGCGCTGGTGCAGGCCGCGCACCACCTGATTCAGCACTGCCCTGAAGCCCGCTCATTCTATGATCGTAAAAAAGCGAAGAAAAACGGGGCAGTCGCAACTAAAGCACTGGCCTGCAAACTGGCTCGTTGCATTTATCACATGCTTACAGAGAAAGAGGAATTTGACGTGAAAAAGATATTCGGATAATCACGCCCGCCGCCGTATCCATGTTTAGGGGTTGGCTAATAACCATCAGACCTGATTGGGAGCGGCGGCGGACTTTACACCAATTATCCACCACGCTATAAGCTGTTTTGCCTGCAGGGTGAGCCACAACGAGGTTGGACGCCTCTTCTCCTCGGAGACGGGGATGAGCCATTAGATCTGAAATCCTATTGGACACCCTGCGGCACTGACGTTTTTCTGGCTCCGCAGTGGCGGAGTGGCCCGGGGACCCGCTTTGATCTGAACACGCAGAAAGCGGTCCAAGGGTAGATCCATATGAGTGACTGTACAAAACAGCGCATGAAAAGCAGGGCGCAAGGCAAGGTTGTCGCGGGGTGATGGAAAGCTACCGTTCAGAAATAATCCTGAAAGCGGGAAGGAATATTATTAT
>JAAYDL010000115.1 GCA_012729265.1 Lentisphaerota bacterium | reverse complement strand
TGATGGGGTATGACCGAGTGTATGACACGCGCACCGGGGAAGTCTATCGAGCCTATGATGGATTCTATGACATGTATGATCAGAATCGAGCAAGCTTTGACAACCAAGGCCTTCAGATCGTGGAGGATACGGATTATGAGCGATACGCCCTGCCGATCACGGGTTATATCGAGGACTAAGAAATGATCCCTTGGATAGGAGATCCGTAGGTTAAAGGAGGTATTACTCATGATCGTCCTTCGAGGGTTTGCGCTCGTACTCGCGCTCGCCGTGGCAACCATATCTCCCCTCTGTCAAGTGTGCGGCTTGGATGCCGAAGTCATCCCCGGGTCCGGTGGCGGAGAACTCACAGAGTTTATTCGAGATGTCAACAAAGGTTCAGAGTTGAACGATGCGGTGATTCGATGCCCCCAATGCGGTTCAGAAGATGTGATTGGGATCGTCTATGGGTATCCGACGGAGGAGACGCTCGAAAGAGCCGAGGCCGGAGAAGTGCGCCTGGGTGGCTGCGTCGTTGGTTATTGCGACCCAAACAGGTACTGTAAGAACTGCGGTCACGAATGGCTCCAGTAGTAAAACTCGGATTTCATCTGCCAAAGGCCTGCCCAACGCGGCATGTGCATAAGGAGGAAGCCACATGAAGAGAAGCGTTCATTGCATACTGGCAATCGCCATCGCAATCTCGATCTTGGCGTTGCCAATACCAGGGTTTGCGGAAGGCCTCAACATGGCTACGATCACTGCAGATGGCTTTCAGTTGACCGTTGGCGAAGCCACTTTTGACATCGGCGCATCCATGCGATTGTCCGCTGGCATGGACGATTCGACGCAACGTGGCCTTCTGACAGGAGATCTATATGGCGGCTATGACAGCATCTTCCAATTGCTGCTCGCCATGGAGGATGCGCAAGTCAAGGGCTACATGCAAAACGCAAAAGGAGGGCTTTCTCATTTCGTACAGGCCCCCCTTCAGGACGTGCTATCTTTCCTGGGTTCGGCAGCGGGCACGGGAACAGATACTGCGTCTGCACTGCCGCATCTGGGATCTATTCTGCAAATCTTTCGAGGCACGTCCGGTGCAGCTTACCTGGGTATGCTTGCGGATCGGATCGAGCGCATCACAACCGATAATTTCGACGCGCGGATGATCGGCAAGGAACGTATGGAGCTGTTTGGTGAGACCGTGGAAGCAGAGGTCACGGAGATCGTGCTTGACCTTGCACAATACCTGGCTTTGATTGAGGAATTATCAGAGTCCGATCCACTGCTACAGGCCCTTTGGCAACAGGTCAAGATGCTGTACGAGAAAGAAAGCGGCAAGGCCTTTTCGGAGATTCCTACCCTTTTGGCTGCGGCGGGTGTGGGAACGTCTGTAACGATTTTCGTATACAAGGCCGATGAAAGCAGCGGCAGGATCATGACAGACATCTTGGTTTCCATTGCCGATCGGCAGGTTCCGCTCCGGATTTTGATGGACTACAGCGCTGAGGAAGGGCATGGTACCGTTGATGTCGGGCTGACCGCGACCTCGCCGGATGAGGGCGACGTTTCCATCTACTTCCGTGCGCACGACTCGGCGGACGAGAACGCCGTCAAAGGATCTGCTGAAGCCGGATTCTCCGTCACCGCGGACGGTGAAGTAAACGAGTTCGAATTATCCATCGAGAACCAAAGTACAGAAGCAGGCGGCACGGTAACCGGCGGCAGTATCGGCGATATCATTGGCAAGCAGACGAGTGGGCAGGGTGCAGCCACGGACACCACCGTTATCGCGATGAAAGCCAATATCCCAGCAGAAGAGTTGGATTTTTCGCTTGGCATCAAGTACGATGGAAAGCACTACGATCAGGATGGCGAACTGGTTTACTACGGGAAAGTCACTTGCGATATTGAGGAAGGCGGCGAGGAGTTCGGAACGATCGCCTTCAACACCGAGTATCGACTGTCTTACATGCCAGAAGGAGAACTCCTCTCCCCAGGAGACATGGATGTTCTCAATCCGTTCAACGCCGATGAAGAAACATTGAGAGCATTTCAAGAAAGCGCCGTAACCGTTTTCCAAAACGCACTGGCGATTGCGGAGGGAACTCTTGGATTAAAAGAGTTTACGGACACCAGCGAGTTTTCCGCTGAGCGCACTGATTCGGAGTTTTCCGGGAAGCTCAATGGGACCCTCGCTGGCGTTGATGGAGAAGCATTCACGGTTCAGGATGCAGATGGCACTCTGTACACATTCTTCTTCAGTGAGACGTTCCCAAGATCCGCGTTTGACCAATCACTGGTCTACGGAAGTCCGATTTTGGTCTCGTATGACGGCGGATTTGACGAGTACGGACAGTTTTCAGGAGAATTTGCGGTGTCTGATAGCTCGGAATCCAGCATAGGTGGTGGCGATTAGCGACACATTGTTTCGTCATATTTACTATATGAACGAAGACCGAATACCTATCATGAAAATACCAGGTCTCTTGAAATCCTTGCAGAAACTTGGTTGCCCATGGGTTTAATGAACGAGCGGTACCTGCTGAGAATTGAGAGGAGGAGCTATATGCTTCATCTACGCAGGGGTCTTTGCTCTATCTTGGTACTGCTCATGGTATTTCAATGTTCTTCAAGCGCGCTCTGCTTAGCCAATAATTCTGATGCAGCTTATGGGATTGAGGTTGAATCTGCAGGTGAACCCCTCACCTCGATCGAGTGCTTTGCTTATCTCGATGAACAAGACAAATTTCTGTTTCCCGCCTCGCAACCTGGAGTTGTGCTCGCCATGTCGGACAGTTTTGGGAGGCCATCATCTAACGACATATTGCCGAATCCGGTTGCGTTTGGAGAGGAAAGCAGCATCTATCAAGAAGCGGATTGGGTGCCGACAATCGCGTTGCTAGCGAACGGATCGATCAGTCATGGACTTTCCGATTCGACTGTTACCCTTGCCGGGAACCTTGGAAGCCAATCCGGCATTTCGTTCCCCATCATTCGGCCAAGCCTGAAGCCGAATCTGCCCGATCTCTCCACTCCCACCCCAAAGTCGAACCCACTTTCAATTACCTCGCCGAAAAAGAAGGAGACGGTGGTCGGCAACTCCACGTTCAAAATTGCCTGGAAACTGAATTCTGACCGCAAAGCGACATATGTTCTCTTCTTGAGTACGGACAATGGGGAGTCATACGACTGCATCATTCGAGATGTCGAAGGCAAGTCCTACAAATGGAGTGTTCCCAACGCCGACCACTCTGCTTGCCGAATCAAGGTTGAGGCGTGGGTCGGGGATGTGCTGTTCGCAGAAGCGGTATCCGGCAAGTTCAGCATAAAAGAAGAAAAGACGCCGCCGAAGAAGACACCTCAACCGACCGCCACGCCTTTGCCCGAACAGGCATCGACGCCCGCGCCCGACGGAGGATTACTGCCGTTTGACGCCGTAAATCCCGATGCCGTCTACAGAACGGCTGGACAGTTTTTCATCAACCCCAAAATGGGTGGGCAGCGATGGTTCCGTTATGAACTGCAGGTGGATGGGGCGGAAACAATCCTGTGGCAAGTGTCGAAGTATCCCTTCGCGACAGACAACGACCGGCCGCTCTCACCCGTGGGGCTGTTGGTCAGTGGCGTGCTTGATCCAGATCAGAATGAATTTGTCATTGACTTCAATGCTATCGTGGAAAGACTCACCGGCAAACTGGAGGAAGGAGAGGAGCTGGGAGCGACCTTCCAAGTTGAAAAGGGGCAGGTATTGTTGCCACAGTTCCAATACACATTTTATATACGCGCCGTGGCTCTGGATGCAGCCGGTAACCTTCTGGGCGATGCGGGAGAAGGGGTCTCCACAGGCTACGGCGATCCTACAATTCATGTTTCTGCTGACGTATCCTCGAACACAGTGATAATACAGACTTGGGTGGGCGAGAAAAGCAGTCAGCACCAGGGTCAGTCAAGTATGCCGTACATCCATCAAACGAAGGGGATTTATGTACATCCGGATGATCTGATGTGGCGTCTCCAATTCCGCGATAGACCGGCAAACGCGGTGGCGCATGAGCTTCAGGTTGCTACTACGCCATTTAGTAGCAGTGTAAGTTCATATTTTGATACGTCGGGTTTGGTGTACCGGGAGCATGTGGACTATACAAGTGTTTATGATGATTCGTGGGCGATGGACCATATGCTTGTCTTCAATGAATTCGCTCCTCCTGCGGAATCGCTCGGAACTTCAACGATCATGTATTACATGCGCATGTTATTTTTCGTACAGGATCAGTTTGACTCCAGTCGCCAGTATGTAGTCCCTTCCGAAACCCAGATCATCTATTACAATGATCTGGAATTATCGGATAACGCGGCAGATCTCACGTTTGCGCCCACGCAGCAGATTACTGTCGAATCAGGCGTGCCCTTCACGCGCGTTCTCAGCTATACTCCCGTACAGTGGGAAGACCCTAATGTGGGTGAGTACTATGAAGTGTCTCGACGGATCATGGCACAGGAAAACGTACTATCAGTCGTTATAGATGGGAAATATGTCGTTGTTCCGTTTGCGTTCCGCGATATGTTCGGCGACACCTCTTCTATCGAGGATTACCAACAACGATTGGATACATACCTGCCCGTCGGTCACGAGGTACGCATCAAGAAATCCGAACCGGGTGTTCTTGATGAGCTTGGCAAGATCCTCTCGTATGTATACAACTCCGTAAAGGATGGGTACGAAGATCTGCAAAATGCCGTGGTGAACGTGGTGGCAGATAATTTCCCCTTCCTGGATGACGATCAGCGGGAAGCGCTACGTGACGCGATCGGGGTAGCGTTGGATATCGGCCTGACCGCCCTCGGAATACCGCCGTCCCTGCCGGACTTTGAGGAAGCGTTCGCGAAGGGATTTGATTATTGCCTCGCAATCGCGCTGGAGGAGGTCTGCGCGCAGATGGGAATCCCGGAGGATGCGATCCCCGATGAAGTGCGCGAGAGAGTTTCCGAAGAGGTAGCCCGGCAAATCGCATCTCAGGTTTCTTCCGGAGGCGGCACTCAGTACAGTTACCTTCGTCCTTCAACCACGCGATGCTATAGGCCCGCTTGCGTTGAGGTGCTCGTGTCGAACCAATCTGACCAGCCGACCGTCGGTGGCGCGCTCACCGTCGGCTATTCGGTTAAAAACCATTTCTATAGCATCTACAAGCCGGCACGGCTTCCAATTCCAACATTGGATCCAGGCGAACAAATAGTGATCACCTGCTACCTGACTCCCAACATCGACCTCCCGGTGGTGCAATACAAGCCGGGATTTGAGTACTATTACTATGGGAAAAGCGATGTTAAGACTTGCGTATTTTCGGTCACGGCTAGATATAACGTAAAAGACGCTGAAGTCCTAGCTTTGGAACAGGGGCTACATGAAGAATCCACCGGCTTGCCGTTGATGAACTATTCCTACGAATACGATCACAGCCCGGTGTATAACTTTACCCTTGAAAAGCTTCCATGTTGGGCAAATGGAGGAGATATGTCGGTAAGTTCTGATGATTTCTACAAGTAAATGAATATACAGCTATGTCTTGTGGTTCGGAATCCAGTATAGAAGGTGGCGACCCTCTTCCTGCGGCAGGCAATTTGGGCTGCGCTTTTTAGTGATGAACCGTTCTGCGGATCGACCATCGCGATAATGGAAGGTGATGGGGTTGCTAATTCCTATGCCATCGATGGGAACAAACCGGCAATCATTACGAAGGAGCAGTTTGAGGAAGCGCAGAAAGAAAGACTTCGTCGATCAAACATCGTCGTTGATGAATATGGTAGCTCGAAGCGCAAATCAACGCACTACAGCATGAAAAAGCCATCAAATCCATGCGAAAACCAAGACCAAGAGAAAGGCGACATAAATGCATGATAGAAGAGTAGGCAAAATAACTGTCGGCGGGGAAGTACGGATTATTCGCTTTTTGCAAGAGATAATTCATTATTCGGCGAGTTAGGGACATAGCGCAAAAAACAGAGTCGAGAACAAAGCAGATTTCGGCCGAATCGGCTTTGTGCAACTTGTACATACACCTAAAAGGGGGAATTAGCACAGAGTGAACAGGAGGGGGAGGATCGGAAGGTAGTGTCAAGTATTTTTCGATCGGAAAAAGCACTCCAAAGGCAAAAAGCGTTAAAACGGAATTGACTTAGAGAGGTCAGAATAAGTCAATAATGGTGTACGGAACGTTGGCGAATGTACACTGTAAGTGCAACGGTATAAAAAGGAGGTGGCTCAAAGGGAAGCATTCCGGTAGAATGGTAGTTGCAAGACGACCATAAAGGAGCGCATCACCATGAGCCACTATCGACATCTTAGCATGTGGGAGCGGGAAAGTCTACAGGAATATCGTCGGGAAGGGAAAAGCATCCGGGAGATCGGACGGCTGATGAGACGGTCAGCGTCGACCATTTCGCGGGAGATAAGGCGGAATGGATTTCAGCGATTGGGGGGCGACAGAGATATCGTCCCTACTTGGCATACAATCGGTATCTGCAGCGGCGAATGAAATGTCGGCGTAAGAAGATATTTGACGACCGTGTCCTATGGGAGAAAGTGGTCAAACACATTGCGCAGGATCGCCGGTCACCCGAACAGATCTCCAACCGGCTCAGGTTGGAGGGGAGTCCGTATCGCCTAAGCCATACGACGATCTATCGGGCACTGCGTGTCGCAGAATATGAGACGAAAGCGGTGTTGAAACAAGCCCGAAACATCACGTTTCACCTGCGGCATCGCGGGAAGAAGCGGCGAAAGGGTGGCGTATCGACAATCGGGGGCATTTCCCAATCGTGCATCATTTGTCGGATCGATGTAAGGCCGCGAACGAGCGCAAAGAGGTCGGCCACTGGGAAGCCGATACGATCCTGGGGAAAACAGGCACGGGCTGCATCCTGGTCTTGGTGGAGAGAAAAACGCGATATACCCTGGCCGAAAAGCGACCCGACAAAACGGCTTCCACAACCGCCGAAGCAATGGTCAGGCTGTGGCTGAGTTTCAACTCCCGCAGTTTGGAGGCGGTTGCTTTGTCGAGCATCAGTCCCGCCCCCTTCCAAAATAGGCGGCTCCCCGCGTAAAGCCGACATTGGACGGCTTGGCGGATTCTGATTCCTCTTCGCGGATCAAGTCCTGCCCAGATTTGAGGATTGTCTGGACGCTTTTCCAACTGGGGCGCGGCGAGTAGCGCAGCGCCTTCGCGCAGGCGCCGTCCAGCCGCTGGGGCGTGTATGTTTCTGCCATCTGGAGAAGACCCATGCAGGCCTTGTACGCCTTGACCACTTCGCCCGTGTCCGGATCCGTCAATTCCGCCGTTTGCCCGGCCCAGTCCACCTCCATGTGTTCACCCGGCTTGCGCTGGATGTGCATCGTCGCCTTGGTACGCTGCACAAACTGCCGGTAGTACTTCTTGAACTGGGTCAGTTGGTACGGCAGTGCATCCGCGTCGTGGCACCGGTCGCAGTACTCAATCCACAAAAGCTGCAACGTCACGCCCGGCTGCGCCATGGCCGTGTGCACAGCCTCGTAGTCTGGCAGCTTGTAGTGGAGCTTGCCATCCGTCGTTGGAAACAGCGCTTCTGAAACGGCCTTGTCGCCCATGTCCTGGGCTTTGCTCCAGTTCAGGCCCACCTCTTGCGCCAACCGCAGCACGCGGATCACGGTCGTCCTCGACACCCCGAGACTTTCCGCGATTTGCTTGTGCTGTAGTTTGAGGCTATCCAGCCTCAGGATCGCCCTTTAGTCGGTCATGTGCATGACCTCCTTGTAAATGTCGCACCAGTCCCCTGGTGCGCATCTCCAATTTTACTACAGGATTTTCGACAGGAACGCGCACTCAGCCCGTGTTCAGTCTTCGCGTCGCACGTGTCCATTTCCCGCACCCCCGCGTGTCCATTTTCGGGCGCCGTATTCATGAACGGCACATACGCCTCGTATTCCGAGGGCAGCCACAGTTCGGTCGCCGCAGCCGGCATATAGGTGCCCGTCCGCTCAACCATCGCCGCCAGGTCGTAGTTTTCCGCCGCGGGCTGCGCGCGGGTGGCGCCCAACGCGCCAAGCAGATTCTGGTTTTTCACGCATTCCGCGAAATAGGCGATCGCCGCCTCGGGGCTCTCAAAGTACGCGTCCGGAATGCCGTATGCCTTGTCGAGCGATAGCGACAGCGCGTCTGGGGTTTCCACGCCTCCGCCAACCGCAGGCGAAGCGGCGGGCGCGTCGGCGCCGCTTTGCGCTTCCTGGCCTGTGGGTATCTCCAGCGCGGACTCCTGTGCCAAGGGGAATTCGCCGTCGTCAACGCGGGTCAGGACGCCCGGCGCGCCCTCTCCGGTCAGCGTCAGCATGCCGGGCGACGTCAATTGATAATTCAATATGGTTTCGTAGGCTCGAGCGCTGACCTGCATCACGCGGAGTTTCCCATTGCCCGCTTCGAAAATGTACGGATACGCGCCGTAAGGGCCGTACTGCGGGACAGCGATCGCCATGGAATAGCCGTCCGCGTCAAACCGGAAATAGCCGACCTGTCCGCTCTCGTCCTCGGCCTTCCATGTGCCGGTCAGGATCTCGTCGACCTGCACGTTCGGCGTGACCGGCGTCGCCCTGGCCGCGATCCCGGCGTCCGCAAAGGCGTCGGCGCTCAGCCACAGCGCGGGGCGGATGAAGAGCGACGAGGATTCGGAGTCGCCCCAATCGCTGACGGAGCCGTCCTTATACACATAGCAGAACCCGCCCTCTCTATATCCCGGCGTTCGCAGCCGCCAGGACACATCCGGCCCGGAATCGCCCACCGTGTGGACTCCGCTGTTCCAGAACGCAGCGTATTCGTCCAGCGTCGGCAAGTCGATCTCCCACGCCCCCTCCCGGAGGCGCAATTGGGGCAGCGCCTTGAGGTGCGAGTCGTACTCCGCCTTGGAGAACAGCTCTTCCGCGGTGTAGGTATAGTTATTTACGCACGCGTCGACAAACGCGGCATAGCTGGGAGCTGTCAGGCGATGCGCCGCCGCCGCGTATTCGTCCGTCGTGCCGAAGCGGAAATATCGCTCCGCTTCCTCATAGCTCAGGAGAAACACGCTATCCTCCGTATCGTTGCCGTCGGGGTTGTCCGCCTTTTTTGCTTCGCCGACCTCGATGTAATCGTCAAAATTCCCGGGCGTCGAGACATGCGTGCGCGCGACAAACTCCCTTTCCCGCTCCGTGAAGGCGGTCGAGAGGAATTCGCCGTTCAGCCACGCCCGCAGGCTGCTCGTCTCCCACGTCGCGGGTCCGTCCTGGTCGTGGACTTCCCGGTAGGCGAGCTCATATTGCGA
>JAAYDL010000114.1 GCA_012729265.1 Lentisphaerota bacterium | reverse complement strand
CGGGCCGACTCCCCCTCCGGCCCGTCTGATCCGCTCGGAATGGACGGCCCATATTTCGGTCACCAACGAAACCGTAGAAGTGGAAATCGAGATGGACGTCGATGTACTGGATGCGGGCCCCTTCCGCCCGGTCATGCTCGAACTTTTCCCTGCAACTACGGTCTACGAAAACCTGACCCTCGACGGGAAGGAAGTTACCCCGATCAAGCCGACGCTGCCGGATACATTTTCCTTAACTCAGCAGCAGATTAATCCCTCATCCCCCAATTTGTCGATTCCGCTGATCCGCACCGGAGCGCACCATGTCAAGGCGCGCATTAAACCCGAGGCATCGCTTCAGGGCGGAACGGGGCGGATTCAACTCTTCCAGCAGCAGTATGCGCTGGCTAACGTCCATTTTGAATCGGACGAAGCGCTGGAGGTTCGAGCCGCCAGAGCGCCGACGGCGCTGACCGGAACGACGGAAAAGGGAACCTCCGGTAATCTTGCACTCCAGAGCAGCGAGCCGATTGTACAATTGAGCTGGGAGCCGGTGCGTCCGCACAGCGATCGAGATGGGCTGCCCTCTTACTACACCTCTGAGGCATGGACGATTGAGGAACGGTCGCTCACCGCCAATGCTATTATGGACGTGCGGGTTACAGGCGGCTCGCGCGACCAGCTGACCCTCAACCTGCCGTCGAATGTTGACCGCGTGAAGATTACCGGCACAGACGTACGCGACACACGCATCGAAGGCTCGACCGCCGTTATCTTTTTAAAGGGCCGCATTCAGGGCGCCACGCAGTTGAATATTTCCTGCACCGTTCCCGGCACCGTCCCCTCCACGCTCACGCTGCCGCGCTTCACGCTGGCGGACGGACGCGTCACCGAGGGCGGCTGGCTGACGGTGGCCAACGATGTCGGCGGCGAACTGCTGGAGCAATCGGTTTCGGGCTACGCGCTGGCGTCGGCGTTGGAACTTCCGGCTAATGCTAAAGGGCTATCACACGCGACACCGACTTATGTGTATCGCCGTGAATCGCGCAACGCATCCGCTACGTTTGAACTGGTTCAGACCGTGCCGTTCCCGCTGGTCGATACTATTGCCGACTGCGCCGAAGGTGAATGCATTTTGCGCCCCGACGGCGAGGAGCTGGTTAAACTGCACTATGAAATGCGCAACAACCGCGCACAGTTTCTGCACATCAAACTGCCCGAAGGCGCACGCCTGCTGTCGGCTTCGGTGGAAGATGCTTTGTGTACGCCGTCGATCGCCGACGGCGAAACCCTGATTCCCCTGCCGCGTTCGCTCCAGACCATGGACGGCCTGATCTCCTTCCCGATTGAACTCGTCTATATCCGAAAAGGGGCCCCTTTTACGGATCGGGAAAACCGAGCGATTGATCTGCCGGAGCTGATCGGAGTTCCGACCGCGCAGGTGGGAATGACGCTCTATCTTCCGGACGAGCTGAAGCTGAAAAAGGTTAACGGCCCGCTCGAGCAGGTGGAGCAGTTCGCTTCCTCTGCGCAGCACTTTGAATATGGAGAGGGAACCTCCTGGGCAGTTGATTCCAGCGCTGTAGCAGATGAAACGGTCCTGATGGCGGAGCAGGAGCTCTATCGCAACTATTATAACCTCGGGCTCGAATCGTATAAAAACAGCGACTTTGAGAACGCGGAACGCTATTTGGAGCAGGCGGTCGAACTGAGCAAAGGGACCGATAAAAACGCGGACAGCCTGCTGAATAACATTAAGGTAACCTCCGGCGGATTCGGCGGATTCGGCGGCACCGTCGGATCAGCGGCTCCGAGCGGAACAGACCGCGCAAAAGCCTCCTACATTGCCCGCTCCAACAGCGCATGGAACGTCAGCGAAGCCGGCGAGCAAGAGGCATTGATTGAAGAAGGGCTGGCCATGATTGAATCGGGCAACGAGAGCGCCGGCGTTCAACTGCTGGAGCAGGCTGATCAACTGAGCCGACAGCTTTCCGCCCGCGGAGAAGAGCTCGGCCAGCGCACCGTTCGGCTGCAGTACAGTCAAAAACTGGATGAAGTTCGCAATGAGCAAAGCACCAACGTTGCGCTGAAACAACAGGTCGCCGATCTTCAAATGCAGACGCAGGCGATGGTGGCCCAGGATAAGGGGGGCGCAAAGGGGCAGCGGCTGGTCGCAAACCTCAATACGGTGGCAAAGGATCTTGATTACGATGCCTATGAGGCGGAGGAACTGCTCTTTTCTGAGACGTCCGACATCCTGCCCTCCAGCCTCTCGATTGAGGATGAAAACAAAAAACTCAATCGACAGGTACAGATTCTTCAGAACGCGCTGGTACAGACCGAGCAGGCCGCCGCTCCGGCCATGGAGGCGGAGGTTGATCTTGAAGGGAATGCACGGACTCGATTGGAGCAAACCCGCCGCGAACTGGCTCAGGTGGTGGACAGCCTGTCGACCGCCGATGCTCAGTTCGGAATGGGCCAAGCAACGCTTTCCGATGTCGAGTTCAGCGAGCAGCTTGAGGACCTGAAGCGTCGACAGACTACGCTGGAGAATGTGTATGCCAACAACGGGATTCTTCAGGACGATATCGTACAACTCGGCGAACTGATTCAGGAGGGCGAGCAAAAGCTCGAAGATGCCCGCAGGCGACGAGAAAGCGCACGGCAAGTGGTGGTTGAGGATGATTCGGATTGGTTCAACACAGACAACAACACGTTTCAGCAGCAGGAGCTGGTCGAAATGATTGTGGGCAATAATGATTTTTCCGTCGCAGATTACGACAATCAGCAAATGAACGCGCCGGTGGAAGTGGTTAACGGGCGCCTAGCGGTTGCAAACTATGGAAACAATGCGCTGGTGCTGAACGAAGCGGTTAATAATTTGGCGCTCAATGATGGTAATGTAGTGAGCATCGCCGGAAGTAATTGGGATGCCTCGGTCCTCGCAACCGATAATCCGGTCAGCGCGCTGTTTAATCAGACCACTGAAACAGGTCAGCGCTATGCGGTGCTCGACGAAGCGCAGTTCCGTACGCTGCAGGCCATACAGCGCGGTGCAGCGCAACCCGAGTTCGGTCAGCGCGCTGTGGTTCCCAATACATGGAACAGCGTGGCCGGGCAAGATTTCCGACTGGAAAACAGCGATGCAAAATACAACGGCATTAACATCGACGGCACCTCGATCGCGCTGGAGCACAACCAATATCTGGCGCTCGATAACGGCAGCCACGTAACCATTTTGAAGGGAAGCGCGGAGCATAACTGGCAGGAACAACGAGACCTTCTGCCCGAACTGCTCCCCGTTGAAGTATCGCAGGAAATTGTCTTTCCCAAGGTGGGAACCCCGCATCGGTTTGAAAAAACGCTGCTGGCGGAAAACGAAACCATGGACATGGTGATCGAATACCGCCTCGCACAACGGGACTGAACCGCACGGAAAGGTGTGTTGGAAATGAGTAAAACGGGAGGTAAACAATGAAAAGAACAGCATGGGCCCTAATGGCATGTCTGCTCTGCGCCGGCGCGGTTTCCGCCGCGGCAGCTGACGGCACGGACGAAGTCAGCAATCACATCGTACTGACATGGAACGAGTTTAAAGATATCACCGGCTGGACAGAACAACAGGCCAACGGAGCGGACTCCGGCGATTTCACGATTCCGTGGAGCGAAGTTAAAGATCTGTTCGGCATCGAAATGGATGATATGCAGGCGGCCGAGCTGACCCTTCCCTGGAAAGAGTTCAAGGCGCTGCTTGAGTGGAGCGTGCGCGAAGAGGAACGTAAACAGCAGGAACTCAATAACGAGGCCCCCGTTCCAACGCCGGTTCTGATCACCGCCGCCGAATATGTCGGCAAAGAACTCACGAGCGACGGCGCCTTCTTTGAAGCCAACCTAAAAATCGACATTCTGGAGAAAAAGGGCTGGCACAGAATCCAGGTGCTGCCCGGCAATGTCGCCGTCAGCAAAGCCGATCTGCCCGAAGGCGTATACCTTCAGCTGGAAGGCAACAACTATTTCCTGCTCACCCAAACCAACGGCACCATTGAAGTCGGCTTTGAGTTTACTGCACAGGTCACCGAATCCAGCGGGACCTATTCCATGGCGTTCAACAAAGTGCCCTCCGGCACCTGCCTGATCGACGTCACCGTTCCGGAAAAAGAAGTGGACATCAACATCCGCGGTGCGCAGTCCAAGCTCTCCAAGAGCGCCGGCGATGCCACGCGCATGGTGGCGGCCCTCTCCGCCGGCTCCGCCGTGAGCATTTCGTGGGAGCGCGCCATTCCTGAAGCCGAAACCGTTCCGCCCAAGCTCTATACCGAAACCCGCACGCTCATTTCCGTCAGCGATGGCATGCTCCTCGGTCGCAGCCAGCTGGCCTTTAATGTGCTGCACGCCGGAACGCGTCAGCTTCAGATGAAGGTCCCCCAAGGCGCAAGCATCTATGATGTGCGCGGACCGTCCATTCGTGATTGGCGCGTCGACGGCGGCCAACTGATGGTCCAGTTCTCCAAAGAGATGATCGGCTCGCTCTCCATCGAAGTGCTCTATGAAGCACCCATCGGGGCCGAAGGTTCGGCTCTTCCGGTGATTACCGCCGACGGCGTGGAGCGGGAAAAAGGTCATATCGCTATTGTCGCGCTGAGCAATGTGGAAATCTCAGGACTGGAAACCACCGGTGCCACCAAAGTCGACACCAAGGACCTTCCGCCGGAACTGCTGGGCATGACGACACAGCCCGTGCTGCTCGGCTATCGCTACATCGATCCCCAATTTGATGTCCGCCTCAAGATTGATAAGCATCCCGATGTTGATGTGCTGCTCACAGTCGTTGACAGCGCACACGTTCAGGTGATGCAGACCCTCGACGGCCGCCGCATCGTTAAAGCGCGCTACAATGTACGCAACAACCGCAATCAATTTCTGCGGCTTAAACTGCCCGCAGGTGCTTCCCTCTGGAGTGCCTCTGTAGCCGGCAAATCAACGCAGCCCGCCAAGGATGAAGAAGGGCGTTTGCTGCTGCCGCTCGTCCGCTCGCAGGGCGTCGGCGGACTCTCTTCCTTCCCGGTGGAAATCACCTATGCAGAAGAGGGAACAGCCCCCGACAGCCGCGGACGCGGCGACGTACGCGTTGCGCTGGCCTCCTGCTCCGAACCGGTTTTCCATATGATGGTGGATCTCTATGTTCCCGAAGACGGACGCTATTCCGACTTCAAAGGGAACCTCCGCGAGGTCGATTCATTCACCCCGGTCAAAGGCGGAAACGATTTCCAGTATAATGTTGCGGAGGTTCAGAGCATCCAGCTCCAGAACAACGTGAACTTTGATATGGGCCAGCAGACGGCGCCGATCATCAACGTCCCGGCGGCTACCGCTGATGCCGTTAAAGTCCAACTCCCGATCACCGGAGAAAACTATAAATTCGAGAAGATTCTCGTTCTCGATGAAGATCCCTGGTTCAGCTACAGCTTCTCCGGCCTGAAATAATGGTTTCCCAAAAACCTCCGAGAGCCGGGTCCCGCACATCCCTCGCGGGGCCCGGCTTTTGATATCAAGGAACCGACTCCGCGACGGTGGGAATAAAGTACAGCCTGCGTTACACGCCGGCTCATGCACCCCCGGCAGGTCCTCTAAACGCCACCGACGTAGCGGGCGGCGCTACCCAGTACAGCCTGCGTTACACGCCGGCTCATGCACCACAAGCAGGTCCTCCTCCGCTTCACGCCCCAACGAAACGGACCGGCTGGCGCAGAACGGTCCGGCGCTTTTCGGGAGCGACCCGGTGCCAATCGTCCAGATAGATTTCGTGGTAGGCACCCGCAGGGACCAAACTCTGCTGCGGCAAGTATTGCGTGTAGAGCCGCTCGAGCAATGTCGGGATTCCCTGCGACCCTCCCACATGCATGATCTGGGCGCACAGACCCTCTTTGAAGCGCTCCGCTCGAACCGTCGGCGCGGCGTTCCCATCCTCGACGGAAAACTGACTCTCGTCCGCCCAGTCGGGCAACACAACCATGGCCTTCCATTTCCACCGTTCCTTGTTTCCCAGAGGAAGATCCCGCATGTCGTCCGCCCAGTAGAGCATTTCGGGCGGAGGCTCCACGAAGGACTTCCCCATTCGCTTCCGGGCTTCTCTTCTAATCGGATAAATCGTCTTGAACAGATGATGTATCGCGGCGGATGCCCCCTCCTCCTCCGGCGACCCCTCGCCATCAACCACGGCAAAGAACAGGTCGGGCACATCGACGAGGACAAAGTCCTCCGTGTCGGGAAGATAGAGTTCCTTTAGTTTTTTCCGGTCCTTGGTCAGATCCATATTCAGCACTCCTTTCAGGGTTTGGTTTCCAAATAGTCCAGCGTCTGGGCGATCCACGCCTTTTCCGTCGCGAGCTGGCCGGCCAGGAAATCGAAGAGCGCCTCGACGAAGTCCGGCAACGGCTGGCGCTCGCAGCGAATGCCCTCCACCCGCTCCATTTCCGCCGAGACCATTTGAAGTCGGTTGCGGAGCGCGGCCAGCGCCTCGGTCCGGGGCATCAACGGCCAATGGACCATTCCAAGCAGGGCCGACGAATAGGTTGGGCGGAAGCTTCCCAGCAGCTCCAAGGCTTGAGCGACCAGCGTCTCCCGCCCCAGCGCCGTCAAGGAATAGGTCTTCCGCGCCTTGCTTCCGGCCGGAGCCTCAGCCAGGACGAGCCCGGCCTTCTCCAGCTTTCCCAGAACAAAGTAGATGGAGGAAAAGCCGATCTGGGTCCATTCCCGCATGCCGCGCTCTTCGATCACCAGCTCCAGCTCGTAGCCATGGCGCGGCATCTCGGCGACCAGTCCCAGCAGCAGTAATTCCGAATCCGTCAATCCGCTCTTTTTCATATTCTAGTAGTAGAATATAACGACCAGCCTGTCCACTGGTTTTTATTAGGTAAAATGATGAGCGGGTCTTCCTTACTCCGCCATTCGATCTGCAAGCACAGAGAGCAGACCAATTGTTGCGGTGTCGGAGCGAAGAATTCGTTCCCCAATCCCAAAGAGGTTAAAATCGTGCGCGGCCAACTGCTCCAACTCATACGGCGTCCAGCCGCCCTCCGGGCCGATCGCCAGCAGAATCCGCTGCGACGATGCTGCGTCCGGGAAAAAATCGCTCATCCGCTTTGTTCCGGAAGGATCGGCCAGCAGTTTAAAATGATTAGGAAAGAGTGCGTCCAACTCGTCCTCGACAAACGGTTTAAAGCGCGGACGAATCAGCACCTCCGGAAGGTGCGTACAGCGCGCCTGCTGCAACCCTTCGAGGAGTAGTTTGGTGTAAAAATCGGGATCGATGACGTGGCTGTCAAAATAGTACCGCTCCACCTTATCGGCCCGAAGCAGCACCATCCGCCCCACCCCAAACGCCGCCAACTGCGCCCAGAGCCGTTTCATGACTTTAGGGCGCGGCATGGCGAGCAGCAGGTCGACACGCGGACGCGGCGGCGGGGCCGTTTCAAAAGCACATCGAAGCACCACTTGCTCCGTCGCAATCCGATCGACAACGCCCGCGCCAAGCGGACCGTTCAACAAACCGACACGCAGCGGCTTTCCGGGCTCGGCTCTCAGAACCTCGCGCACATGCTTTGCCCGCGAACCGTTCAGACAACACAAACCCGCGGAGTCCACTTCGTCGGGTTGGAGCAAAATCAGGTTCATTTCAGAATTTAAGGTCGGCCTTTTTTAGACGGGCGGCCAGCTCGTTCAATACGCGCTCGTCGTCCTCTTCTCCGGCGGATTCAAACACCGCACCGAAGCGAATGAACGGGCCGGTGTTGTCCCACGGAACCGTGGAGATGCCAAAGTTTTCGATGAGGTAGAGCGAGGCTTCCTCGGCGTTGGAAAACACCACATCGCCGGCGCCTTTCGGCGCTTTCAAATACATAAAGAAGGTTCCGCCCGGCATTTTGGCATCGAAGCCGACGGACTTCAGCACTTCCACCATCCGGCGCAGCCGCTTTTCATAGTGATCGCGAATGCCGTCCGCCAGCGACTGGTCAGCAATGCCGGCGCAGGCGGCCTTTTGAATGGCCTTAAACTGTCCGCTGTCGCAGTTGTCCTTAATCATTGCGAGCGCACTGACGGCCCATTCCGCACCGCAGAAAAAGCCGAGACGCCATCCGGTCATGTTGTAGGCCTTCGACATGGAGTGCAGCTCCAGCGTGCACTCCTTGGCACCGGGACGCTGCAGGAGCGAGGTGCGCTTGCCGTCGTAAACCAGCGTGGAATACGGCGCGTCCTGAACAATGAGAATGTTGTACTTTTTCGCAAAAGCGATCAGCTCGTCATAAAACTCGGGCGTGGCCACCGCACCGGTCGGATTGTTGGGATAGTTGATGTAAAACAGCTTGCAGCGTTCGGCCAGCGCCGGATCAATTTTAGAGAGATCGGGCAAAAACGCATTTTCTTCGAGCAGCGGAATATTCACCACCTCCGCACCAAGATATTTTGAATGTGTCGCCATCACCGGATAACCGGGAACGGTCTGGAAGACCACATCGCCCGGATTCACAAAGGCGAGCGGCAACATCGCCAGCGCCGGCTTAGTGCCGATGCTGTGATTGATTTCGGTGGCGGGATCCAGTTCCACCCCGAAAAACTTCTGCATATATTCTGCGGCGGCCTGCTTAAATTCCGGCCCGCCGTTATCGGCATAGCCTCGGTTTTCCGGCTTATCGCACTCGACCTTGAGCACGTCGCGGATCGGGGCCGGCGCAATCTGGTCGGGCTCGCCCACGCCGAAATCGAGAATTTCCAGTTCCGGGTGCGCCTTGCGGGCTTTGGCTTTGGCGCGCTTGATTTTTTCAAATTTATAAATTTCGGTTGATTTACCGAACTGCGTTCCGCCGATACGGTCGGCAAACAGTTTTTCGTAGTCCATGGTCTTCTCCTTAACTGATGCGAAGCCCGGAAATTTATCTCTTTCCCGGACGGTTATTGATATTCGATGGGTTAAATGGATTGGCTTTTCAGCGGAGGAATAAGCTTATCGAGCAGTTTCTCAAGGTTTTCCTTGGAAAAATCCGTCAAACGGATTGAGCGCGACTGATTTTCGATGGTCCCGTTTTCGACGGTAGGATTTTCCCGAAACAGACCCACCACCAGCTTTTCACTGAGAATATCCACGCCAAAGTAGAGCAGATCCACGATGAGGCCTTCCCGCGTCATCCGCTCCCTGCTGTATACATACTGCAGATTGCGGGCATATTCGCCCGACATCGTAAACCCCTCATCATCCCGAGTATGCTTGAACCCGCGCTGACTCATCAGCGAATTGATTACGCCCGAATTACCGAATAGCACCTTACTCTCCTTGGTTTTTCCCGTTACAAAGGCGCTAATCATTGGAAATCGGCCCGTTCAGTCAAGGCAATTCAGGGAGAGGTTGCCCTCCCCCACCAAAAAGAGGGGAATGACTGGCAATAAAAAGCTTGATAGGTTTGTCTTTATTTACCTCTACGGAACTGAAAAACTATGCCGTGTCTATGAAAAAAAAACCGACAGACCAACTAGGATTCACCCTGATCGAAGTACTGATCGCGATGGTGATTCTGGCAACCAGTGTGGCGTCATTAATGGCGGCCACGGCGCAGTGCATGTCGGTTATCGGCCGCGGACGCCAGCTGGAAACCGCCCGCGGTCTGCTGGCACGAGTTGATGCGGAAAACCCCATCCTGAGTATAGATATGGAAGAAGGCTCTGAATCGGGAGAGTTTGACGACATGGAAAAGTACTCATGGTCTAGAGAAATAGTTATGGATGATGAAGAAAATCGACCAGGGTTGTTTGTGGTCACCACGCGTGTTCAATGGTCCGAAAAAAGCCGAACAGCGTTCGAAGAGGTCACCACCTATAAATACTGCCCCGATGCCGAAAGCGTCACTTCGGAGTTCTAAACACCTATATGAAACGCTCAACCGCCACCTCTGAAAATTGTAAAAAACGAGGCTTCACCTTCTTGGAGCTTCTGGTTGCTGCTGTTATTCTGACCATTGTAATGAGTGTTGCCGTCCAAGCTCTCCACCAAACCCTCCACGCATGGAAAAGAGGCGAAGAGGTAATCGACAGCATCCAGCACGGAGATTATGTCATTTCGCAATTGGTCAGCGCCATTAACTCAACGCTCTATTTCTATGACGAAAGAGCCACCTATGCCTTTACCGTTGAAAAGGACACCAACTTTGGAAATCCCGCCGATATTGTTTCATTTGTGACCACCAGTCCGGCCTTTCTTCCGCCGGACTCGCCCTTCTTGAAGGGGCCGCACCGGATCGAACTCACGATCGATTCCGACAAAAATGGGGACCCCGCGCTGTTCGTGCTCGCCATGCCCGCAGTGAGTATGCTTATGGAAGACGAGACCGAGGATTTCAGAGACCAATATGATGCTGACCCCGTCATCGCCTGCCCCAATGTCAACGGACTCGAAATTTTATTTTGGAACGAAGAGGATGAGGAATGGGAAGAGGAGTGGGAAGAGGAAAACTCCGTCCCACAGCGCATCCAGGTCATCGTTTCCGTAATGTCTTCTGATCCCGATGAAGACGATACGATATTCCAGCGCATCATTGAAATTCCCGTATATGCTGCCACCCTGCAACAGATTGCAGGGCCGACCTCCTCTTCGGACGGCGGCGGCGGATTCGGTGGTGGCGGCGGCGGATTCGGCGGCGGCGGATTCGGCGGTGGTGGCGGCGGCATGGGCGGCGGCGGACGAGGCGGAGCAGGCGGCGGTCCTCCAGGTGGCGGCGGCATGGGTGGCGGCGGCATGGGTGGCGGCGGCATGGACGGCGGAGGAGGAGCTCGTTAGATCATGAACAGCAAAATCCATAACCATTCAAAGGAAGGCGCTGCTCTCTTAGTCGTACTGGGCGTCCTGCTTATTTTACCACTGATTGTGATGTCCATTGCCTTTGACGCCAAACTTGAAGCGCAACTGATTTCCTACAAAAGGAATAAATTAAAAGCCGAAATGCTGGCTTATTCCGGGATTGAATATGCAAAAGCCATTCTGGCCCAGCAGTCTGAGGTCTCCGAGTTGGAGGTTAAAGAGTTGGGTCAAGAGGATCGAGACGGATTTATGCAGATGGCGCTCTACGCCCAGCGCGGACTTTCCGCATCATCAACGATCCAACAGGGCACTGGGACGTTCACCATTACGATTGAGTCTGCAGAATCGGGACGAAATGTCAATCTGCTGACCAGCGACCAATGGATGGATATCTTTGAAATGGCCAATGTTCCCTCCACCCAGTGGGAAGAGCTGATTGACTGTCTTACCGACTGGATCGATGACGATGACCTGCATGAGCTGAACGGCGCAGAAAGTGACGACGCATTCTATGAAGAGCAAGGCTATCCCGTAAAGAACTCGCAGCTCGACAGCGTGGAAGAACTGTTGCTGATCAAAGGATGGACCCCGGAAATTCTTTACGGAAATGGAAGTGATGGGATATATGGAATTGCCGACCTCCTTACGGTATGGGGCGATGGAAGAGTAAATATTAATACGGCCCCTACAAACACGCTCCTGAGCTTTCCGGAATATGAAGAGTGGCAGCTGGAAGATATCATGCTCGCCCGCGCCGGACTGGACGGCGAAGAAGGCACGCTTGACGACGGTATTCAGTCACTCAACGAAGTCAGTGCAGACACCACAAATTTTAAATTGGAAAGCGATTACATAAAGGTAATATCTGTTGGAGAATCATTCAAAACCAAATACCAAGTCACCGCGGTCTTTCTGCTAGGATCAGAAGAGGCAACGGTGCTCTATTGGAACGAAGGACCGGTCAATTAACATGCGAATACGCGATAAGAGCATAACAGCAGTCTGCCTTTTCCCCGAAGGCATCGAGTGGACTTCCCTGAAAATTAAGCAGGGAAAAACCGAACGACAAGAACGAAAATCCCTGCCGTTCTCCGAAACGCAGCAGGAGGGAGTAACGATGGCAACCGTCGTGTTGCCTGAAAATCTCGCCGGAAAAGTAGAAGGCGATATTACTGTCTCCATCAGAACCTCCGAGCTCATCATGCGAACCATTGAGGTTCCTTCATCAGATCCCGATGAAGTTGCATCCATGGTCAGCTTTCAGATTGATAAGATTGCCCCCTACCCGATGGATCAAATGGCGATTTCTCACGAAATCCTCCGAGAAACAGAAAACGGGGCACTGGTTCTTATGGCCGCAGCAAAGCGTACCTGCATTGACGCGATTGGTGAAACTTTTAAGAAACGCGACATTCACATCCACAGCATTGATGCCAGTGTTTTAGGATGGCTTCAGCTCCTGAAAAAAGGCGGCCATATTCTTGAAACCGGCACTCAGATCCTCGTGATTAGAGATGGAATTGACTTTGCGCTCGCCGTTCTATTGGACGGTATTCCGCTCTCCATTCATTCTCTGGACAGTACAGTGAACAGCGAAAATCTCTGCGAGGCATTGGCTGAGGAGATTAAATATACCATGGTGGCACTTGATGCTGAGCATGATCTCCCCTCTCCCCAATCGATTGATTTCTGGAGCGTGACCGAGCTGCCTCCTGCCACCACAGCATGCCTACAGCAAAGAGTCGGCCTCAAGCCCAACATATATAGTCTGGCTGAGCTGCCTCCACTTTCGGAGGGCATTGCGGAACGTTCTCGGGACAAAGCCAACCGAATTGAACTCATCCCGACCGAATGGATTGAACACGAAAAAAACAAACAGCTCAAAAAACAGGTCATAACCGCATCATCGATTATTGTCGGCGTATGGATCTGTGCACTCGCCATTCTGCTCACCCTCTTCAAGATGAGAGACAATGATTACAGTGAACTAAAATCAAAGGAAGAGGGATATTATAAAAAGGCAACTGTCGCAAGACAGGACAAGCTGAAGCTTGAAAAGCTGAAGGCGAAGATGGACCAAAAGAATTCTGCTCTCGAAGGATTGCGTGAAATTGTAGTGCTCTGGCCGGGAGAGGGAGAAATCAGTGATTTAACCCGCTTTAATTATGAAAAGAAAAAAGGTGAGGTTCAGGTCCGAGGATCAACTGATTCCGTTGGTTCTGTTGATACCTTTTTTAACAACCTGACAAAATCTGAACTGTTTGTAAACATAGCGAATCAAAACAGCAGCACTAGAAACGTCCGTACCGGACGTGAAACTACAGTTATGACTGAGTTTTCGGTCACGTTGCTGATGGATCAGGAGGGGAAATAATGAAAATATCAAAACGCGAAATGATCCTGACGGTGTCGACGTTGACCTGTGTGCTGTTCGGAGCAACTTGGCTTGTCGTTGGAAAGATGTATGATGACTACAGAAAACAAGGGGAAGAAATGCCCCGAATCGATAAAAATATTGAAAATCATCTAATTACAATTGATCAACAGAAAAACTGGAAAAGCAACCTGAACAAACTCGAGGCAAGTATCAGCGGAGATGCCTACCCCGCAGAACCGATGTCGGTTGCTCCGCGGCTTACGACTGAAATAAAGGCGATCACCACCTACCACGGACTCAACATTTCAAGTTCCACTGCCCAAAAAGAGGAAAAAACCGGAAACCTTTATGAGCAGATTATTCGGCTTCAATGGACCGGAACAACGGAACAGCTCGTCAATTCGCTCCATGGAATTCAGAATTCCGGTACCGGCCTTAAATTTGATATCACCACGCTGACCATTACCCCGCAGAGTGGAAGAACTGCTCAGGCGGGTATGTTGAGCGGGACCATGGATGTCAACTGTACATATATGCGTGTTCCCCCTCAAAGTTGATCTTCTTCTGTGGAACTTAAGTCTCTCATTACCGGACCCCTCCAACAAATCTGTTACTTGCTATGGAATGATCCACAGCGAACTTTAGTAATCGATCCAGGGGCAGAAGCCGAGCGCATTGGACAGTTCATTAAAGACCGCGACTTAAACGTCGCGGCCTTTATTTGTACACATGGTCATACCGACCACATCGGGGCGTTGGCCGATCTGCACCGGTTTTTCCCTGCTCCGATCCTCATTCATTCCGCAGACCTGAGCTGGGCCTTTGAACTGGTCAATCATCTCTTCCCCATTCATGGGGTTCCTGAAAGACCGATCAATGCCGATTATATTCCCTTGGAAGATGCGGAGAAATGGCCGCGCGACCTGCCGGCATTTCAATGCATTGAAACACCGGGCCACACCCCCGGCTCCTGCTGTCTGTTCTTTCATGAAGAACAACTCTTAATTTCCGGAGACACCTTATTCAGGGGAACCTATGGACGCACCGATCTGCCCGGCGGAAATCCCCGCGAGATGACAAACTCGCTCCAGAAACTGAAACAGCTTCCCGACACCACCCGCGTCTATCCCGGCCACGGACCCCACACCACCATTGGAACAGAAAAAGCCACTAACCCGTTTTTCGGTGTTTACTGGTAAAAGTGGCTTGTTTGTTCGATTTCCGCTCAAAGGTCTGCACTACATTTTTTCTTCACGGTCATGCTGCGGCCGTTTGCTGGTAAAGGTATTTCTGGAAGCCAGCGAAGGCTTTATTGATCTCCTCAGGTCGGCCGCCGAGGTCCGCCACAGCATCCGCCAATGAGTTGTGGTACTTGAGCCGGAGCAGCGGGGTAAGCTTTTCTTGATCGAGCTCTTCAACCCCCACCGAGACGTAGTGCTGAAGCACGAAATCGAGGAACGCCTGCTGCTTGGCACTAAAATGCGCGCTGATGTGGACCCGCGCGTGCTCTGCCCGAACTTCACGGGTGACCGGCGGCAAGGCGTAGGCCACATGGGCAAGCACGTCGAAGAGGTCACTCTTCTCGGCGTCGATGATCTTCTGCATCTCGGCCAGTTGTTCAAGCCCGAATCCCTTCTCGGCCAACCCCTGCAACAGCTTCTTGCGCGTGTCGGGTGCGCTCCAGATGGCGCGGAGCTCTGCCTCGTCCTTGAAGAAATCAGGCAGTTTGCCGAAGAGCAGCTCCATGAACTGCTGCGCGGACATGGGTGTGCCGTCGGGATGCCAGAAGCTCGTCATCATCATGTGCTGGATGGTCCGCTCTTTGCCGTCGGCGAGCTTCACCTTCACCTTGCGCTGCCTCTTGCATACACAAGGGCGCTGACCGCACTCCGGGCAGGGCTCCGGAGGGCAGATGCATGGAGACTGGCCGCAGACCGGGCACGGTTGCGGCGGCGCTTTCTCGCACTCGCACGGCTGGCAGCCGCACTTCGAGCAAGGTTCCGGTTCAAGCGGTTCCCCGTCCCACTCTGGATCGATGAAATGCTGGTGTGCCTTCACAAAGTCGTAGATCGTGAAGTAATCCTTTCCGTCAAACAGCCGCGTGCCGCGCCCGATGATCTGCTTGAACTCAATGATTTGGCGTATGGGCCGCATCAGGACAATGTTACGTATGTTGCGGGCGTCCACGCCCGTGGAGAGTTTCTGCGATGTGGTGAGGATGGTCGGGATGGTCTTTTCGTTGTCTTGGAAGTCGCGCAAGTGTTGCTCGCCGAGTTCGCCATCGTCCGCCGTGACGCGGTGGCAATAGTTCGGGTCCCGGCTCGTCTTCATCTGGTTGATCAGGTCGCGCACCAGCAGCGCGTGGGCTTGGTTGGCACAAAACACCAGCGTCTTCTCGTTCGGGTTGATCTGCTCCAGGAAAATCTCCACGCGCTTCTTCTCCCGCTCCCGAATCTCGATGCTGCGGTTGAAGTCTTCCTCCTCGTAAAGCTTGCCCGTCTCGATATCGCCCTCCACCACGGTGTCGTCCGAGGTCCAAACATAGGAATCCAGCGTCGTCTGGATCTGCTTCACCCGGAACGGCGTGAGGAAGCCGTCGTTGATTCCGTCCTTGAGCGAATAGATGAACACCGGCTCGCCGAAATAGCGGTAGGTGTCCACGTTATCCTTGCGCTTGGGCGTGGCGGTCAACCCGAGCTGAACGGCTGGCTCGAAGTACTCCAGAATGCCGCGCCAGTTGCTTTCATCGTTCGCCCCGCCGCGATGGCACTCGTCGATGACGATGAAGTCGAAAAAGTCCGGTGGGTACTCTCCAAAGTGCGGGGTGTTCTCTTCACCGGACATGAAGGTCTGGAAGATGGTGAAGAACAGGCTGCCGTTGGTTGGCACACGTCCCCGCTGACGGATATCGCCCGGCTCGATCCGCACCAGCGCGTCCTCGGGGAAGGCGGAGAAGGCGTTGTATGCCTGATTCGCCAGGATGTTCCGGTCGGCCAAAAACAAGATACGCGGCCGCCGCTCAACATAACCGGTGTCTGAGTTTGCCGAAGACAGGTTCCATCGGGCGTGGAACAGTTTCCACGCAACCTGGAAGGCGATGAAGGTCTTTCCCGTACCCGTGGCCAGCGTCAGCAGGATGCGGTTTTGCCCGGCGGCGATGGCTGCCATGACCCGTTCGATCGCCGAATCCTGGTAGTAGCGACCCGGATGGGAACCGCCCTTGTCCTCGAACGGCACATCGGCAAAGCGGTCGCGCCACGCGTTCGCCTCGGCAAAGGTGTAGCGCCAAAGCTCGTCCGGCGTGGGATAACAGGGGATTTCCCCCTCCGCGCCCGTCTGCATGTCGATGCGGTAGATGCCGCGTCCATTGGTGGAGCACGCATAGCGGACGGCCATTTTTCCCGCATAGTTCTTGGCCTGCGCCACGCCCTCGGTCAGCTCTTCGTTCCAGGCCTTGGCTTCGACCACGGCCAGTTTCGTGTTGCGGTATTCGAGCACATAATCGGCGATAAGCGCCTTACCGCGTTTGCCATGGCCTTCGATGCGGCCGGGCGCAATCGCGTATTCCCGTCGGATGCGGCTGCCCTCGACAACGCCCCAGCCTGCCGCCTTCAGCGCGGGGTCAATGTGTTCGGCTCTGGTTTCGGCTTCGTTCATATCGGCCTCGTTCCTTTGCACTCGGGGTAGCTCGAACACCCCCAGAAGTCCCCCTTCGCCGATGTACGTCGCCGCATGGGCGTCCCGCACTGGGGGCATTCGGGGGCGTCCGCGCTCTTTTGCTGCTCGCGGGCCTCAAGGCGCTTGGCCATAAGCCGCTCGCCAAACCCGCCGGTCTCCTCGAAGGTTTTGCCTTGGGCCTCGATCTGGCTCTTGAGCATGTTCAGTGCGCGGCCAATGATAATGAGCATGGCGTTGGCCACCACCACCGCATCGTCGGCGTCCAGCCAGCGGGCATATTTCCTGCGCTGTTCCAGCGCGTGTTTCGCCGACTCGTGGACCATGTCGTCCGCAAACGGCGCATCGTCGAGCGAGATGGCGTTGATGGCCCTAGCCTCCGGCGAATGCACCGACCACGGAAGCTGGCCGCGGTCGAGGATGAACATCTCGTAGTCGCCGCGCAGTTCGCTAAGGCTCGCCCGCGCCACGTCGGTGAGCTTCATCTCCGTGTCCTTCGAGGTCGAGGAACGCTCCGAGCCCTCGATAATGTTTTGCCGACCGCTACGCGCCGCCTGGGTCATCTGGTCATACTGCCGCCCCTTGGGGTCGTAGAACTTCGTCTCCGTCTCGCGGTGATCGAAGGTCAGGAAACGGCGACAGAAGCGCAGCGTGTCGAGCTGCACGATCGTCGCCAGCGTGAACGAATGCAGCCGGCGAAAGCCCCCGTGCTTGTCGAAGAGTTCAGGCATAATGCGCTCCTTTCTGGTGGTGGGACCTTAATGACTCTTTTGACTTCATTGTCATCCCGGGCAATTTGGTCAAAAAAGTCATCTGTGTCAAACACCTCATCTCACAATTCCCCCGAAAACGCCCGATGCAGCAGCGACTTCTTCAACGCCTCCAGCGCAGCCAGCTTACGCTCGTAGATGCGGGCGAGGCGCTGGGTTTCGGACGAGAAGGCGTCGAGCTTCGCGACGATCCGCTGCTGTTCGGCCAGCGGGGGGACGGGTATATCGAAGCCGAGCACGTCGTTCATCTGGGCGCGTGGCATTCGTGCGCCGGTGCAAGTCGCGTTGATGCGTCCGCACGTCTCATCTGCCAGAAGCCAGAACAACAGATACTCCCGAGAGAGTTCAGGACATGGCTTCAACGGAAATATTTCCGTTGAGCAATGACCCTCGAAATCTGGCGCGAGTGCTTTATTCAGATAAGGCCGAAGCCGACCGTAAAGAACGTGCTCATCGGAAAACCGAAACGTCGAACTTTTGACAGGTTGCGGCTCGATTGAGCCGATGAAACGGGCGGTATGTGATTCGATGTTCAAGCCCGACGTAAGGCAAACCGCGATGGATGCCTTGCGCTTTGTCGAAAGCGCACACGTCTCCCAGCTTCTTTGTCTCCCACCCCTTCTTCATCCCAGCAGCCCCTCCTTCGACTCCGCTCAGGGCTTGCCGGATTTTTTCCAGCACTTCGGCGCTCTCGGCGTCGAGGGCGGTGATTTCTTCCATGATTTCCTGCGGACTGCGGTGCACGACTTCTTCGCCGGCGTTGGGGTTTTTCACGGACAAATCAAAGGTCGTCGGGTCGATGTCCGCCACGTCCACGCTCCAGCTTTTGTCCGAATCGGCAAAGGTCTTCTGCTTGTCAATAAAGTCAGCGAGGTCACCATCATTCAGCGGGTTGGTTTTGCCGAGGTTTCTTCCCGGATCGAGCTGGTAGTACCAGACCTTGCGCGTTTTTGTCCCCTTCTCGAAGAAGAGCACGACGGTCTTCACGCCCGCGCCTTGGAACGTACCGCCGGGGCAGTCGAGCACGGTGTGGAGGTTGCATTCCTCCAGCAGTTTCCGTCGCAGGCTGACGGAGGCGTTGTCGGTGTTGCTCAAGAAGGTGTTTTTGATGACGATGCCGGCGCGGCCTCCGGCCTTGAGCACCTTGATGAAGTGCTGGAGGAAGAGGAACGCGGTCTCGCCGGTGCGGATGGGAAAGTTTTGCTGGACCTCCTTGCGCTCCTTGCCGCCGAAGGGCGGGTTGGCGAGGATGATGTCGAAGCGGTCCTTCTCCTGCACGTCGGCCAGGTTTTCGGCCAGCGTGTTGACGTGGAGAATGTTGGGCGCCTCAATGCCGTGCAGGATCATGTTCATGATCGCGATCACGTAGGCGAGCGACTTCTTTTCCTTACCGTAAAAGGTGCGCTCCTGTAAGGCGCGCCATTCGGCGGTGCTCATGGACCGACCGGTGCGTGAGCCTGTCGAACGCAGATACTCGAACGCCTCGCACAGGAAGCCCGCCGAGCCGACCGCCGGATCGCAAATGGTCTCGCCCAGCTTCGGCGCGGTGACGGCAACAATGGCGCGAATCAGCGGGCGCGGGGTGTAATACTCGCCGCCGTTGCGCCCGGCGTTTCCCATGTTTTTGATCTTGGCCTCGTAGAGGTGCGAGAGCTCGTGCTTCTCGCTTTGCGACGCAAACCGCAACTCGTCAATGTGGTCAATGATCTCCCGCAGGTTGTAGCCGCTCTGGATGCGGTTCTTGATCTCCCCGAAAATCTCGCCGATCTTGTATTCCACCGTGTTCGGGCCGCTGGCCTTGGCCTTGAACCCTTGCAGATACGGAAAAAGTTTCTTGTTAACGAAGTCAATCAGGTCATCGCCAGTCTGCGCGGCATTGTGGTCAATCTTTCCATCCCGGCCCTTCGGCGCGGCCCAGGATTCCCAGCGGTAGGACGGATCGAGAATGTAGCTGTATTCCCGTCCTTCAAGGGCAGCCGCCATGGCCTTGTCGTGTTCGAGGGCGTCGAGGTATTTCAGGAAGAGCAGCCAGGAACTCTGCTCGGTGTAGTCCAGCTCGCTCGTGCAGCCCGCGTCTTTCCAAAGCACGTCGTCGATATTCTTGAAAGCCTGTTCAAACATGGTTGTTCCTATTCATCGTTGTCCTCTTTTCGCTTTGAACAAAAGTAAAAGAGGAGTTTGGCGCTGTTATTCAGCGGCTTTGATGCGGTCCCACGCTTTGGTGTAGAGCGCGATCGATTCGCCGACATCTTCGAGAATCCGGCAGTTTGCCAGCACCTCCGAAGTAAGAAAGATGGCGGGATTGCTGCGGATTTCTTTATCGATCAGATCATAGGCCGGCAGGTTGGGAATCTGCGCCAGATTCCATTCCATGTTCGCGGCGGCGACTTCCGGGCGCAGCATAAAGTTGATAAATTCGTACGCCAACTCCTGATTGTCGGAAGAGACGGGAATCACCATTTCGTCGCAGGTGGCCGCCATCCCCTCTTTCGGGAAGAGGATGTCGATATCGTCGTTTTCTTCCATGACCATCAGCAGGTCGGACGAATAGCCTTGGACGAGAATAAATTCGGCGGAGTCAATACCGGTTTTGTACTGCTCGCTGTCAAATTTAGCGATTTGCTTTTTCCATTTGATCACGAGGTCGGCGGCTTCGTTGATCTGCTTTTCATCGATGGAGTTCAGCGGATAGCCGAGTTTGATCAGCGCAGCGCCGATGGTTTCGCGGATGTCGTTAAGCAGCGTGGTGCGTCCCGAATATTGCGTGTTGGCGAAGAGATCCCAGCTGGGTTCCGGGTTGTTAATTTTATCCGTGCGATATCCAATGGCGGTATAACCGAAGGCGTACGGCACGCTGTAGGAGCATTCTTTGTCGATCAACAGGGCTTTGAAGGAGGGATCAAGGTTCATCAGATTCGGCAGCCGGGTATGGTCGAGCTGCACCAGCATTTTTTGATCGTCCATGAGCTTGCACATGTAGCTGGAGGGGAAAATTACGTCATAACCGGTGGCGCCGGCCTTGAGCTTGGCGTACATAGACTCATTGGAGTCAAAGGTATCCACCACCACTTTGCAGTTAAATTCCTCTTCAAAGGCGGCCAGCTGATCTTCATCGACATAGTCGGCCCAGTTATAGACGTGAAGCACGGGTCTCGCGTCTTTTCCGCAACCGGTCAGCCCTGCTGCAACGGCAGCAATGGTGAGAATAGACAAGCTTTTCAGGATTTTCATGGGAGGTCCGTTCCTTTCTTATTATTGATGAGTTGACTGCTCCCGACAGCCACAAACGTGACCACTAGAAGCAAGGTTGAAAGCGCGTTGATGACCGGCATGAACCGGCTGTGTTTCATCATACTGTAAATAACCACCGGCAGTGTGTTTGAACCGGGACCGGCAACGAAAAACGTGATTACGAAATCGTCAATCGAGAGAGTGAATGCCAGCAGCGCTCCGGCGGCGATGCCGGGAGCGAGAGCGGGCAACAGGACGCGCGTCGTTGCAGTCCAGCTGTTTGCGCCCAGATCGTAGGCCGCCTCCATCATGGAAAAATCGAAATCCTGCAGGCGGGCGAGTACAACCATCGCGACATAGCTGATGCAGAACGTAATATGGGCGACGCAGATCGAGGCCAGTCCCAGTTTAAAGCCGACGGCCACAAAAAAGAGCAGAAGGCTCATCCCCATCAGAAGGTCCGGCATCACAAGCGGCATGTAGATCAGCCCATTGTGGAATTTTTGCAGCTTTCCATGAACCCGATCGAGGGCATAGGCCGCCACCGTTCCAAGCACCGTCGAGACCACCGTGCTCACCGACGCAACGAGCAGCGAATTGCGCAGGGCATGCCAGATGTCGGCATCCTTCCACAAATGAACGTACCACTCCAGCGTGAAACCAGACCACGCGCTGCCATACTTGTGTTCGTTGAACGAGTTGACCACCAGAATGATAATGGGCAGGTAGAAGAAGACCATCACCAGCACCAGCGTGACCGCAGGCAGTCTTGAGCGTTTCATGGCTCCCCTCGCTTCTTCCGGCGCAGCACCAGCGTGCTGACGAGCATCGGCAACATCACGCCCAGGCAGAGCAATGCGGACAAGGCGGCCGCGTGCGGCAGGTTACGATCGGTCGAAGCACGCTGGGCAATCTTATTCCCGAGCATTTCGCTCGTCGGTCCGCCCAGAATGTCGGGAATGACATAGGAACCCAGGGCGGGAATGAGCACCATCAGGATGGCGGTTTGTATGCCGCGGCGAATGCCGGGAACAAATACGCGCCGGAAAGCGGTCGCCACTGTGGACCCAAGATCGAGCGCGGCATCGATCAGCGAAAAATCAAATTTTTCGATTGCGGCGTAAAGCGGCATAATCGCGAATGGGAGGTAGGTATAGACCATCACCAGCAGCACGGCCCCTTCGTTGTAGAGTAGCATCGTGTCCGGCGTGGCCAGCCCGACCGAAACCAACACATGCTTCAGGATCCCTTCCGGATGCAGGATCGCCTTCCACGCGAAAACGCGGATCAGGAAATTGGTCCAGAACGGAATGATCACCAGCATCAGCAGCCAGCGTTGGCATTTTTCCGAGGCGCGTGCAATACAGTAGCTGAAGGGAATTCCCAACAGAATACATACAGCGGTGCAGTAAAAGGAGAGCCGCAACGTGCGCCAGACGATCGCGGGATAGTTCGGGTTGCCCAATTCCACCCAGGTCGACAACGTCCACCCCTCGCCAATGTCGCCAAGAAGATTGGCGGGTTTGAACGCGATCACGAAGACCATCAGCGTCGGCAGCAGGAAAAAGAATACCAGCCAGGCAAGACTGGGGATAGAAAGGAGCCATTCTTTCAGCCGCCTCAACATTATTCCGCCTCCACGTCGTCGACAGCGGCGGGTTCTTCGATGAGATCGGTATCCGACGGGAGGGCCAACAGCGCCTCGTCGTTCTCGTCGTACCGTTCCAGCATGTAGCCATCGTCCGCATGCCAGCTGATCCAAACCTCCTCGTTCCACAGGATAGGTTTGCGATCGAGCAGGAAACGGCTGTGCTGGCTGGTGACGGAAATCAGGTATTCATCGTTGATCCGAACCCAGCACTTGGAATGCGAGCCCAGGTAGATGATATCCTCGACAATCCCGCGCAGGGTGTTGTGCTTCAGACTGGGGACCGGCGGATTCCGGTCCATCGAAAACTTTTCGGGTCGAACGCTCACGTCGACCCGGACATTGGCGCGCAGGTTTTTGTCGTTGAAAAAACGTAACCGGGGCTCAATGCCCTCGATCTCAATAAGGCAATATTCGTTGTCGATGATCTCGCAAACCCGCCCATTGAAAAAGTTGGTATCGCCGATAAACGCCGCCGTGAAACTACTGCGCGGCGCCTCGTAGATTTCTGTAGACGTTCCGACCTGCTCGACAACCCCGCGGTTTAACACGGCAATCCGGTCGGATAGCCCCATCGCCTCGCTCTGGTCGTGGGTAACGTAAACAAACGTGGTTCCGACCTCGTCGTGGATGCCGTCCAATTCAACCAGCATGCGCTGCCTCAGCTTTAGATCAAGGGCGGCCAACGGCTCGTCGAGCAGCAAAACCTGCGGGCGATTAATCAGCGCCCGGGCAATGGCGACGCGCTGTTTTTGTCCGCCGCTGATCTGGTGCGGGCGTTTGTGGGCGTGATATTCGAGCTGAACGAGCTGGAGCATCGCTTCCACGCGCTCAGCAATCTCTTTCTTGGGAACCTTTGCAATCTGAAGTCCGAAGGCAATGTTTTCGCGCAGCGTCATGTTCGGAAAGAGCGCATAGTTCTGGAAGATCGTATTGACCTTGCGCCGGTTCGGCGGAAGGTCGGTAATGTCTTTCCCGTCGAGGAGAACACGACCTGAGTCCGGCGTTTCGAACCCTGCACAGATCCGCAGCAGCGTGGTCTTCCCACAACCGCTCGGACCCAGCAGGGAAAAGATTTCGCCCTGACGAATACTCAACGAAACATGGTCGAGCGCCTTCAGGTCGCCGAAGCTTTTGGTAATACCTTCAAACTCAAGAAATCCGCTCATCTTTTCCGCGATCTGCCCTCCAAATAAATTGCGGATTGGAAACCAAGATGCCCGCCTTGGCAATCCCAAAAAAATCCTCTTTCACGCAAGCGGCCGAATGATCGGATAATTTCTTTTGCACGTTTAGCCTATGGACTTATTTTTCCGCCGAACCTATAGTCACTCACTCATTTTAACCCTACCGGAGGAAAACCCATGTATGATGAAAAGGTTGTGAAGAAAGCAAAGGCCATCCACGCGGAAATCTACGGGAAAAATCCCACCACCGTGGCGTATGCTCCAGGCCGTATTGAAGTACTGGGTAATCATACCGACTACAACGCCGGAACGACCTTTTCCTGCGCCATCAACATGGGCCACTGCTTCTGCATCTCTGCCTCCGACAAACCGGGTGTACGCCTGACCGCCGGCGACCTGAAAGAGACCACCGAGTTTGATCCTTCCAACGGCGATGCGCTGGAAAAGAAATTTCAGTGGGCCAACTACGTTAAAGGCGTAATGCACTATCTCCGCGACTTCGACGTGGAAATCAACAACGTCGACTGCACGTTTCTCGGTTCTATTCCGATGGGTGCCGGACTCTCCAGCTCCGCCGCGCTGGAAGTGGCCACGGCCTACGCCGTGCTCGCCTACACCGGCAAGGAGATTGATAAAATTGACATTGCCAAAATCGGCCAACGCGCGGAACACGAATTCGCCGGTTGCAGCTGCGGTCTGCTCGATCAGTTTTCCAGCATTTACGGCGTCCACCACGGGCTGATCCATTCCGACTTCCGGACGCTGGAAACCTATCCCGTAAAACTGCCCGACGATGTCGTCTTCTTGATGATCAACCCGAACGTCAAACATGCGCTCGCCGAGTCGCCCTACAACGCACGGCGGAAAAGCTGCGAAAAGGCCGCCGCTCAACTTAACGCGCTCGTCGACTACGAGGTCTCCGCACTGCGCGACATACCCTTTAAAGATTTTGAAGCCCATAAGGACAAAATCGACCCCGAGGCCGCCCAACGAGCCACCCATGTGGTCGGTGAAATTTATCGCGTAGAAGAAGGCGTTAAGCTGCTCAAAGAAGGGGAACTTGAAGCCTTCGGTCAATACCTCTACGACTCGCACGAAACCTCGCGCACTTCGTTTGAAAACTCCTGCGCAGAACTCGATATCGTTGTGGAAGCAGCCCGCGAGGCCGGCGCACTCGGTGCACGCCTCTCCGGCGGCGGCTGGGGCGGCAGCGCCATCGCACTCGTACACGCCGATCAGGCCGACGCCGTCTGCGCAAAAATCATTAAAATCTGCAAAACCAAAGGCTTTGAGCCTACGGCGGAAACGATCATTCCTTCCGCCGGCGCAACGGTTGTGGAGTAGAAATATAGTGCGTATTTCGTATTACGTATTACTTGATCCTCAAACAGAGACAAAAAAAAATTATACGCAATACGCAATACGCAATACGCAATACGTAATACGCAATACGTAATACGCAGTAGGCAAAAAGGAGATTCTCAAATGAAAGTACTCGTTGCCGGCGGAGCCGGATATATCGGAAGCGTTACCACTCAAATGCTCTGCGACGAAGGGCACGACGTTGTGGTCTTCGACAACCTCGAACGCGGACATCGCCCGGCGGTTGATCCCCGCGCATCGTTTATTCAGGGCGACCTGCGTAACAAGGACGACATCAAAAACGCGCTGCTCGCCGAACGCCCCGAGGCGGTCATTCACTTTGCAGCCTACATTGAAGTCGGCGAATCGATGAAAGCGCCGATGCCGTTCTTCGAAAACAATGTCAGCGGATCGCTCAACCTGATGACCGCAATGGTGGAAGCTGGATGCAAAAAACTGATCTTTTCCTCCACCTGCGCCACGTACGGAACGCCGGAGCGCATCCCGATGGACGAAACACTCCCGCAGAAACCCGAATCGGTCTACGGCGAATCCAAGCTCCTCTGTGAAAAAATCTTCCAGTGGGGACAGGAAATCCACGGCATTGAATGCGTCTTCCTGCGTTACTTCAATGCCTGCGGCGCCACCGAACAATATGGCGAAGCGCACCACCCGGAAAGCCATCTGATTCCCCTCGTGCTCCAAGTCGCGCAAGGAAAGCGCGAAAAAATCTCCATCTTCGGGGAGGATTATGAAACTCGCGACGGCACCTGTGTGCGCGACTATATCCACATCAAAGATCTGGCGCAGGCGCATATTTTGGCGCTCAAGCCCGGCATTTCCGGCGCCTTCAACCTCGGCAACGGCGACGGTTACACGGTCAAGGAAGTGATCGATGTCTGCCGCGAAGTGACTGGCCATCCGATCCCCGCAGAAAGCCAACCGCGCCGTCCAGGCGACTGCACCGCGCTCGTGGCCGATGCCACCAAGGCCAAAACGGTACTCGGCTGGAATCCGCAGCACGCCGACCTTAAGGAAATCGTCCAAAGCGCGTGGAATTGGCATCAGGTCCATGGCAACGGCTACAACGATTAGTCCTCACGAAATGGGTCTGTTCCCTATCGGGTATATTTCGTTTTCGCAATACCACAGGTACTTATCGCGGCAGTTTAATTTCGCGTCGGATATAGGTAGGGACATCCAGATCCTGGTTGTTGTAAATGGTCGGATTCACATGGGCAAAGCGTCCTTTTCCGACCGTTTCGAGCGCAAATTCCGCCTGCCCGCCTCTCCCGCGGACCGCGATCTGCCGACCAGCACTATCCACCAACGGCTCTTTCCACTGCTCCGCAAGCAAAACCATGGCCGAAAGATCATCGCCGCAATCCGGATCAACCAGAACCCCAAAATTAAACCAGACCTCCGCAGGGAGTTTCTCCTGTATCTTTTTCATGACCGTTTCAATCTCGCGCAAAGTGAGACTCGGGCCGCCCGTTATTCCGACAATAACCCCTTGAGCCCTGGCCCACGGCTCCACATTGCCCAGCAGCGGATGAGTCAGTAACGATTCCGCCACGACCTCGGCCCGAGTTGGGCCGGCGGCGCGCCCTAACGCGAGATTGCAGAACCCATCGCAGTTTTTAAGCATGGTATGAATACAGGCAAAATCCAGACTGCACACTCCGACGCTGGAAATCAGACGGCAGAGCATACCCACGCCGTCGCGAACAACCTGATGGCTTCTGGAAAATGCATCCTCCGCCGATATATCGGAATCTGCGCGGCTCAACAGTCGTTCGTTGGAGATACGAATGACCGCATCGGCGTGAGTTCGAACCCGTTTCAGCGAATCTTCCGCCGCCGATTTCTTCATTTTTCCTTCAAAATCGAACGGCATGGAGACGACGGCCAGAATCAGGCAACCGGCCTCCCGGGCAATACGAGTGACCACAGGCAACGCTCCGGAAGCTGTTCCGCCGCCGAGACCGCCCACGAGAATCACTAAATCTACATCCCGCAGTTTACGGCGGATACCCGATGAATCTTTTTCCAGCAACTGACGCCCCAGCTCAACCGCACCGCCCGCACTGAGGCCGTGCGTTATGCTTTCGCCAACGCAAATAAAATGATCTATTTCCAACCCGGCAAGCAGCTTGCTATCGGTATCCACTGCGGCAACCATCACCTCTTCCGGAAGGCCGGAAAGGCCGGAAACCGCAAGGCTTCCGCTCGATCCCACCCCCATTACCAATGTGCGGGGAACATGCAGAGTAGAAAATCGTTTTTCAGATGGATCAGTCACGGCCACCTCCCCAGAGCACCTTCAGCAAGCGTCGCCCCAAAGAGGGCTTGTATTCCACCGTTTTCATATCCGAAGCGTAGCGAATGGCGCCGATGTGGCAGGCGTAGAGCGAACCCTCTTTCGCGGTGGACAATCCCTGCACATCGAACGGTTTCCCCTGTGAGCACGGTGCATTAAACACCTTTTGCCCCAGATCGCGCGTTCCGCTGAGGAAAGAACCGCCGCCGGTCAAGAGTACCCCTGCACCCAGCGGGACATTCGGACAGCTGCGATCGATACTTTCTTTAATGAGTCCAAAGAGTTCGTCCATACGTGCATTTATGATGGTGTTAAGTGTAATGGCTCGCACTATTTTCGCGCCGAAACCCTGCGATGACGCCGGCACCGAAATATTATGATCTCGTTCCATCAGGTTGGTAATCGCACTGCCCTTCTCCTGCTTCAGCAATTCCGCCTGCGCCATAGGAATCTGAAGCCCGGAGGAAATATCGTTCGTCACATGTTCGCCGCCTACTCCAATGGATCCGGCGGCCATAACAAAGCCGTCATAATAGAGCACAAAATCGGTTGTACCCGCACCGATATCAATGACCAGTACGCCCGCTTTTTTCTGTTCATCGGACACCACCGCGCGGGCAGCGCACAATCCACTGAAAACCGCGTCCTCACAAGCTATCGGCGCATCATCGACTATTTTACGCAAGTTATCCACCGCGCTTCGCTTTCCGTGAATCGTCAGCACATCCACCCGCAGCTCTTCACAGGCCATCCCCACCGGATTCGTCACATTGAGCGAATCATCCACTTGGAAAAACTGTTGAAGCGTATGAAGCCGAATACGGTTTTCGGGAAGCAGAACCTTACGAGCCGTTTCGACCACTTCCGCCACATCCGCTTCGCTAATTTCCGCCAGACGGTTATCGCCGGGATCGACCACACGATGGACGCCGGTGCTCTTTTTAGCTTCCGCCTGTCCGCCGGAAGTAATCAGGATGACGGACTGAATGGTCTTCCGCCAATTTTCCTCTGCGGCCTTCAGCGCGGCACGCACGCAGTCAATCGCATCATCGCGGTCCACAATTTCGCCCTTACGAATGCCCTTCGACTCCGCCTCGCCGATGCCGACCACGGTAACGACACCGTCATCGCGCAACTCACCCACCAAAACGCGGATGGTGCTCGTTCCTATTTCTAAAACTGCTGTTGCTTCAAGTGACATATTATTTTTTGCTTCTGTTCTGATCTTGAATCCTAAATATCGCGTCTCCGTCTGAATACCCCGTCTCCGTTTGGTGTCAGATCAATTTGCTCTGTAACCGGAGGATTTCCCTGTGTGATGGCCGTCTGTATTATCGATGCTAGGTGTGAAAGTTTTGACTCCAGCGAATGCAACGGGATTTTTGCGATGTTGTTTTCCCTTAGGTTCAAAATGACATAATCATAAGGCGAAACATCAATATTCAGTAACTCAATATAATAATCCCATTGAGGATTACTGTTGCACAGCTTGATGATGCCTAATGCCACTTTTATCTTTTCATCATTTAGCTGCTTCCCGGGAACTAACTTGTCGGAGAGCCCTATGATATAGCTAAGGTGTCCCACACCTCGCCGACCTTCTGATGTCAACAAAAACCCTTCTGCATCGATGAGACATCGGACTTCAGAATCAGGATGATCAGAATCCACCCGCGCAACCGGAACGCGTTCGCGCACCTGAATCCGCAACGTATCCGGAAGCTCCCTTGTAAACTCAATGGAGACAATATCAGGATTATCGCGGAATTTTTTACGAAGATCCTTAAAACGCAGCGCAAATAGATTCATCCCCTTGCGTATATTGCCCATTTCGCAAATATCCGCCGCGCTGAATTTATCCCCTGAAATGGAAACCTCAATGGTGCGAATCCTAAACGTCGGATTTTCAGAAAAGAGCGCTCGCTCGACCCATAAAAAAGACCAAACGATGCCACCACAGAGAAATACGGCCAACAGCAGCAAAACAAGGATGGCAGCAACACGGCGCGCAACAACCGGCCCACGCCGCTCTGAGCGTTTCCGGTCCTTCACATATTGGATATTTCCCCGATTCGTATTCGACGTTCTAACAGCCATTCTCTGCACCCCTGAAACAAGCCTTCACTATAGATGAGCCTGTTCCATGATTCGACAACAAAGCGCTGAAAAACCGATTCCCGCCGCCTGCGCCGCCTTGGGCAGCAGGCTGGTTGCGGTAAAGCCCGGAATGGCATTCAGTTCCAGTACATAGGGGTTGCCCTCCGGCGATAGTCGAAAATCGACGCGCCCAAAACCTTCCGCGCCCAAAGATGTAAACGTCTTCAGCGCAATCGCCTGGAGCTGCTCCGCCGTTTCGGGCTCAAGCTTTGCGGGAACCGTATATTCTGTATTGCCGTTCACATATTTGGCTGCAAAATCATACCATTTTTTCGCAGGTTTAATCTCCACCACCGGCAGCACCTGATCGCCCACAATGCCGACCGTCAGCTCTCGCCCGGGAATATATTCCTCCACCAGCGCATCGCCCGAAAACTGTACTGCCTTTTTAAACGAAGCCTCCCACTCCGACTCCTCAAAAACGAGATAGCAACCCACACTTGATCCCTCGCGCGGCGGCTTCACCACCACCGGCAACGGCAGCGTTCGTGCTGCAGCGACCTTCAGTACCTCACCTTTTGCAACAGGAACCCCGTTTCCCGCCAGACAGACCCGCGTTAAAACCTTATCAAAAGAGAGGCGGCTCGATGCTGCACCGGAACCTGTAAAAGGTACGCCCGCTTCCGCCAGCAACGTCTGAACTTCCCCATCCTCTCCAAACTGTCCGTGAAGCGCTACAAAGACCGCCTCAACGCCGGACGGAAGCTTCAGACTCCGCGAATCCACCTCCACCTCCACCACCTCATAACCGCCCTCGCGCAACCCCTGCGCAACGGCTGCACCCGATTTCAACGATACCTCGCGCTCCGAAGAAACGCCGCCCTTCAAAACCGCCACCTTGCTAAATCTCCTGCCCATTTTTTCTCCATTGGTTATGAACGTTCCATTAAACAAAACTATGCCTCCGACGGAAAGAAGGAAGACAAACGCTTTTTAGTTTGCTTGTTGATGCGCCCTGCGTATTTTTCGAACTGACGAACAGAGGCATCCGAACCCAATAGAGGACCAGACGATGAATAAAGCCAACCGAATTCCCGCCCGTATCGCCGAGGCACTGCAAAAGTTTCCTCCGTTCTCGATGCTTCCCGCCCCCACGGTAGCCAACCTTGCGGAAAAGGCCTTCGTCAAGATTCTCGTGCAGGGCGACTTTGTCTGGAAACAAGGCGACCCGCCGGGCGACGAGGTTCTCTTCCTCGCCATGGGCCGGGTGGAATACTATCGCTTCGAAAACGGGGCCAAGGAACTGGTCGACGTGCGCGACGTGGGCGACATCCTCGGCCTCTCCGCCCTGCACGAAGCGGAATCCTACCGCGTTACTGCCGAGGTCAAGGAGGACAGCATCCTCTACGTCCTGCCCTGGGCGGACGTGCGCTTCATCCTCGAAGTCAACGACCAGGCCCGAAACTATGTCCGCCGCCATCTCTTCTGGGGAACCCGCGTCGGCCGTTCAATCGCCTCCATCAACCTCGAAACGCCCGTAGAAAGCCGCAATATTCTGGAGGCTCACCTCGATGGCGCACAGGTGATCCAGCCGCGACCGATCGAGCGACTCCTCTCCTGCCAACCCGACACTTCGATCCGGACCGCCGCCGAAATGATGGTCTCGCGGAATTTGTCGTCGATTCTCGTCGTGGACACCCAAAACCGTCCACTGGGCTTTGTGACCAACCGCCAACTCGTGCGGGAAGTGGTGGTCGGCAACAATGCTTCGACCAGCCCGGTCGCCCGTGTCATGCTCAGTCCCGTGGCAACCGTCACGCCTAAGTCGAGCACGGTGGCGGCCCTGCTCACCATGCTTGCCGAGCGCATTGACCACATCTGCGTCACTGAGGATGGAACGCCCGAGAGCCGAGCCATCGATGTCTGCACGCCGAAGGATCTGCTCGCCCAAAGCGGACGCCATCCGGTCGGGATCGCCAACAGCATTCAGCGGGCACGCAGCTCGGCGCGCCTGAGGGAACTGTGCGACGACATCGAGGCGATCGCCTATTCCTATCTCGAAGCGGGCATCTCGGGGATTGTCATGGGCCAGATCTGCGCCCAGCTTTTCGATACCCTCGTCGCCCGCATGATTCAAATCGCCGAGGAAAAGCTCGCCGAAAAGGGAACCACCCTGCCCGCGATCCCCTGGGCCTGGATGGCGGTGGGCAGCGACGGACGCCGTGAACAGGTCCTGCGCACCGATATGGACAACGCCTTGGTTTTTAAGAGTTCGGGAGACGCCAAAACCGACGAGAACCACCGCGCCATCCTCCTCGAAATGGCGACGCAGGTGATCAACCTGATGATTGAAGCCGGCTTCTCGCGCTGCCAGGGCGGTGTCATGGCCTCGAATCCCCGCTGGTGCAAAACGGAAACAGAGTGGATCGCGGAGATCCGCGATGTCGACCACCTGCTCGATGGCGACAATCTGCTGCGGGCCCTGGTCCTCTACGACCTGCGCTACGTGGCGGGCGACCGGAAAATCTGCCATCAGGTCCGTGACACCGTCTTCGAATTCTCCGCGACCGCCGACCGGGCGAGCGCCCTGAAACATCTGGCTGAAATGGTGGTTGCCACGCCGCCGCCGCTCAATTTCCGGGGCAAGTTTATCGTCGAAAAGAAGGGCATCAATGAAGGTGAGTTCGACCTAAAGAAGCGGGGGTTGACCCCAATACGGGATGCAGCCCGCGTGTTTGCACTCCAATTTGGACTCAAGAGCCACCACTCCACCGGCGGACGCCTGCAGGAGCTTGCGGCAACGCATCCCGAGCTGGAGGAAGTCGCCAACCTGGCGCGCAGCGGCTATGACCTGCTGCTCCGCTTCCGGACCCTCACCGGCCTGCGCCGCAAGGATGACGGACGGTTCATCGATCCCAGCGATCTGGACCGGCTTGAACGCGAACAGCTGGCCAACGTGTTCGACGTCCAACGCATGGTGCAAAACGCCGTCCGGCGCCACTTTAACCTGGAAGCACAGCGCTAATGCCTTGGTCCCGTCAAAAGCATCCCGCGTTCCTCGAGCAGTATCTCGAGCGGACCCATCCGGGCATCGCGAGGAAAAAGCCCCTCGATCAACTGCGCGTGGTGGCGCTCGATACGGAGGCCAGCGGCTTCGAGATCGGAAAGGACCGCCTGCTTTCGGTGGCCGTGATCGATATCGACTGGACCCATATCCACACCGAACACCGGATCGAATGGCTGGTCTACCAGCCGAACATGGTCGCCAACAAGGCCACGGAAATCCACGGCATCCTTCCCTCCGATATCCTGCAGGGCATTCCGGAAAAGCAGATGCTGACCGAACTGCTGCCCATCATCTCCGAATCGATCGTGGTCGGCCACCAGACCTGGTTCGATGCCCTGATGCTCGACGAAGCGCTGCGCCGCAACTTTGGAATCTCGTTCCGCAATCCAATCATCGATGTCGCCGCGCTGGCGATGACCGAGCTGCAACGCTTCAGGAAAAGCGGATACGCCAACCAGAAGCCGCCGTCGATCGAGGACCTTTGCGCCAACTTCGGGCTTCCGCTCCACGATCGCCACACCGCCGAGGGCGACGCGTTCATCGCGGCGGAACTCTTCCTCATCATGTGCGGCCATATCCGCCAACGGAAGGGAAAGATCACGCGGCGCGACCTGCCCATCAAGAAGGTGTAGCAGCCTCATGCAAACGGCGCGAGCCGCAGCGTCTGTTGGATCCGGTCCCGATGCTCCGGCAGGACACCGGCTTCATCCGCATAATCGCGCCATCGGCCAACCACCTCGCGCACCTCGCCGATGATCGCTTCGGCGCGCCCCCGCTTCATGGAGGCCGCCTTTGAGCACGCCTTGAAATCGTCGAGCACAAACCCGTCGCGCTTCCCGTTCAGCGTCATCTGATGCGACGATGTCCACTGGCCGGTCGGTTGGTAGCTGTAGGTCACATCGAATGCGGGCGACAGCGACCACTCGCCGGACCGGTCCATCAGGAACGCAATGTTTTTTACATGGTCGTCCTGGTTGCGCCCGACCATATTGAACACCATGCGCCTGAACAGCTCCTCCACGGCGGTCATTGAAAGCCCCAGTTTCCGGACCACCTGCAGCGCCTGCTCGTAACTGAACGCCCCGGCCTGGTTGAAATCATAATGGGCCAATCCGCACAGCGATTGCATGTGCAGTTTTCCGCCGCCGTCCTGCCGGTCGAAACGGCGGGTCATGAAATGGCGTCGGCCGCCCTCCTCGAACAAGCGGCAGGGGCTCATGGCGATCCCCGCATCCACGGCCATCCGGGAATAGGCATACTCGATCGCGCCATATCCCTTCGGGTCTTCCAGCTCCTTGTCCTTGTTGCCGCCCACCCCGTCGAACTTCATCAGCCAATATTCAAACCCTTCGCCGGCTTTCACCTGCCCCGAGCGCACCTCGTTGGTTTGCGGATTCCAGGCAATCACCGCCTTTGCCCGCGCGCCACCGGCGGAAGTCCCGATCCGCAGCATGTCCCGCAAGGCCGCGACGCGCCCCTCCTCGTCCAGCCAGCCGCGCAGGTTGCTCCGATGGGTCAGCACCTCCGACGCCAGCTCCACCAGCCGGTCGACCTCGACCCGCGACGCAGCGCGCGCGCGCGGCCCGATGGCAGGCGCATATTCCAGCGCTCCCATTCCCCGCGCTCCCGTATAGGAGAGCCGCTCGACCGCGTTGAACGACCCTTCCGCACGCCCCTCGCGAACCAGCCACGCATCGATCAGCGCATTGCCGAAGCGGTCCGGCAGCGAATCCGCCAGCATGCCCGGCAGCCCGCGAAAGGTCTTGGGATTCAGCTCCGGAAAGGAATACAGCCGCGTAGAGAGCGGCATCGTCAGCGGCGACACCTCGATCCCGCTTTGCGCGAATGCCGGATCGTACTCAAACGTCGCCACGGCCTCGCCGTCCGCCAGCGCCACCGCACCGATCGTCCGCCCCCACAGCCTGACCTCTGCCGCCGTGCTCACGACTCATCCCCCCACTGCCAAGGTTGCCCCGATACATCCGCCTTTTTTCGTGGCGCCCGCTTCCGCTCTTCGCCCTTGAGCTTCAGCAGATCCATCGGCCGCGGTCCCGCCTCCGGCACCAATGCTTCCAGTCGGTCGAGCAGATCCAGCGCCCTCAGCATCCTTACCAGCGTTGCCGTTTGCGCCGGCGCACCCGCCTCGACCCGCTCGACCGTCCGCTTCGACACCCCCGCCCGATGGGCAAGCTCGGCCTGCGACAGGCCCGACTCTATCCGCCGCTGCGTCAGACGCCCGCCCAGCTCGGCCAACACCGCATCATCCGTCATCAAACTCTCAATCTTCATTTCCGCCCTCCAAACAACAAGACCTATATCGCAACTCGCGACGACATAAAAGCATTATATGCCATTATTTCGCAACTTATGACGATTTAAAAAAACCGCTTCGCCCAAGGCACAAAGTCCACCAAGCTTCATCGTCCTCGTACTCTTCAGAAAATAAATGGACGACGCAACAGTCATTGTGTAGCTTTCCGACATGCCAGTTGTTTTCAGATATCGCGGATATAGGTTTTTCTTCTACTCCAATGAAGGCGACCCTTTGTAGCCTTTGCACATTCATGTGCGAAAGGGTGCGGCAGTAGCCAAACTCTGGTTGGTTCCATATCCGTCGGTAGCAGACTCGCATGGCTTGTCTGCGCACGAACTAAAAGAGTTGCTAGATGTTGCGTTAGAGCATAAAGATGAAATTGAGAGGTACTGGACGAAGACATCTCAGTAAAGAACCTTCTCCTCGGTATTCGAGATCAAACACGCCGAGTGGCATAAGAGAAAAGCCAACAACACAATGCAGCCTAAAAATGCTCGCCGCATTTTAGGCTGATTGAAGCGTTATGCTGAGTAATGAAACGATTCGTATATAAAAAAGGAAAAGTATTACAGGTTTACTGTAATGGTCAGTATGGCTACTGCTATGCGCTAGACAAAGATTGGTTCGGCCCATTATTCGCTATCGTCAAAAGAGTATATCCGGAACCATTATTATCAGCTGAATTGGAGAGACTAAAAGAAGAAGAACATGGAATTGCCTATCTGAACACTTCTGGAGGATGTAATGGGACTGGACCGAGGAACTCTTACACGTGGACATCTGTCGGAACAATAGAGGTCGGTGCATATGACAGACTCGTGTTTTATTATGGCAGTGAAAACTCAATAATGACAATTCAACATCCAGACGGCACTGAGGAGTATATACATGGTCCAGTTGACTTGGAAGTGTTTGAAAATGAGATGCACAAAAAGGGGTATATACACAAGGTTCTGTGGTTGCCGGATGCTTTTGTTGAATTGATTTTTAAGGATAGACCACTTCGATGGTCAGAACACAAAAGGTATTAGCATAATCGGGTCGCCCCGACTAACCGTTAATGATTAGCCAGAAAAAAGGTGCCAGACCGCCTAATTCGTCATTTTGATTAACGGGTGCTTCTTTTCCTGCTGAAAAGGTGCCAGGACCGCAATCTAGTAATTTCTCTCGAATGTTCCCGTTTTTTTGACGGCTTTCGTTCAGGTGGATAATCCTTCGAGCGCTCTTTTTGAGACGTAGAAGCGCAAAAGAAGCGGAGAATACCCGACACGAAATAAACCCTTATTTCGATGGGACAGGGGCGAACAGTTAGATCAGGGAAAAGAAAAAGCCCTGACTCGCAAGGAGAAAGGGCTTTAGAGTGGTGGCGAGACCCAGATTTGAACTGGGGACACGCGGATTTTCAATCCGCTGCTCTACCGACTGAGCTATCTCGCCGTTAAAAACAAGGCCGCGAATAGTACATTAAGCGCCCGTCCAGTCAACCGGGAAAAACCGAAAAAGTACACCAAATGTGTAAAGCCCGCATTTTCAACATTGCCCCCGGTCAAGAAAGCTTAATAGTCCAGTTTCCAGTTGAGCATGATGCCCGGGCGAAGCGACGGGCCAGCGCTGGTTTCGAGGGAGAAATGTCTGCTGATCTGGTATTCCACCCGCACGCCGGTTTCAGTGTTTCCTTTGAGCTGTCCACTAACTTCAAGATAGAGACCGGGGGCAAGATATTTCCCGGCCACCACGGCGGATTCGCCCAAAGAATCCCCTCCCTCGCGCACCTCAAAAGTATCGATTCCGATCGTGCGCCGAAGCTGATAAATAAAACCGGGCCCACTCAACCCGCCGGAAAGCTGACGAAGCGCCTGTGCAATCTGCACCGCCTGCCAAGGCGATATAGAGCCGGAAGAGCGGTTATAGAGCACGTGCGCAAGGATTTCATCCTCGGGCATCGCGGGCGTTGATTCCAAGCGATACTGCGGCTCACTGAGCGTGCCGTTAAGAATCAGACGCGCGGAGACATCGCTGCGCGAATATTCGGCGGTCAGCTCATTAAAGACCGGCACCGGCGGCACCGAGCCGTCGAACTCAATTGCCCCGCCTTTAAAACGAAAGGGCCGCCCCACAAAATCAAAGAACCCGTTTTCCGGCTCCATTTTCCCTTCAATGATCCAGCCCTTTTCCGAGCTTCTGATCCGCAGATCTCCGCTCCAGACGGAGTCGATCAGGTCGGCATTCACAAATACCTGACCGGGCATTTTCACGCGCAGATCCACGCCGAAGGGAACGACAAACGGGCGCTTCTGCGACTGCGGTTCGAGATTGGGCTGCGACGCATCAAAATTGGTAAGCAGCTGCGGCTTTGCCGGCGCAATATGATCCGGGAGCACGTCAGCGCGATCAAGCACCAGCTCGCCCGTCAACTCTGGATGCATCGCTTTACCACTCAGCTTCATACGCCCCGAAATCGTCGCCGAGGCCTCGGGGAGCCGTAAAATTTTAGCCTGCTTTAGCTCCAGCGCAACATTCCACCCAGAGCGACTCAGCCCACCAGAGAGAAAGAGCTCGCCCTTATGGCCATCCGTGGCCGAAGCCTCACGAAGCACCAAGCCTTCGGGAGACGCATCCATCTGTGCGTTAAACCCGTGAAACAGGATGCCCCGGCCATAATGTTCATACGCCCCGTCATTGATCTGAATAGAACCAAACGGCGCGCCTTCTCGCATATAGAGATCAGCGGTCAGTCGTCCGGAAACCCGCTGATTGGCCAACGCATTAAATTGATTCAGCTCCGCCAGATCAAGCGCAGCACGCAATGCTCCGGAGAGCCGCTGGTTCTCCAGCGAAAATTTAAACGGAAGAAGCGAAAGCCGAAGGGGAACAGAAACCTCTGCGGCCATGCTTGCTCCATAGAGATCATCCAGCGCCGTTGAAGCGGACAACGTCCCATTGGAGAGTGAGGCATCGACTTTGAAATTTACCCGCTCCCACGTTGCCAACACATTATCCACACCGCCCAATCCAGAAACCCAAATCTCCGCCGACCCCTCCGGCTTATTGAGCGGACCGCTCAACGAAAATACACCGCGCGCCGCACCACATAATTCCGCCATCCCCGGAAAGGGCAAGCGTCCGAGTTCTTCGACGCCTACCGTTCCGCCCAAATCAATCCGCTCAGCATCGACGCTGCCGGACGCCGCTAAAACCACATTACTCCACGCGCTCACATTCAGCGCATCCACCTCTGCGGACCAGCTTTTCTTGACAGAGCTCACCTCTAAACGCCCGGAAGCCGTCAGCAACACATTGCTCCAGGCCGTCACGCTCAGGGCATCGACCTCCGCCGACCAGCCCTCCTTGCCAAGCACAACGCGCCCGCGTCCGGAGCCCTCATAATGACTGGTTGAATTCTCGTCGAAGGCGCCGTCAAACTGAAGACCAATTCCCGCACTCGAAAATACTAATTCCGCCTCGCCCGTCAGCTCCAAGCCGGCTCGACTCCAGCGCAACCCGTCGGCCCGTAAAACTTGATCCACATAGCCCAGACGCGTCGAGAGCGTCTCCGCGAAGCCGTCCCGCACGAAGCGGGCATCCAACAGGGCATTTACCCCCAGCGCATCCACGCGCAAGGCCCCGGAGGCCGCAATGCCCTCCAATCCATACGTCGGGTGATGCAGCTCAAAGGAATCGGTGAAGACTGAGATCGCCTGCGTGTCGGGATTCAGGAGCGAAGCCTCAAGAGAAAACAGCCCCTCCGCATCTCCGCCGAGTTCCACTTCGCCGGAAAGGAGACCTGAAACCAGAGAAAGCTGACCGGAATAGACGGCATAACTCAGCGGAACTCCGGCCACTTCTTCCGCCAATTGAATCTGCTCCACCTCCACCGATTCGACATGGAGGAACAAGCGCTCCAACCCGCTGCGCTCCTGTTTTCTCGCGTTCGACAGCGGTCGGCGGACCATATCCACATCGCTGACGATCAACTGCGGCACATGCAATCGTCCATTCAGCAGATCGCTCAGCGAGAGTCGAGCACGCAGATTTTCCGACGTAATCCACACACCCTCCTGATCCAGCACTTCGATGTGATCAATTTTCACCTGCATTGGAATCCAACCCCGAAGGGTTCCGATCCGTACTTCCATTCGACCCGGATCACTCAGGCGCTTTGACAGCTCGGCAGCAATCCACTTTTTCCCCGGCGGACTTTGAACAAAGGCCAGCGCCAGCACCAACAGCAGCACGAGCGTAAGGAGCAACCTCATTAAGATGCGTATACATTTCTTCATTAAAATGCCTGCCCCAAACTGATATAAAACTGCAGCCGTTCATCGTGCTCATCGGCGGGATTAAGCGGATAAGCCAGATCCACGCGCAGCGGACCGATCGGCGTAAACCAGCGCAAACCGCCGCCTGCGCCGTAGCGCAGTGACTGATCAAACCCGCTCAGCTGACTGTTATACGCCGTGCCACCGTCGAGAAAAATCGCATAGCCCAGCTTGCGCCCCGGCTGCAAACGCAGCTCCGCCGAAAACTCCAACAGGCGATCGCCGCCAGCCGCGCGCCCGTTCATCCGGCTGCCGATCGACTGATATTCATATCCACGCACCGATCCGCCGCCGCCCGCATAGAAGCGGTCGCCCGCCGGAATGCCGCCGAGGGAGGTTCCGTCGATGCTCCCCACACACAGCCGCAGTGCGCTCGAAAGGCGGAATCGTTCCGAGAGCATGGCATAGTGGAGCGCCTCCATCCGGCTCTTTAAATAGGAATCCGCGCCCAGCGTATCCTCATAAAACTCCGCCCGACCGAACAGTTGTATCCCGCGCACGGGATTGAGTAGATCGTCGCGCGAATCATATTTGATCTCCAACGGGAAAAGGAGCTGTCCGTAGCGTTCCCTCGAACCGAGTTGTTCATCGAGCAAATGACGATAGCCGATCCCGATTCCGCCCCAGAGTTCCGGATTAAACTCGCGCTGAACCATCGCGCTCACCCTCAGCTTGCGCGAATCATACGCGTCGGGATATTCGCGCAGCGCCTCGGCCTCCAGCACGAGATATTGGTTGGCATCCAGAAAGCCCGAGCGCGTCAGCTTGGCCTCGCCGCCCACCGTGATCGGATTCCACAGCACCGATGTTTCAAAACGCTCGCCCGAACCAAACAAGCTGCGGTGCTCCCAAAACACTTTTACTTCCGGGCCAATGTCTGAAAACCCGGCCCCCAGCTGAATCGTGCGCTTAACGCGCTCGCGCAGCTCCACCGCAATCGGAATTGAATTTGTGCCCGCGCCCGCCTCGCTGGGCTCGGCATTCACGCGACTGAAGACTCCGCTGTTTAACAACCGGCGCTCCAGTCGATCCACCAGCACGCGGTCATAGCGATCGCCCGGCTCCCACGGCAGTTGCCTCCGCACAAACGAATCCTCCAGCGTTTCCAGCCCATCCACTTCGACCGATCCGAAATAGGCCTTCACGCCCGGATCAAATTCGAGCCGCAGATCCACCTTTTTTCCCGCACGGTTCACATTCACCGTACGCTTCGCCAGCGATGGAAAGGGATATCCCCGCCGCCGCACTTCATCCAGAATGCGCTCCTGTTCCTCAAAGACCGCCGCCGACTGAACCCGCTGCTTTTTGCGCAGACGAGGACGAATCTTGGCCAGCTCCTTATCCGTCGAGCCGGGGAATGCAATCTCAACCAATCGATACTCGTATGCCGGCCCCAGCTTCAGATCGATGATGACTTGCGTCGGCTGCGTCTTCTCATCCATCGTCAAATCAACCGTTGCGTCGTAGTAGCCTTCGCTCTCCAGCACAGATTCAATCAACGGCTTATCCTGTTCGATCCGGTAACGCAGTTGGCCCAAGGTAATCGGCGGCTGATCCTCAAGGCGGCAGACGGAGGCCTGCTTTTTGATGAGTTTACGAATGCTGGCCGAGCGGTCGCCCCGAAATTCGACCGAATATGCAACGCCTTCCTGCGGTTCGCTCTCGGCATACACCGCCAAGACCCATGCAAAAAATCCCGCAAGAAAAGCAATGTGTAAGCGCTTCAGCATTTCGGGAAGCTAAATTATTCCAGAAGAAAGGTCAAAGCGGATCATGCCCATCCGCTTTATCTGATTTTGCGGAACAGGCGTCTAAGCTCCGTCAAACAGGGTTTCAACGACCGCCCGCTCATTCTCGTTTTCGGCTTTCATTCATTTGTTGCCAAAATAATAGCTTCACTCCACCGTTTACGAGAGGAATAAACCCAATTAAATTATCTTTCAAATCAAATCTTTTGTGGTACATAGGTGATTTAACTTATCTATGTGCAGTTCATTGAAGTAAATGGGGGAGAATAATGAAAAAATGGATTATAGCAGTATTGGTGGCACTTACCGTTGCGGGATGTTCTACAACACCTGAGAAATACACCCTTCAAGCATTTCTTGTTTCAACACCTACCGATGATTTCAACCGGGTACTTTCGTCTTACGTAATGCCCACGTCCACAACGTATTTTGTGTCAGCTGACAGCACCCCCATTCCAACTCAACCCACTTTTGCTGAAGAACTCGTCGACACTTTACTAAAGAATCCGGATGCTGAAATCATCGAGTTTCCCATTGCATATGCAGGGATTGGCGAAACCGTGACAAACGCTCAAACAGAAGTCTTTCAATCCGTTCTCGACGCCAGCGTCGTAGAGGGAAAAGTTGTGTATGAAACTGAACCCATCAATGTGGGCACCTCAGCAATCCTTACGATTAATAAGGTTCTGGAATCCGGAGCCATCAACTTTGACTTAGAGATTAATCACTGTCGCCTTAGCGGCGTTGATCATTACACACTGGAAGAAAAATTTGATATTGAAATGCCTCATTTTGAAGAACGATCTCTTAACACAACAACAAACCTAGCTCCCAACTCATGGTTCACTATGGGGGGACTGATCAGTCAGCGCGAAGACGGAACAAGAATACACGTGTCGTTTCTTTTCCGCCTGCTCCCACCGAGGTGAGAGCCGGAATCACTCTCCTGCCATCGGCTAAGACACCTTGACATCATCTTGCCCGGGGACTACATCTTCATCACAACTTTTTTAAGCAGCTTCAGCTTTATTTTCATTCATTCGTTGCATATAATAGATGATGTCCATCCACCCGAGCTTTCCGTGTCCATCTCCGGGTTAATCCGTGGTTCCAACTCCCATGCACGCTAAGTAATCATTCTGCCTAAAATCCATCCATCTGAGCTTCGTTACTTTACGGCTGATACGTTTTTTCGCGGCTGAAAATCAACACGCTATCGCAATCTTTAAATGCCGAATCTGTAGATTAAGGTCTCACTCGGCGGAAAGGTGTAATTCCTCCTTGCGCCCTCATGCTGCTCCGCTACTCTTCGCTCCTACTTTTTTACTAGGAAGGAAGAGGGTCATGGGAGAGGCGAAAAGCAAACAGTTGGATTGCCCCGCAGTCGGACGGCGCATCAAGCGGCAGGAGTGCGGCGAAAATAGAATTTCGAGCTACGATTGTCCGGCGGACTGCCCGAACAACCCTTGGTCCCCGAACAATTATGACCGCACTCTCGAGATCCAAGACCGATGCACCGAGAAATTGATCGCCCGCCTGCGGGCTGAACAGGTGCGCGCCCTAGGTTATACCCGTTTCCCGGATTTTGCTGGTAAAGATCGGGCAATGGCCTCATTGCAATGGTTTTCCGATAAGTTTTACCGCGAAACCGATGCGTCCGGAAAAACCTTCTGGCAACGGTGGAAAGATGACCGGTGCGCCGAGCTCAACAACGACCAGCGCATCCATATCGCAGCCGAGTCGATGATGCGCGTCGCGGTGCTGGAAATCCTCGAAATATGCAATGAAAGCATGGTGCGAGCAGTCGACCTGCTCGACCCGGATCGCGCGCCATTCCCGGTTCTCGACCGCTCGCTGTGCAAAACAGCCTGCCGGTTTTCGACCCTGTTTTGCGTGATTTTTGACCTGCCGCATTATTGCCGTATCCACTCGGTCGGATATCCGCTTCCAGACGTCCCCGGACTGAGTGCGAGGGACGTCTTCACGGAAATTGCAGCCCATCTAGGGGCTCCGCCGTCTCTGCCGGAACGGAGTAAGTGGCTGCTAAACAACTTGTGCAGGATGGGGACTAGCTTTAACGCGGTCTCCTTGGCACGCCATGAGGCGATGCTCAACGGCATAGAAATGGCCTACACGAGAACGGTCTACGACATCAAATGCTCGATTGATAAGCTCCATCAGATTCTCGAAAAGGCGAAGGATATCGATGAGGGCGATCTCTCCGATGAAGACAGAGATGCGGGTTTCGTGCAGGCATGGGACGCTCTCGGCGGAGAAAGCCAGTACATAAAGGGAGAGTCGCTGCTTGGGCGAGTCCTGCTTCACAAAGATGGCTATCTCCAGCTCGAAGCCTCCTCTTCCGAACGATCAAACCAACTCAAGCAGCGGATCGACAAGTTGTTTGGCAAGCACATCCGCTTTAGCAGCGAACGAGCCGACGATATTGCCGCGCAGTACTGCGAGAAACGGAAGTACAATTATGACCCGGCGCTGGTTCCCGAACGGTTGATGCAAAACATCACGCAGGTTGAAACCGCCGTCTCGCGCATCAAATTTGAGCCGGACGCGACTTCACGCGTCCAGCTCGATGAGCATATTGAACAGGAGTTCATGAAAACCTTCCTCGACAAATCCATTCCGTTGCTCGATGGCCTAACCCCCCGCCAAGCCGCCAAGGATTCCGCCCGGCGACCGCGCCTCGTCGAAATCATGAAATCGTATGTCCGCGACCAAGACGAAAACAACCTGCGTAAAGGCTGTAAAACCGACATCAACTGGATGCTGGAGGAACTCGGCCTCGACGAGATCAACTTTCCGCCACCGCCGCGGCGGCAGGCGGTCGAGGAGGATTTTGACGACGAAAATTCTGACGACGAAGAAGAGTTCGATCCGGCAGAGTTTCTTATGCTGGACAATGAGCAAATCGCGCAAGGCATGGCCGATCTGGATGCCAAGTATCCCGACGGCGAACTCGTTAAGCTTTTCAAGCACCTGTATCCGCAGGTCGCCAAGGAGTTGGTCACCTACTGCGGACCCAAAAACAAAGAGGCGTTGGATCTGGCGATGGATCTGGCGGCCCACGTCAGCTTGATCCAATTTATTCCTAAAAAACCGGTGGACGACGACTTCTTCGCGGAAGATTTCGATGTTGTATACGACTGGGTAATCGATCTCCTAGAACAAGACACTAATCCGCTCGACGAACTACGGCAGCCCTACTTGTCAATATACCTTTTCCAAGAACTGGAAAAGCAGATGCGCTTCGGCAGGGCCGACCCGCTCTTTCTGAAGCTCTACGTCTACCTCACCGCTTTGGCGGAAGTGGTGGACAAAACCTACGTGGAGCATCTACTCGAAATATTACACAATCGTTTCTAGCAGGTCAGACCATTTTCTGATCGTGAGAGGATCTTAAACAGCAAGGAGAGTGCAATGGAACTGGAACTAAACCCTGTTGAGGAACGCGTATTGGGGTGCCTGATTGAGAAGGAAATGGCGACGCCGGAGTATTATCCCCTCACGCTCAATGCATTGGTAAACGCCTGTAATCAGAAGAATAACCGCCATCCGGTGATGTCGCTGGATGAAGCGACGGTTGAATCGGCGCTATATTCGCTGCGCACCAATCATCAGCTGGCCGTCGAAGTTTCTGTGGCCGGAAGCCGTGTGCCGAAGTATCGCCACAACATGACGGCGCACTGGAACTTTTCGCCCGCGCAAACCGCGATCCTCTGTGAGCTGTTTATCCGCGGACCGCAAACGCCCGGCAACCTGCGTACGCACGCCTCGCGCCTCCACCCTATCGTCGATTCAACCGAAGCCGAAGAAATCCTTCAAGGACTGCAGAATCACGAACAGGGGCCTTTTGTGGTGCAGCTCCCGCGTGAAAACGGAAAACGTGAATGCCGCTGGGCGCACCTCTTTGCAGGCGAGCCGGAGATACTCGAAACGCAGGGCGAGCTTCCGCTCGTGATCGAAACTGTATCGAAAGACACAGAGCGTATCGAAGCGCTGGAAAACGAAGTCACCAAGCTCCGCGAAGAACTCGACACCCTCCGCACCGCCTTCGAAACCTTCAAGGCCGACTTTGAGTAAACCGTAGATGGAGCTTCCAGCTCCATTGTGCACCAAAGACCATGCGCCTAAACGTAGATGGAGCTTCCAGCTTCATTGTGCACCAGAGCCATACGCTGAAAACGTAGATGGAGCTTCCAGCTCCATTATGCACCAGAGCCATACGCTGAAAACGTAGATGGAGCTTCCAGCTCCATTATGCACCAAAGACCATGCGCCCAAAACGTAGATGGAGCTTCCAGCTCCATTATGCACCAAAGCCATACGCTGAAAACGTAGATGGAGCTTCCAGCTCCATTGTGCACCAAAGACCATGCGCCCAAAACGTAGATGGAGCTTCCAGCTCCATTGTGCACCAAAGACCATGCGCCCAAAACGGAGCTGGAAGCTTCCGTCTACAGTGCAATCACCAGCTCTAATGTGCACCTAAGACTATGCGCTTACAACGGAGCTGGAAGCCTCCGTCTACAGTGCAACCACTTCCGCAGCTTTAGCGAGGGCGTCTTTGACCTGCTGAGTGATAACAGACCACTGCTTGTCAGCAATCTGCTGTTTTGTTGCGAGCCAGGAACCGCCGATCGCGCTGACAATCGGCAGCGACAGATAGTCGTTCATGTTATCGAGGCTCACGCCGCCCGTCGGGCAAAACCGAACTCCGAGCGGGCCATACGGCGCTCCGAGGTTTTTGAGCATATTGATGCCGCCTGCCGCACCGGCCGGAAAAAATTTGAGCAGCTTACAGCCCAGCGCGAGCCCGGCTTCAATTTCCGAAGGCGTCATTACACCGGGAATAAAGAGCGTGTTGTTTTCTTGAAAGAATTCGACGGTATCGGGATTCAACCCCGGCGCCAAACCAAAGCTCACCCCCGTATCAATGCACATCTGCGCCTGAGCGGAGGTCACGACCGTGCCCGCCCCCAACAGCATTTCCGGGAAAGCTTTTTTGATGCGTGCGAGCGCCTCGGGCGCTGCCGCCGTACGACAGGTCACTTCGATCACATCCATTCCGCCCTTCAGCAATGCTTCGGCCAACGGCTCAGCATCGTCGGCGTTATCAATTACAATCACCGGAATCACCGGTCGTTTCAGCAGTTCGTTCAACATAAGAATCTCCATTTTATGTACGGGCGACATGTATATCGCCCCTACCGATCAACGCGGGCACCGGCACCGGCGACGATTTTTTCAACTTCAGCGAGCGAGGCCATCGTGGTATCGCCGGGCGTGGTCATAGCGAGCGCGCCGTGAGCGGCACCGTATTCAATGGCCTTGGCCGGATCTTGAAGAATCATCATGCCGTAGATAAATCCGGAGGCAAAGCTGTCGCCTCCGCCGACACGGTCCATAATTTCCAGGTTGGGCCGATGTGTGGCAGTGTAAAACTCACCGTCGACCCAACATATCGCGCCCCAGTCGTTGACCGTTGCGCTCTTGACGCCGCGCAGGGTCGTGGCAGTGGCTTTAAAGTTCGGAAACTCCTTAATGGCGGCAGCGATCATCTTCTTGAAGGCATCGACTTCCAAGTCCGTCAGATTATCGTCTGCGCCTTCCACTTCAAAGCCGAGGCAGGCGGTAAAGTCCTCTTCGTTACCGATCATCACGTCCACATACCTTGCAATCTCGCGATTGATCTCCCGGCATTTTTGAAGGCCGCCGAAGCCCTTCCAGAGCGAGGGACGGTAGTTCAGATCGTAAGAAACGATGGTGCCGTATTTTTGGGCGGTCTTGGCCGCTTCGATAACGACTTCGCCGGTGGTTTCAGAGAGCGCTGCAAAAATTCCGCCGGTGTGGAACCAACGCACGCCGAGCGTGCCGAAAATATATTCCCAGTCGATGTCGCCCGCCTTTAGCTGCGAGGCCGCCGTATTACCGCGATCGGAGCAGCCGACCGCACCGCGAATACCGAAACCGCGCTCCGTAAAATTAATGCCGTTGCGGACGGTTCGCCCAATGCCGTCGTAGTCCACCCATTGTATCAGCGAAGTATCCACGCCGCCCTGCAGGATAAAATCCTCCATCAGGAGCCCGACTTCGTTCTTGGCAAATGCGGTGACCACCGCCGCGCGCTGACCAAAACACCGGCGCAGCCCGCGCGCAACATTATACTCTCCGCCGCCCTCCCACGCCTTAAACGAACGCGCCGTGCGAATACGGCCTTCACCGGGATCCAGACGAAGCATCACTTCGCCCAGCGACAAAATATCATACCGACACGCTTCAGCAGGTTTGATCTGCATATTCATCAAATAACTCCTTAAATAAAAAACGGGCGCGATCTTATCGCACCGCTCGGGTTGATGAACAGCCATTTTGCGGAGAGTTGTCTATAGATTGGACGGAAGCCCCCAATTTTACTGTTTACCCATGTCAAAAACTTTTTAAAATTTCTTGCGCTCCCTCTGGTACTCGGACTGCATTCTAGGGTGCATGAGCCAGCACGCAGTGCAGGCTATACCGTCTCCACGTCTTCCCTTTCGCGCAATTTCGCGTATTTCGCGGTCAATCTACTCGGTTCTCTTTTTCACGCATCGAGGACGATTACGATTACGACGACGGGGAGAGGGAGGCAGGGATGTCTGCCCCACATTTTTCGGTTCAGAAAGTCGGCGTGTCTCAAAAGCGTAGAGTTGAATGCGCCCTGCTGGGTGCACAAAAACAAAACGCGGGCATTTTTCCCGCGTTTTGCATTTGTCGCTCGGGGCAATACATTGCCGCTCCGAGCAACAACAGAATTAACGTTGATTTACAGCTTTATCGAGATCTTTTCCCCGGTGTAGTTCACGACCTGATCATATGCGGTGACGGCGGCATCGCCGACCGCTTTTCCTTCAGCAACCTTAACAATACTGAACTTACGATTTTTGAGCATTCCCGGAAACTCGCCTTTGCGCGCGCCGATGGTCAGCGTTTTGGAGGCGTCATCCCACGTAAAGGTGATGGTTGAGAAGGCCCCGTTTTCGTAGTTGTAGTTATCGTTTTCATCTTCGTAGAGGGTGAAGCTTCCGTCCGCGCCTTCGTACACGCGGATCTGCAGATTATCCCACGCTTTCTCCTCGGCATACTGCACCTTCGGGCCGATCGGCAGAATGCTGCCGGCCTTGATATAGAGCGGCATGATATCCAGCGGCGTTTCTCTGCTGACCGTTTCTCCGCCGTCCAGTTTTTTTCCGGTCCAGAAATCGAACCATGCGGAGCCTTTGGGCAGATAGAGTTCGCGGGATTTGACGAAGCTGTAATCGCCCTTATACATGCTCTGTGTTACCGGACAGACCAGAATGGATTTGCCGAACATATATTCATCGTTAATGTCCAGCGCCTGTTTATCGGCGGCAAAGTCCATCACCAGCGCACGCATCATGCTGGACTGGTTGGCCGTGACATCCCACGACGTAGAATAGATGTAGGGCAGCAGGCTGTAGCGCAGATTAATGTATTTATCGATGGCATCGTAGATGGCGTCGCCCTTCTCGCCGAACTGATAAATTTCGCGGGGCGCATCAGCCCCATGCGAACGCATCATCGGGCAGAAAGCACCGAACTGAACCCAGCGGGCATAGAGCTCACGATAATCAGGATCATTTAATTTGCCTCTAAAATTTGAGAGGAAGAAGCCGCCGATATCGCTGTTCCAATACGGAATACCGGTGAGCGAAAAGTTGAGACCAGCAGAGATCTGATTCTTCAGCGCATCCCAAGAGGCATACACATCGCCCGACCACGTATTGGCACCATAGCGCTGTTGTCCCGCAAACGCCGAGCGGGTCAGAATGAATACACGCTTATCAGACGTCACTTCACGCTGACTATCATACACCCCTCCGACCGCCATCAGCGGATACGCGTTACGCACCTTGCGGAAGGAGCCGAGATAGGTCGGATTATTAAAGTCAGATTCACGGAAATCCAGATGATCCGGCTCTGTGGAGTCCATCCACCAGCCGTCCATACCCAGCTTAAAGAGTCCGTCGTTGAGATATTTCCAGTAAATCGCACGCGCCTCTGGATGAAAGGGGTCGTACGGCTTAACGCCCGAAGGATATTCACGGTTCGGCGGCCAGCTGGTCAACCCCGACTGCGGCCACGTACCCATATCGAGCAGCATTCCTTGCGGCTCCATTTCACGATACGGCTTGGTCATGGGACCGAACGACGACCAGATGGAAATGATCATGTGCGCGTTCATCCCATGCACCTCGTTAATCATTTTCTGCGGATTCGGAAACTCCTCATTCAGGAACTCCATGGCGTTCCATAGATAGTTGTTCCCCCAATACTGCCAGTCTTGAATAATGCCGTCGAGCGGCACGCCCAGCTCGCGGTATTTGCGCACCACGCCCACCGTTTCATCCTGACTTTTATAGCGCTCTTTGCTCTGCCAATAGCCGAAGGTCCACAACGGGAACATAGGCACTTGGCCAGTGAGGTCGCGCATGCAGGCAATCACGCCGTCGGCATTACCGCCAACCATAAAATAGTAGTCAATGCAGTCGCCCACTTCTGAGCTGAAGGATGTTCCTTCGCGATTATCTACAAAATCCGTCGGCGAATAGTTGTCCCAAAACAGGCCGTACCCCTTCTCCGACTGAAAGAAGGTGACAAAGTCCTCGGTATTGTTCTGTACCATGTGCACATTGATATTACGCAGCGACATCTTGCCGCGCTGAAGAATCCCGAGTCCATAAATCGCCTCATTACCCTCCAGCGTATAGGCCTGAGAAACACTGTAGGTTTTGTCGCCGACATCATCAAAATCCGTGAACTTAGCACTGGATTCTTTTTCGCTCAGCAGCGTCTTGCCATCGATCGACTGAAAGGCAATCTGACCGCTCTTCAGATTCACCGTCGCGGTCAGTTTGTCGCTCTTAAGCGCCAGCTCATCGCCGGTCTGCTTTACGGTAAACGCCGTTTTTTCGGGGCTCTTAATGACCGAGAGACTTTCCTTTTCAAAACGATCACTCTCTGGCCATTTCAACACGCGAACCGTTGAAGGGCTGTAGAACTGGAGTTCTACGCCAATGGAATTGATTACCGTTTTTATTCCGTTATCGGTTTTCTGATACGATTGGGCCCCAACCGCGCCAGCGGCCGAAAGCACCAGGATCAGAGCAGGAACACGCAGTTTACTTATCTTACGCTGTCGTTTTTTCATCCGTCATCTCACTGTTTAGGTTTACACACAAAGGGCCCCTTTTGATTTTAAATGGAGAATTGTCCATTCAAGCAATCAGAACCCGCCTCCTCGTAAAGCATTGCTTACTGAGAGAAGGCGCTGAATCGGATTGATTTCCGGCCAGAGGTTTTCGAATTTATTTCAACAGCTTTTCGATCATAGGCTTAACCGCCTGTGCCCAGATTTCGTAGCCTTCTTCGTTGGGGTGCAGATTATCCCCACGGAAACCGATCAGGCCGCCCTGCGCGTTGAGGAACTTATCGTTGATATTCATAAAGAACACTTTTTTGTCATCGGCCAGCTTGGCGATAATTTTGTTAGCTTCTTCATTCGTCTGACGCATGCGATCCTCATTGCTGGCGCCGCGCGGGAAAATTGCGAGCAGAAGGATTTTGGCATCCGGGAAATTTTTCTGGAGCTCCAGAACCACGGCCCCCACCCCTTCTGCAATCTCTGCTCCGGTGCTGCTGCCGGCGCTGTTGGTGCCGATCATGAGCATAACGACCTTCGGCTTATGCCCCTGCCCTTCCCCATTCTGAAGACCCCAAAGCAATCCCTGCGTGGTATCGCCGGCCACCGCAAAATTGGCAACCTTCATATCTCCGAAATGCTTTTCAAAAACTGCCGTTCCGCCGCCCTGTTCAGCGGGCTGCTGCCACCAGTCCGTAATCGAGTCGCCGTGAAACAGAACATCAAATTCCTGACTGTTTGCAATTTCAACAAAGGCGTCATGACGTCCCTGACGCACCCCGCCGGAGGTCGGGCGAACACAGGGATTATTGCGCGGCGGTACCACGGAGATCAGATCAGCATATTCTTTCAGCAGGTCCTTGCTGGCTGAAGTGTTGTTTTGAATAAACTTTTTCAGCTCTGCGTTCATCGCGTCAACTTCTTGGGCGGTCGGACGAGGAATCGCCACCGACTTCGGCACCGGCGCAGGTTCTCCAACGACCTGAGGAGTACGCCCTCCACCCATGCCGCCAAAACCCATGCCACCGCCCATGCCGCCAAAACCCATGCCACCGCCCATGCCGCCACCCGGCATTTGAGCGACACTGACTGCAACCGCACCGAACACAGCCAAACTCACAGCAGAAACAATTCTCTTCTTCACATTAGACTCCTTGTTTTGTTTTCAATCTCCCAACAACGCAGCTTCGAAAAACACCTGCGTCCTCACATCGTAGGTTACCGAATAACACGCTCGACGCAATTTTGTTTTAACCCTAATCGCCGGGACTAGCAATCTTGCCGATTGGGAAACACTCCGTCCTTGTATCGGCTCACAGAGCCGACCCTACAACTTCACAGAGCCGACTCTACAACTCCGCGCAACCCTGTTCGTTGTAGCGTTGGCTCTATGAGCCAAAATCCCCTACTTATTCCGCCACGCGCCTTCGCCTCCGTGGAAGACCTCATGAGTTAATCAATTTTGACGCAATGCACGGGCTGACCCCTCCTCCCACACGCTCTGGCCATCACTATACCCGATTGGATCACGGGGAAGAAATGTCCCTGTTTCAAGGTCGCGATGGGCGAAACAGATCGAACTGCTTAGTAAGGTTAATATTATTGACAAATACTTCACGTGCCT